>DKUB01000070.1:52631-121114 GCA_002490465.1 Lachnoclostridium sp. UBA7215
GGAGAGAATCGCAATGCGGCAAGCCTGCCGCATATGCGAATTTCTCCTCGCCCCGTCGCATACGCTCCGGAATGGAGATTTACATGGAAGATATGCTGCGAATTGGCGTGGTGACTACAACGCACGGCCTGCGGGGAGAAGTTAAGGTTTTCCCGACAACAGATGATGTCAAACGATATAAATCATGTGATGAAGTGATTCTGGTGACAAGAGAAGGAAATCTTGATTTACATGTAGAGTCAGTGAAATTTTTTAAAAAGCTGGTGATTGTTAAATTTCGTGAATTTAATACAATAGAACAGGTTGAGCGGTTTCGCAAGTGTGACTTGATGGTGACAAGGGACAATGCGATTCCTCTCAAGGAGGGCGAATATTTTCTCTGTGATGCGATTGGCTGTAAAGTTGAGGATGAAGATGGTAACTATATCGGTACGGTAACAGATACGATTGAGACGGGGGCCAATAATGTTTTTGCCATTGAGACGGAAGAGGGAGAGGAAGTTCTCTTTCCGGTGATACCGGACTGCATCAAGAAAGTAGACGTAAAAGAAAAAAACATTGTGGCCCATGTCATGAAAGGATTGATGGAAGTGTGAAGTATTATGTTATGACGCTGTTTCCGGACATGATTTATCAGGGAATGAATACCAGCATACTTGGGCGCGCCATCCAGAAAGGGCTTGTAGAACTGAAAATCCTTGATATCCGCGATTATACACGGAATAAACATCGAAAAGTGGATGATTATCCCTATGGCGGCGGAGCCGGGATGGTGATGGCGGCAGAACCGGTTTACCGTTGTTATGAAGCTATTTGTGAAGAGGAAGGGGAACGGCCGAGAGTAATTTATCTGACGCCCCAGGGAGGAGTGTTCAGCCAGAGGATGGCTGAGGAGCTTGTCAGAGAAGAAACTCTTGTTTTTTTGTGTGGGCATTATGAGGGTATTGATGAACGTGTCCTCGAGGAGATAGTGACCGATTATGTTTCTATTGGCGATTATGTCCTTACCGGGGGGGAATTACCCGCCATGGTTCTGATGGATGCAATTGGACGCCTTGTGCCGGGAGTGTTAAATAATGATGAGTCAGCAGAGACGGAAAGTTTTTCGGATGGGCTTTTGGAATATCCGCAATATACGCGGCCGCCGGAGTTTCGTGGGAAAGCGGTGCCTGAAGTTTTGCTGTCCGGCCATCATGAAAATATAAGAAAGTGGCGGCAGGAGCAATCCGAAAACAGGACAAAACAGAGACGGCCGGATTTGTATGAAAAATGGAGAGCAGGAGTATCTTGCTTTTTGGATGGGAAAAAGGTATAATAAAAGATAAGAATATTATCCAGTATAAGGTAAATGAATGAGGGGAGAATTTGCTGTATGGGCCGTTATGCAAAGTGTGAGAGGAGTACACGGGAAACAGAGATCGTAGTTGCACTCGACTTGGATGGTACCGGAGATTATGATATTGATACGGGCATTGGTTTTTTTGACCATATGCTGGAGGGATTTGCAAGACACGGGCTGTTTGACTTAACGGTACATGTAGAGGGAGATACTCATGTAGATTCCCACCATACGGCAGAAGATACCGGAATTGTGCTGGGGCAGGCATTTTATAAAGCGCTGGGGGATAAACAGGGAATTACCCGTTTTGGGCATATGATTCTGCCGATGGATGATGCGCTTATTTTAGCAGCTCTTGATTTTTCCGGACGTACATATTTTGCCTATGATGCTGAGTTAAAGGCCGACCGCCTTGGTACAATGGAGACCGAAGTTATAAAAGAGTTTTTTATGGGACTCGCAAGCGGGGCGCAGATGAATCTGCATATCCGTGAGCTGGCAGGAGAAAATACCCATCATGTGGTAGAGGCGATGTTCAAGGCTGTGGCGAAGGCAATGGATATGGCATCCAGGCTGGATACAAGGATAGACGGCGTGCTTTCTACAAAAGGTATGTTATAAAAAGTTAGGAGAAGAAAAGTGGCATATAAAAAATTAATTCCGTTTATTAATGCTGAGAATGAAATTGCAGCAAATATTATCCGTAAGGCAGAAAATTATTGTTTTGCCGGGGCAGATGAATTATTTATATATAATTACTCCAAAATTGAGAAGGAGCGGGAGGAATTTCTCTCTGCGTTAAAAGAGATCGGCAAGCGTATTGATATTCCTTTTTTAACAGGTATTTATGCCGGTCGATTTGAGGATGTAAAAAAGGCGTTTTATACAGGAGCGGACCGGGTAGTGATAAAATATGATATTTGTCCGACCATAGCGCTGGTAAAAGAAGCAGTCGGCCGTTTTGGGAGCAGTAAAATTTTGGTGGAAGTGGATGAAGAGCTGGCCTTTGATAAAATTTCTTTTTCAGTGGATACTCTGCTTTTAAAACATGTGGATGCCGGCAGGGTTTTGGAAAATAAAATTCAAAACTGTGGAAAAACTGTCATTATCCGCGACAGCCTGCTGCGCAATGACCTGGAGGAGTTAATGCAGATTCCGGGCGTACTTGGTGTATCGACAAATTATTACGAGAATAAGGAATTGTATAAAGTAAAAAGAAAATTAAAAGAGGCAGGTATTGCTGTTAACACATTTGAATCAGCCATGGATTTTTCTGAGTTCAAAACCGATGAGAGGGGACTAATTCCCTGTATCGTTCAGGATTACCGCACAGGGCAGGTTCTGCAGATGGCGTATATGAACGAAGAATCCTACCGCAGTACCTGTGATACCGGAAAAATGACGTATTACAGCCGGAGCCGGAAAGAGCTGTGGTGCAAGGGAGAGACATCCGGGCATTATCAGTATGTCAAAGAACTTACTTTGGATTGTGATAACGATACAATTCTTGCCAAAGTACATCAGGTAGGAGGCGCCTGCCATACCGGTGCATACAGCTGCTTTTTTAAGCCTCTGGCCAAAAAGGATTACATTGATATTAATCCTCTTACTATATTGCAGGAAGATTTTGAAACCATTATGGAGAGGAAGAACAATCCAAAAGAGGGGTCTTATACAAACTACCTGTTTACAAAAGGAATTGATAAAATTTTAAAAAAATGCGGGGAAGAGGCATCGGAAATAATTATTGCAGCTAAAAATCCCGATGCCGAGGAGTTAAAGTATGAAATTGCAGATTTTCTGTACCATATGATGGTACTGATGGCAGAATGTGGTATCACATGGGAAGATGTGACAAAAGAGCTCGCCAACAGAAGATAAAAAGGCTAATAAGATTGGGCGTGCTCTTCAGAGCTTGCCAATAGAAGATAAAAAGGCCAATAAAAGGTGAGTTCATAAAAATATATTCAAACACAGAAAGGGAGGTATGACGGATGGAATTATTCGCAGCATTTGTATATTATCTGATTCGCCTTGTGATGTTTTCTGCTGTTGCAGCAGTTGGAATTGCGATTGGAATTAAGTTGAGAAAATCAAAAAATGCGAAAGAAGAACAGCAGATGGAAACAAATCAGTAATATGTGAGTGTCTATGCAGCTGAGCCACTCCGATATGGGGGATGGATATGATTGGTAGAAAAAGAAAACGTTTGGGGGATTTGCTGGTTGACGCAGGTGTAATTACCGCGGAACAGCTTACAGAGGCGTTGGCAAAGCAAAGAGAATTGGGACTCCGGCTTGGCGACACCTTAATGGAACTGAAATTTGTAGATGAAAATGAAATTGCAGAGGCGCTGCACCGTCAGATGGGATTTCCAATTGCGAGAATTCGTGAGGCAAAGCTGGCGCCTGAGGTTATTTCTCTCCTGCCGGAAAGCATTGTACGGAAACACAATGTGCTCCCCTTTGAGCTGGACCCTGAAAATCCAAATATTCTCCGTGTAGCCATGGTCGATCCATTGGACATTATGGCAATTGATGATCTCGCTATTGTCACAAACATGCAGATTGATGTCATGGTTGCTACAGCCTCAGATATCTATTTCGGAATCGAGCGGTATTATGGAAATTCCCAGGTGTCTAAAATGGCAGAGGAATATACAAAGGAGAAGAGGGAGCAGCAGAGTGCCAGAAGCAAGATGGCTCACCCGGAGGGGAATGACGAGGTGGATAATGCACCTATTGTTCTTCTCGTAAATAAAATCATTGAGCAGGCCGTGAATGAGCGTGCCAGTGATATTCATATTGAGGCATTGGAAAACAGCGTTCGTGTCCGGTTTCGAATTGATGGTGTAATGCAGGAAATGATGCATTATGAAAAGGAACTTCTCAATGCCATTGTGGCACGTATTAAAATTATAAGTGGAATGAACATATCCGAAAAGCGGGCGCCGCAGGATGGACGAATGACACAGCGGTTTAACCGTGTTGAATATGATATCCGTGTGTCAAGTCTCCCCACTGTATTTGGGGAAAAAGTTGTTATGCGTCTGGCATCTAAATCAGCGCTTACAAGAGATAAGAGCGAGCTTGGGTTTCCGGAGGAGGAAATGCGTCGTTTTGAGCAGCTTGTGCATAAACCGCATGGCATAATACTTGTAACCGGACCGACAGGAAGTGGTAAATCCACAACGCTGTATACCGTTCTCAGTGAACTTAATTCCGGTGATGTGAATATTATCACTGTTGAGGATCCGGTTGAGGCTGATGTGGACGGCATTAACCAGGTACAGGTAAATGAAAAAGCAGGACTGACGTTTGCGTCAGCGCTGCGTTCGATTCTGCGTCAGGACCCGGATATCATTATGATTGGTGAGATACGTGATGAGGAGACAGCGGGGATTGCTGTAAAAGCAGCTATTACGGGACATCTTGTAGTAAGTACCCTGCATACAAACAGTGCGGCAAGTACCATTACCCGTTTAGAGGATATGGGTGTGGAATCTTATTTAATTGCTGATTCTGTAGAAGGTATTATCGCTCAGCGTCTGCTGCGCAGATTGTGCCCGAAATGCAAGCGGCCCCATGTCATGAATGATATGGACAAAATGCGCCTGCGCCTGCGTGGTCAGTCCACACCGACGATATACGAGCCGGGAGGGAATAGCTGTTCCTACTGCAACGGAACCGGGTACAGAGGACGAATTGGCGTATATGAGATTATGACAGTTTCTCCTGCGGTACGTCAGGCGATTGCATCGCAGAGTGGAGCAGATGTAATCCAGAAAACTGCTTTGTCTGAGGGGATGACAACACTTCGTCTGGGGGCAGCGAAACTCGTACTTCAGGGTATCACATCAATTTCTGAAGTGGAGAGGATTGCAGCAGATTAGAAAATAAGAGGGGTTTATGTATGACAATAACTGAATTACTGAAAGCGGCAAGACAGCTTGGGGCGTCGGATGTTCACGTATCTGTGGGGATTCCGCCAAGATGTCGTATTAATGGCGAACTGGTCACATTGAATGCTGACCGGATTATGCCTGCGGATGCCAAGGCGTTAGTGGAAGAGATGATTCCCGCCCGGCAGGTAGAGCGTTTTAACAAAGACGGTGAAGTGGATTTTTCGTATGCGGTTAAAGGGGTAGGCAGGTTTCGTGTCAATGTATTTAAGCAGAGGGGAACAATGTCATTTGTTATCCGTCTTGTCAATACAGAGATACCTTCGCCGGAACAGCTCGGATTAACGGATGCGGTCATTGATTTGACACTGAAAAAACGAGGACTCATCCTCGTGACGGGGCCGACGGGAAGTGGTAAGTCTACAACGCTTGCTTCCCTTATAAATATAATCAATAAAACATATAAGAAACATATTATTACGCTGGAAGACCCGATTGAGTATTTACATTCCCATTCGGAATCCATTGTAAACCAGCGCGAAATCGGCATTGACACACAGTCTTATGCAGCGGCGCTGCGCGCGGCGCTCCGGGAGGACCCGGATGTCATTTTAGTGGGGGAGATGCGTGATTTAGATACAATTGCCACTGCAGTTACGGCGGCAGAGACAGGGCATCTTGTTTTATCGACATTACATACTATTGGGGCAGTAGCAACGATTGACCGAATTATTGATGTATTTCCAATGGAACAGCAGGGACAGATACGTTTGCAGCTCGCCACTCTTTTGGAGGCAATCATTTCTCAGCAGCTCCTTCCAACCGCAGATAAGAGAGGACGTGTAGCGGCATTTGAGATTATGTTTGCCAACAGCGCAATTCGTAATCTGATCCGCGAGGGCA
Organism: Lachnoclostridium sp. UBA7215; assembly: GCA_002490465.1. Taxonomy (GTDB): domain Bacteria; phylum Bacillota; class Clostridia; order Lachnospirales; family Lachnospiraceae; genus Eubacterium_F. The sequence goes on from DKUB01000070.1 coordinate 58,775, forward strand.
AGTCTCACCAGATTACCTCAATTATACAGACAAGTAAACAGAGCGGAATGATTACAATGGATGATGCTTTGTTGGAATTATACCAGAAACGGGAAATAACAAAAGAGGATGCCCTCATGTTTGCTCAGGATAAAAATTCATTGGCACGGCGTCTGTTCTAAAAGGAGGAATATATTTGGCAAAATATAAGTATACCGCAACAGATAGGAATGGAAAAGAGAAAAAGGGGATTGTGGAGGCCTCTGATGAACAGCAGGCGATTAATAAGCTGAAGGCAGACGGCGTTATGGTGACGGATATCCATGAAACAAAATCTCTGGATGATGCCAGCTGGAATATCACGATTGGAAACCCTGTCAAAAAAAAGGATATCACAATATTCTGTAAGCAGTTCTATAGCATATTGAATGCGGGTGTTACTGTTATTGAGGGGCTTCGTATGGTATGCGACCAGACTGAGAGTAAGGAACTGAAAAAAGCTCTGACTAATGTTCAGGTAAATGTCGAAAAGGGGGATTCGCTGGCAGATGCTATGGCGGCCGAGGGAAAAGTGTTCCCGGATATTTTAGTCCATATGGTGGCTGCCGGGGAGGCAACCGGAAATCTGGAAATTGCTTTTGACCGGATTTGTAATCAGTTCGATAAAGATATGAAACTGTCTTCCATGGTGCGCTCGGCTATGATTTATCCGATTGTTGTATTAATTGTTGCGGTTGCTGTCGTTATCGTTTTGATGGTAACGGTTATTCCGAATTTTCAGCAGACATTTGAGGAGATGGGGGAAGAACTTCCGCTTCCGACACAGATGGTAATTGCTGTCAGTGATTTTATGGTTAATAATATTGTCTGGGTGATAGGCGGTCTTGTTGGTTTTATTGTGCTGATTATGGTGGCAAAAAGTACGGAGACCGGCAAGTATGTTACGAGTCAGCTTGCACTGGTGATTCCTATGATTAAGAATTTTGCTGTAAAAAATGCGGCGGCAAAATTTTCAATGACGATGTCAACACTGATTGCTTCGGGTGTGTCACTTGTTGAGGCGTTACAAATTGTTTCTGATGTTATAGAGAACAGGGTCATAAGACAGTCCCTGTATGAGTGCCGGGATCAGGTGATGGAGGGGGTTCCTATGTCAGAGCCGATTGCTGATGCAGAGATATTTCCGCCAATGCTTCACCATATGCTGAAAATTGGTGAAGATACCGGAACAACAGAGCAGATGTTAGATAAAGTAGCGGAGTATTATGAAGCGGAGGTAGAGGAGGCGACAAAAAACCTGACAACTGCCATGGAGCCAATGATTATTATTGTGCTGGCTGTCCTTGTTGGCGGTGTTGTTGGTTCTATCGTTATGCCAATGCTCAGTATTTACGAGAATGCAGGGAATGTGTGATAAGAATGCCAGTTGCAAAAAATTGCAAGAGACGGTTTTGCTTAACATAAAGGCAGTTCGCAGAGTGTACTACCCATTTTTTTTATCTTTAGCGGTGTCATACACCAGCTGTATCAGTAAAACTGGTTCAAATTAAAAATGAAGGACAAAATATTTAACTTGACAAATGTAAAAGAATGTCTTATAATGTTTACAGATGGTCATTAACCGGACTGTCGATAAATCTAAAAATCAAAATTTCTAAGGTTTAATGGCGTTTCTGCTGTTTTCAACGAGAAATGATTGCCCGGAATGGGCAAAAGGCGGGATGTCAGCGAACCTGATTCCTGCCGGAAAATGGAGCAAATATTTAATGATGTTCCATTGTTTGTAGTGTAATATCTGACAAGAATAGGGAGGAATCGTATGGGAAAAGAAAATAATGCCGTATTGTCCTATTTGGAGGATAATGAGCGCTTTGCGGATGTCTTTAACTGTTTTTACTTTGGAGGACGTGAAGTCATAAAACCGCAGGAGATGATGGAAGCCTCTGAAGTATATGCTGCAGAGCCGGCAGAAAAGGAAGGACAAAGAATCCGGGATATCATAAAACATCTGAAGTCCGGAGCCTGTTTAAAGATACTGGCCATAGAGGCGCAGAATGACATAAGTTATATTATGCCGTGGCGTATCATGGAGTATGACTGCCTGGAGTATCGGAAGCAGATCCGCCATGTGCAGAGGGAGAACAGCAGGAAGGACAGCGAGGGCGTCGGAGTCTATAAAAATGCCGGAGAGCGCCTCGGGAAATTCCGCAGGCAGGACAGGATAGCCCCGGTTTACACGCTCTGTCTGTATCATGGGGTGGAAAGGTGGGATGGCCCGTGCTGTTTAAAAGATATGATGGATTTTGGTCTGGAAAGCACTGGTACGTCCGGAGAGGAATGGGAGAAATATTTTGCAGATTATCCCATGCGGCTTATTTGTGTAAACGACCTGGCAGACTATACAGGGTTTAAGACCTCCCTGAAGACGGTGTTTGCCCTGTTGCCATTTCGCAGAAACAGGGAAGGGCTGAAAAAAATGCTGGAGGAAAATCCGGAATATCAAAAAATGGACGAAGAGACTGCGAGGACGGTCAGTGTACTAATGGGAATTAAAGGTTTCACGGAAAAACAGGAACGATACAAGGAAGAGGAGGGATACAATATGTGTCAGGCTATACAGGAAATGATTGAAGAAGGAAGAATCGAGGGCCGGATGGAAGGTCAGAGTAAAGAGCAGGAGAATGGAATCCTCATACTAATGCAGTTATTAAGCAAGGATTACGGAATAAAAGAAAAAGAGATTGCGGATAAATTGCAGAAGTATTATGCGCTTTCGGAGGAGGACGCCTGGGATGCCCTTCATGCAAAAAAGATTTGACAAATTGAATAAAATCTATATAATATGTGATAGAAAAGGTACAGCCGCAGCAGACGGTTTTGCATTGGTTAATAGTTACTTAAGTAAAAAGCAACCTAAACCTTGGTCGGGCGGTTGCTTTTTTGTTTAACATAGGGGCAGTTCGCAGAGCGTACTGCCCGTTGTTTTTTGTCATACACCAGCCGCACCAGTGAAACTAAAGTACGGATTATGGTGGCAACGACACCTACAATGTCAAACAATACTTGCTGACCTTTCGTAATACTTTCCTCATAGGCATCACCTCCAAATGCGAGGAAGCCCGTATGTACTTATACGCGGAAAGGCAAAACCGCCACCTGATGCTACAACAGCACCCGTAATGTGATTGCAGCATAATCACATACACATATCAATAAATATATCACAATCTGTAAATATTTGTAAAATTATTGAAAAAATACCACGAGTATCTAAAAAGAAATTGACATATTCCCACAAAAATACTATAATTATTATAATATAATCTACTCTGTGGCGCAGAGTAGACGAACTGCCCTTGATTATCCCAAAAGGAAGGGTAAAAAAATAAAAAGGAGTGTATGGGTATGAAGAAAAAGATTCAGAAGTATCTGGCTGGCGAGAGAGAGGGCTTCTCCCTTGTTGAGCTGATTATTGTAATTGCTATTATGGCAATTCTGATTGGTGTTGTTACACTGGCGGTACTGCCAAATATCGCAAAATCAAAAGAGAGCAAGGATATTACGGCGTTGGATTCACTATTAAGTGCGGTCAATAATGCAGTGGCATCCCAGCAGGTTTCAACATCCGGTTCGTTTGATATGGCGATTGCCAGTAATCAGGCAACATTCCCTGCTGCTGGTAGTAGTACAATTGCGGATGAAGTATCAAAATTAATGGGTAAAACTGCGATTGATTTGTCTTCTTCAAAATGTCAGTCAGCTGCACAGATTCATTGTGCTTGGACATTCAGCGGTTCAACAATTGGAATTACTGTTACTGTTCAGGATTCTGCTGGTGCAAAGGTAACAGGAGATTATATGGGAGATTTTGAGGTTAAGAACTAATCTTAAAAGCTAACTATATCTGAACAACTTGTACAAGAGGAGAATCCGCTATGGCATGGGAACATTACATTCTCTACATAATTGTATTCTTATATGGCATTGTCATCGGAAGCTTTCTGAATGTCTGCATATACCGGATACCAAAGGGAGAAAACATTGTCACAGTGGGTTCTCATTGTCTACATTGCAATCACAAATTGCGCTGGTATGACTTATTTCCGCTCTTTAGCTGGCTGTTTCTCAGAGGAAAATGCCGCTACTGTGGGGCGGGGATATCCATCCAGTATCCTGTCATTGAGGGATTCAATGGGTTACTTTATCTGGTGGTATTTTTCGTGAACGGATGGAATGTGGACAGTTTTTTGTACTGTACGATGACTTCAATACTAATTGTGATAAGTGTCATTGACTACCGGATTATGATGATTCCGACGGCAGCAGACTTTCTTTTATTAGCAGTGGGGCTGATACATCTTTTTTTACATTTGAATGAGTGGACTTATTATGTAATTGGCTTCGTTTCGGTAGGCCTTTTTCTGCTATTATGCGCCCTGTTATTCCGTGCTGCGACTGGAAAGAGCGGACTGGGACTTGGTGATGTAGAATTAATGGCATGCGCCGGACTTTGTATTGGTTGGGGACACGGCTTGTTTGCTATTGTTTTGGGCTCTGTCCTGGGTGTTCTGGTAGAGGGGACAAAAATACTGGTCACGAAGAAAAAAGGAAAATTTCCGTTTGGTCCCTATTTATCCATTGGTGTGTGGATAGCAGCATTGTGGGGAAACATGCTATATGAGTGGTATATGAATTGGGCTATGGGGATGAACTAAAAAATTATTACAAAAGCGTTTTGTTGCTTTTAGAGTTTTCAAGCTCTTTTGAGTGCTGTAAAAGCAGCAAAGAGAATGCGTCAGGAGGAGAGCTAGATGGCAAAAAAAGTGGTTGTGGTACGTGTGGGTTCAAGGACAACCCATATTGTACATATGGATAATGCCATGAATAACCCAACAATATATGGATGTGTGCGTATACCGACACCGGAGCATGCTTTTGTAGACGGTATGATTTCGGATGTTGTAGAGGTTGCCAGAAGGATAAAAACGGCATGCCAGGAAAAAGGGATTCATACGAAGGACGTTATTTTTACGATTGCGTCCTCTAAAATCGCGAGCAGGGAAACAACAATTCCGGTAGTAAATAAAACAAAAATATCGCAGCTTGTTATGAGCCAGGTTTCTGATTTGTTTCCGGTAGATTCTGACAGTTATATCTTTTCGTACCTGCTCCAGGGAGCGCCCAGACAGGACAAGGATGCCTCGCAAGTTCAGGATGTCCGGATTTTTGCCATACCTTCCGATATGGTGGATTGTTATTATACACTAGCCAATACAATAGGTATGAATGTTGTGGCTTTGGAGGCAGACGGAAATAGTATTTTTGAGATTATGAGACGGCAGGTAACGGAAGGGGTTATCATGTCGGTGCAGTTAAATCGTGAGTCCACGCTGGTAAATATTATGACAGGGGAAAATCTTTTGCTGCAGCGTACCATTCCTTATGGGATTAATGCGTTTGCTGAGGTTGTGGTCCACGAACCGGCTTTTCAGGTAAGGGATATTGAAGAGGCATATCGCATGCTGAATACCCAGCGGGTGCTGGTGGGACATTTGAGTGAAGAAAATCCAACAGGAGATTTTTCTTTAGAAAAGAGGATTGAAGTTACAGACAATGGGGAATACATGATTAGCAACATTTTCCGTATTGTGGAATATTATAATTCTAAATTTAAAGCTCAACCTATTAAGGAAATTATATGTGCCGGTATTGGATGTGCTGTAGTTGGAATTCATGAGTTGATTGCCAATGAGGTTGGAATTCCGGTAAGCAAGCCGGAAAAGTTAGTGGGGATCCGTTTTAACCGTAAGGTGTCCATGGATGCCGCGCTTCTTCAATATATTAACTGTTTTGGCGCAGTATTTAAGCCGGTGCGGTTCATTCCCAGGGAGATAGCCAGGAAAGAAGCAAAAAAGGGAGCATTGACAGGTGCTATACTCATATTTATCGGATTATTTTTACTCAGTGGAGTGTTAGCAGGATTATCGGTTTTTCAGGTTTTGATGGCCACGGAAGAAAGGGATATAGCCAGGGAGAGGCATGATGCAATGGCATCCGTTCAGACCGAATTTACTGAGCTGACTCAGATTGTAACGGATTATGGGATGTATAAAATGGTGAAAGCCGGTATTGATACACATGGAAATCATTTTCACGCATTATTAGACCGGATATCAGATTTGTGCCCTAAATCGTTTAAAATTCAGAGTATTGTGGCGGATGAGATGAAAGTTACAATAAGTGCTGTATCCGTGGACCGCCTCTCATCGCTCTCTAAACTGCAGATGCAGTTAAATAAAATAGAAAATATTCAGAATGTTACGATTGCACAGATTTCGGAATCTACGGAGGCATTAACAAAGAAAAAACAGTATGTATACACATTAGAATTTTCCTATATCAGTTCTATTTTGGCAACGGCAGAAGGGGGGCAGTGATATGTCAATTAATCAGAAACGTGTTGTCTTGATTTTGGCTGGCCTGCTCATTCTGGTCTGTACATTTTTTCTGCTCTATCAGCCAAATGCAGACAAGGTATTAGAGTTAGAAACGGAGACAGCTCACTATCAGAGCCAGATTAGTTTTTTGAGTACTCTTCAGCTGCAGGTGAACCAGCTGAAGAAGGAGACACCGGCGTATACAGAGGAAATGACAGAATTTATGGATAAGTTTCCAAGTCGTATGACCCAGCCGAAGGCGATATATAATGTTTACCGGATGATGATAAAGACAGGAATCAGAGTAAAGGCTATTGATCCGGGAGTAGAACAGACCTTTTTTAATGCGGGGAATCTTTTGGGTACAGGGGGAGATAGCGCCGGCACAGCCAACAGCGCTGGCACAGCCAACAGCGCCGGAACAACGGATACTTCTGCAGTGGCAAGCCCCGGAGGGGCGGAAGTGGATCCGGAAATCTTAGTCCCTGTCCATGAGATGGTTGGAAAAGTTACCCCATATGAATTGACAATAAGCGGAAGCTTAGCACAGATAGAAAAGGCATTAGACTGGATTTCAGAAAATGAAGAGCATATGGCGGTTACAGATGTATCTCTGACATATGACTCCAGCACCGGAAAGCTGAGCGGGACAATGTCAGTCAATTACTATGCAATGAATGGAAATGGTGTTATGTATGAGGAGCCGGATATTTCTGGTATTACAATCGGGTCGAAAAATATATTTGGTACAGTAAAATAACGGACAGCGTGCCTGGCAGGCTGTCTACATGCTCAGGAAAGGAGACAGGGACGGATGAGACAGAATACTTATCATCACTATAAAATGCGCGAGGGCTTTTCTCTTGTAGAAGTGATTATTGCAGTTACCGTATTGGCAATATTGACGATTCCGATACTGGCTTATGTTACAAATGCGTCTGTCTCCACTTCAAGGGGGAGGGATACCCAGCAGGCTAATGTGGCAGGTGAGACAGTTATGGAGGAGCTGAATGCCATCCAGGGATTTGAACAGCTGGAGGCGACGCCGGACCCTTCGTCCACGGCCGGGCCGAACTGGACTGTGACAGTGAATAATGCGGATCAGAAAGCAGTTGTGACACAGGATATTACATTGGATGGTTTTACTTATCATGTAATAGCAGATGTGGATTATAAATATGCGGCACAAGACAGCAGCGGCAATGATAAAACATATAATGCCTATGAGGTACCAGAGTTAAAAGAGGTTTATTCGCCCAATAATGCAGTATTGCAGGAGTCTGACCAGGCGGAGACTGCATTGAGTGAGTTTTATTACGAAAACCAGTCAACGAATAAAAATTCTATATTAAACAGCATGCAAAGGGCATTATGTATTGATGTAGAAAAGACAACAGATGCGGGAAGGGACATATATTGGATTAAGGGATATTATAAGTTTTGGTATGGCGGTGAGAAAAAAATATTTACAATCCGCGATACAAAGATTGAGACGAGTAAATTAAAAAATATTTATATTTTTTATAAAGTTTTAAATCAAAATATTACAAGCGAAAAGGCAGAGGTCAGATTTTTAAATTTCTCTGAGAGTGATAGTATCAGTAAATTGAATTTTTATTTTGTCTTACAGGATACTCCGTCAACGAATGTTGATTCATCGATAAGGAAACCTTCTGGTTATGTACTGGATATTAACAGTATAAGTAACGGTCCGGACAATCCGGAACCATTAAATCCGGCTTCCGCAGGCGACTATAATAAGGCAAAATATTTTACAAACGGCATAGAAAAAGCCGGGACTTCACCGATCGTGCAGTTTGACAAGAATGTGGTAAAGAGAGAAACCGGAAAGAGGATTGCGGCAATCAAAGTAGATGTATATATAAAAAATGCATCCGGCATTTACAACGAGGCTGACCGTCTGGTGCAGTTAAAATCTTCAAAATCAAATTAATCCGGATAAGAAGGGGGCGTAAACGGCATGGCAGTATTTCATAAGATAAGAGAATTCTTTCAGAATAAGCGGCTGAAAGAAGGTTCCTCTATGGTGTCAGTTATCATTGGGGTTACTTTTCTTGCGGCGGTTGGACTGATTGCTCTTACGGTGGCCACACATTATATTACAGCTGTTTATGTGGACAGGAATTCGACTGATAATTTTTATCAGACTGAGGGGATTCTCGAAGAGGTAAAGACTGGAATTGTCCAGTATGCCAGTGAATCAGCAGATGATGCCTATCAGTATATATTAGATCATTATCTGAATCAGACGACAGAAAATAAAAAAGATCAGTTTGCCAAGATGTTTATGACTCTGATGGGAAAAAAACTGAAGGGTGAAGCAATTCCGGATGTCAAGACACAGTCGGAGGATTTTGGTAACCTGTTTGTGGATCCGGTAACAGGAACCCAGCAGAAATTTTTTGATGATTTTGACAGTCAGTTAAAAGTTCTGCAGGGCTGTGGTTCTCATGAAGACAATTTGAATCGAGTAAAGAAATTATCAACACTGCCGGATGCGGTAAAATTGAAAAGTGGAAAAACGCAATATGAGTATGTGATAAAAAAAGATAAGAAAAACGGATATTATATGACGATAAAAAATCTTCTGATTGACTACACGGATGCGTCAGGCTACCGTTCTACGATAGATACGGATATTGTCATGACGGTTCCGGACTATAAGTTTGAGGGAGATTCTACATTAGGCGAGCTCAGAGACTATATTTCTGTCTCGGATGATACCCTTCTTGTAAATACATCATCAGCGGCGACAAATTTTACAGGAAATATATATGCCGGGACTTCACTTGGAGATATAAAGAAAGGGCAGGGAATTAAGGTGGCTCAGAATGCTCAGGTGAATTTTAACAGCCAGAGGATGATTAGCAGAGGCAGCATGGATATCCTTCCTGGTGCAACCGTTGATTTGGCAGGGGAGTCTGGTGCAGCCGATTTGTGGTTGAATAATATCCGGCTGACTTATGACGGCGGTTCAGCAGAAAGTATGCAGGATACGACAAACTTCAAGTTGAATGCCAATGCCTATATTGCGAATGACCTGGACATCGCCACGGATAATTGTGTAGTTGACTTAAATGGAAAATATTACGGATATAGTTACAGCAAGGAAAATGATATTTCGGACACCCAGCAGTCCGATTACAGCAGTGCAATTCTTGTCAATGGGAAAAATACATGGCTAAAAGCAAATGGACTGCAGAAGCTGATTTTGGCAGGACGTACCTTTGTTTCCCGTAAAAATGCAGATGGTTCTCAGGCGGATACTTCTGATATTATGATGGGCGAGTCTCTTGCTGTAAAGAGTAATCAGTTGGTGTATCTTGTACCGGATAAGTATATAAAGCCGTATGTAGACGAAGGGGATATTACTACAGGCAAAGAAAACATGGAGGGCCATAACCCGGTTGCTGTTACGGAGAAAATAAACATTGACGAAGAGGGACTGCTCAATGATTTTAGCGGCCTGCTCAACACAGCAGAGCCTTATACAAAGAATTACACAAATACGGTTGGGGACGGATATGTATTTTATTATCTGAATTTTAAGGACGCCGATTCTGCTAACAAATATTTCCGGCAGTATTATATGGATGAAGACGGTCTTGACGAAGATGGCAACAAGATGCCGAATAGAGAGCTTTTGGATGAGCGTGCGGATGTATATATCAGTGATAACGATAGTTCGGGAATGAAGATTTCACCGCATTTGTATCTGATTGCCGGAAATATTGTAAATAATTATAGCAAACAGTCTGGTTCGAGCCTGTTGGCAAAGGGGCAGGACAACGATTATTTTTCAAATTCCGGGACACCGAAAAATGAGCTTCTTACGGATGGCCGCAGGCAGGGATATGATTATGTGGGCTTTCAGAGGACGCTTCTTGCATCGGGAAGTACAGGGTCTATGAGATTGGATGACTCAGAGAATACATCTGTTTCAGGGCGTCTTGTTTCAGGACGGATTCTTGAGACCGGAGATATTACAACGAGAACAGTTGATGTTCCGGCAGAATTTACATCGGGTTCAGGTGGCGCTAAAATTCAGATGATAGCTTCCTCGTCTGGAACGGTGCCAGTTACCATTGACAGAGGACTTGTCATTGCCGGTGAGGGTGTAGAAGTTGAAGTGAGTAATAACTTTACCGGACTTATTCTTTCAGCTGGAAAAGTGACAATACGTCATGCTTCGAATCCTACGTTAAAAGCGGACATGGTTTTGATGGACCAGATTATGGAATATATCAAATCGGACCCTGATCTGGCAAAAATATTTAAGGGCTTCAATGGTCAGTTGACAGATAATCCGACGGAGGCAGCCCGCTGTATCTCGTATGATAACTGGACAAAGAATGACGTACAGAATTAATGATTTATGGAGGTGGACATAAAATGAACAAGAAGAGAGAACGAAATCTTTCAGGCTTTTCTTTAATTGAATTAATGATTCTGATAGCCGTTATGTCTATCCTTGTAGGAATGGTTACCCTCGGGTTTGGTTTTCTCAGGTCAACCGATACTAAACAGGTTGCCTATGGAATAGAAAATGGACTGAAAACATTAAAGTCAAAAGATATGGCGGGGAAAGAAACACAGTATCTGCATGTGTTTGTGCATAATGGAAAATATTACCGCACGATTACGAATTCAGCTGCTGCTCCTGCTCCAGGGGGAAGTGAAAAGGAGATTGGCAGCGCGGAGTCAATTTCTGTTAATGTAATCTATGATGTAAGGGACGAATATGGCAGTTCCCTTCCGGACCGCACGGTGACTTTGTCAGAAAGCGGTACAACAGATATCTGTGTAGGAATTACGAAAAAAGACGGTACCTTTTTATATCAGAAAGTAAGTGGCACAAATAATTCGGAGGCACCGCGAGAGATGCATGTAACAGCTTCTGGCGGAACTTCCTATCTTGTTTATATGGTTACGGATACCGGAAAGCATTATGTAGAGGTACAATAAGGTAGAAAGGTGGTGGTACTCGTGTATCAGGAATGTGAAACAGAACGGGGTTATTCTTCGCAAAAGGGGTTTACAGAGGGATTTTCTCTGGTGGAAATGCTGATTGCCGTAGCAGTTTCAGCCGTTGTTATGACTGCTCTTCTCGCCCTGCTTGGCTATACGATGCGCAGTACCAGTCAGACACAGGCGAGAGTGGCAATACAAAATGAAGCGAAAGATGCGGTGAATCATATGGTCAGCCATACGATAGAGGGAAATCATGTGACATGGAAGGATTCCCAAAATCTTATGGTAATTGAGAGTGACGAGGAAGTGGATGAGACAGATATGTCTACAGGAGCTATCGTTACGAAACTGAAAAAAAAGGAAATTTATTATTATTATTTGTCAGGTAATAATTTGTATTTTAAAAATGTCTCGGACGGAGACACATCGCTAACGGCAGATAAAAAACATCTTTTGTGTGAGGATGTGGAGAGTTTTTCGGCAAAGCCGGATGATGCCGATGAAAGTACCATTCATATTGAGTTAAAACTCAATAAGGATATGGCTTCCGAGTATGTTTTTGAATGCAAACAGGATGTCCATATACGGAACAAGTGTAAAGGAGGCGGCGTTCATGATTCATAATAGTAATAGACAGAATTCGTTTGGTTCAGGACGGAAAAGCCGGATAAAGTATGCCGGTATCACAATGGCACTGGCTGTTGTTTGTACGGTAGCCTTTTTTGCCCTTTGGAAAACCAATGTATTTGGAAAATTTGAGGCAAAAGAGCCCTATGTGACCGGTGATGCAGTCCGAAAGGGCGTGCCGGTTACCACGGAGGGAAGCAATCAGAAAGGAAAAGAGGGTTCCGGAGCAAAACCATGTTCGGATGAGGTACCTACCTGTTCCGGGAAAAAGGGGAGTGAGACAAACCCCTTTGTCGTGCTTGAAATTGTACCGGATAAATCCCAGCAGCAGTTGGTTTATCTCGGGCAGGATGAAGACGGAAAAAAACCGCTGGATGTTATGCAAATCGGAATTGACATAGCAAAAGGCCAGAATAAAACCTTTGCACAGAGTTCTTCTATGATGGACCAGGATAAGCTAAAGGGAGATATGGGGCAGTGGTTTTCCAATAATTCCTATTCTGTTTATAAGATTGGGGAAAAAGATGAAAAGGAAAACATGCCTTTTGCCTATATTGACAAGCTGTATTCTCTGAAATTTACGGATGAAGATATTAATGAAGCCATGAAAGACGATACTGCGGCAGAGCGTTTTGCAGACATTTTTAAAGAGACGACTCAACAGTATGCTACAAACTGGCATGATATAGAGAAACTGTCGAACAAGTTTCCGGAAATGTTCCAAAAGGACCAAAAAGGGAAAAAGATTCGAGATATTGCACTGGAGGACCGCTATAACTGGAAAGCATCCAAAGAGACGGATGTACTTCAGGAATTTAAAAGCCCCGGTTATATGGTTATGGTTGAGCCGGGAAAAGGTGATTTTGGATTCACAAGTCTTGAGAACCTGAGAAATTGGAATTTTACAAAAACGGGTACAGATGCAGACCGTTGGGTTTATGTAGAAGATGAGGAAGAGCTTGCGGAGAAGTACCCGGAATATTTAGAAAAGTACAGCAATAATAATATGTTGTATTCCGATCATTTTGAATATATTAAAGAGGATGGAAGTAACAGTTACTGGACAGGTTTTGATGTACTGTTTGAAAATATGGGTAGTACAGCATTTACCGGTTTGATATACAAGATAGAGAGTTGGGCGAAAGCGCCGTCTTTGGTAGAGTTTGAGTATACATTTGATTATTTTGGTGTTACCAACCATAATATATTAAAACGCTCTTTGTTTCAATTTAAAGACCAAAAGGATTATGATGATTTCCATATGGAGGTTATCTGTATGACTCCTGCGGAAATAAATAAGATATCAAAGTCAGATAATGAGCTGACCGTAGACATGATTGAGCGTGCGGATATGTATTATATTCAATCTGGTGATTTTGACGGCAATTCCGTCAATGAAACAAGTATGCTGGAAGAATTGTATTATACTTATGTGGATCCGAATGCAAGTAAGCCAAAAGAGGATATTACATTTTATGAGAACGATTTGGAGTGGTCGCTTTGCCAGAAGATTATTCAGCGCCAATCTTCCGTGATGACCTTGCCGCTTGTATTTAACCAGATGGTTGGTAAAATGTTAGAGGGCGGTATTTCCAGAAATGCGGCTGAAAAAGAGACACACATATACGTGACGGCGGGAAATGGAGACCCGAGCAGCGTGTTGACGGATGTACATGCAAAGGGAAGCCGGAATAATCTGTCGAAGTTGTATTTGATTTCCATTCAATTTGACCTGCTTGCGCGAAAAGAAAATGATGAGAGCCTTGAGCGTACCTTTATGGAAGATATTTATCCGAACATAAAGACAATTTCAATCCCAAATGAGAACGGTGTAGTAAGTGGAACGGCTGAGACGACCGGATATTATGATGGGACAATTGCAAATCCAAGGAAATTGTGTACCTGTGACGCCTCACAGGACTTTAAAGAGAGGGCGTATTATTTGTGGAATACTTATACTTTTGTGCCAACGGATATTGAAGATCAGTTGAATGGCAATCTTTCCGAGGATACAAAAGAGCATATGGTTTCTCTTGGTTATTTGGATACGTACTTTAACACAAATGATGGAAATGCATTTTCAGGTTCCAGTTCACCGAGCCATCAAAGTGGCAGCGATGGGTTTGATCTGAAGAATGTTACGGTTGTCAGTGACTCGAGCAATTCTAATACAAACCATTCCAGTTTTCTTGGAAATAAGGGTGACGGCGGCGGTTTAGCCAATAATATGCTGGAAATTATTTTCCAGATTATGCAGAATGAGGTTCAGGATGCACATCCGGTTACCGTAACGGCAGAAGAGCAGAGAAAGATGTATGTCAAGATTGCGGATGATACGGTGATGATTGATTATGAGGATGACGGTAAGTTAGTCGGTGAGGATAAAGATTTATATGTAAAAGTCCGTTTCTGGAATAATGAAAATAACCGTTCCGGACAGGTCAAAGAAATCCGGCTGGTCAATGAAGCAGGGCAATCTAAGACGAGGAAACTTTATACGGATAAAACTTTAAAACAAGAGTGTACAAACTGGAAAGAAACGGAAAATCAGTATATTGTTTCTGTGGATGATGCATATCTGGAAGGTTACATTAAGTTTAAGCTGAGTGATTGGAAGAACGGATATAACATTCTCCAATTTGATACAGTGGGCTGGCATTATTGTGTCAACAAAAAGGGTAAAGGAGAGCTTGTGAAAAAAGAAAGTTCTTCAGAAATTTCCATTATAGGAAGGACGTTATTTAATCTGGAGTGATAAAAAATGCAAAGCATTAAAGAAATAGAGCTTTTGTTTGAACAGGCGGAAAAAGAGCAGTTAAATGCTCTTTTTTCGCGATTTCAGACCGATGAGAGAACAGGAGTCCAAAAGCTGATTAAGCAGTATAAGAAAAAGCTGGCAGATGATAAGAAAGAGCAGGAACGTTTAGAGGGCATGCTTTTTTTTGAGCGCAAGTACGGGGATGATTTCCATTGTATATGTGGGACTGATGAGGCAGGGCGCGGCCCTTTTGCCGGTCCGGTTGTGGCGGGCGCTGTCGTGCTTCCTGAGGGCCTCAAGATTGTCGGCCTCAACGATTCCAAGCAGGTCAGCGCCAAAAAGAGAGAGGCGCTTTTTGAAGAGATAAAAGAAAAAGCTGTCAGTATCGGTATCGGCATGAGCTCCCCGGCGCGGATTGACGAAATCAATATTTTACAGGCGACATATGAGGCTATGGGACACGCCGTAAAGGATCTGGATGTTGTGCCGGATTTGTTGCTGAATGATGCTGTTACAATACCGCACATTCCCATCCGGCAGGTGGGGATTGTCAAAGGGGATGCCAAAAGCCTTTCCATTGCGGCGGCGTCTATTGTTGCGAAAGTGACAAGGGACAGGCTTATGGTGGAATATGCCGGGCTGTATCCGGAATATGGATTTGAGAAAAATAAAGGGTATGGTTCTGCAGAGCACAGGGAGGCGCTGAAAAAGTACGGGCCATGTCCGATTCACAGGGAGACATTTATTTATAACTGGGTTGAGAAAAAATAGAGGAAAGGATAAGGAATGGAAGAGCGGAAAAAATTTAGAAAACCAGATAAGACAGCTGTGGCGCTGGAATACCATCCTGGCGAAAAAGCGCCTAAGGTTATTGCGACCGGACAGGGATATCTGGCAGAAAAAATTATTGATGTGGCAGAGCAGGCGGATGTGCCGATTCACAAAGATGAAAAATTGGCGCGCTCTTTATCTATTTTGGATATTGGGGAATATATTCCACCGGAGTTATATTCTATTGTTGCAGAGGTTCTTGTTTTTGTAGATTCTATGGAGCGTATTCAGAGTAAAATACAAACGGAGAAATAGGTATGAATAACAGGAGAGTGGGAGCAAAATATGAGGATGTTGCTTCGGATTATCTGGAAACAAAGCAATATAAAATTGTAGAACGAAATTTAAGGACGCCGTGTGGTGAGATTGATATTTTGGCGAAAAAGGAATCCACTTTTATATTTTGTGAGGTTAAGTACCGCAGTTCCGTGAAGTTTGGAAGTCCGATGGAGGCAGTGGGTACACAGAAGCAGAAAAAAATATGCCGGTCTGCGTTGTATTATTATGCAAGGAATGGCTTTTCGCAGGATATGCCATGTCGTTTTGATGTAATAGCTGTGTATGGGAATGGGCAGGTGGAGCATTTGGAGAATGCCTTTGAATTTCGGTACTAAGGATTGCATTTTGACGTGCCAATGTGATAAAATATTATCAGCTGAGGCAAAGGTAAATGAATGGATAGAAATGGAGAGAATGATGGCAAAACCAATATTGGCAATTGTAGGACGGCCGAATGTAGGAAAGTCAACGCTGTTTAATACGTTGGCGGGAGAGAAAATTTCGATTGTAGAGGATTATCCTGGAGTTACAAGGGATCGGATTTATGCCGATGTGACATGGTTAAACCATTCTTTTTCCATAATTGATACTGGCGGAATAGAGATGGACAGCAAGGATGAGATGCTGTTGCATATGAGGGAACAGGCGAATATTGCAATCGATACGGCAGATGTGATTTTATTTCTGGTAGATGTGCGTCAGGGGCTTGTAGATGCGGATTACAGTGTGGCAGATATGTTGCGCCGCTGTGGAAAACCTGTGATTCTTGTTGTGAATAAAGTAGATAATTTTGAAAAATATATGCCGGATGTATATGAGTTTTATAATCTTGGGATTGGTGAGCCCTATCCGGTATCGGCATCTTCAAAACTCGGTATTGGTGATATGCTGGATGCCGTATTAGATAATTTTGAAAAGGGAACGCTGGAAGAGGAGGAGGACGAGCGGCCGAAGATTGCCATTGTCGGGAAGCCGAATGCGGGTAAATCTTCTCTGATAAATAAATTAATCGGTGAGAGCCGTGTCATTGTTTCTGACATTGCAGGAACGACGAGGGATGCCGTTGATACGGAAATCGTTCATGATGGTGTGGAATATGTTTTTATTGATACGGCTGGGCTCCGCAGGAAAAGTAAAGTAAAAGAAGCAATTGAGCGATATAGTATTATCCGGACAGTAGCGGCCGTTGAGCGCGCAGATGTCGTTATCCTTATGATAGATGCTACCGAGGGAGTGACGGAGCAGGACGCTAAAATTGCGGGGATTTCCCATGACAGAGGCAAGGGAATGATTATTGCAGTAAATAAATGGGATGCTGTAGAAAAGGATAACAATTCCGTAAAAGAATATACAAAAAAAGTGCGGGATATCCTTTCCTTTGCTCCTTATGCGGAGATCATATTTATATCTGCACTGACAGGGCAGCGGACGCAGAAATTGTTTGACCATATTGACACTGTTATTCAAAACCATACCATGCGTATTCAGACAGGAGTTTTGAATGAGATTCTGACGGAGGCAGTAGCGCTTCACCAGCCGCCAACGGATAAAGGGAAACGGCTGAAGCTGTTTTATATGACGCAGGTGGGGATAAAACCGCCTACTTTTGTACTTTTTGTAAATAATAAGGAGTTAATGCATTTTTCTTATACGCGTTATATTGAAAACCGGATAAGGGATACCTTTGGTTTCTCAGGTACTCCTATCCGCATATATATTAGAGAAAGAAAGGAAAGGGAGTAGGGTATTATGATGGCAACAAGTGAAATACTAATAGCGATTGCCTATCTGTTTATACTTATTCTTATAGGCTACGGATTTGGATGTTTTTCTACAGGATATGTTGTCGGGAAAATGAATGGCCATGATATCCGGGAGGAGGGCAGTGGTAATATCGGCACAACAAATGCGCTGCGCACGATGGGAACAAAGGGAGGAGCGTTGACGTTTGGGGGGGATTTGCTGAAAACGCTTATTCCCACACTTGTGATTCGTTTCTTTATGTGCCGGGGGCTTGGATGTTCGGAGGAAATCACTTATCTATTAACGCTTGTGATTGGACTTGGTGTAGTGATAGGTCATAATTTCCCCTTTTATCTGCATTTTAAAGGGGGCAAGGGGATTGCTGTATCGGCTGCTGTTATTGTGGCATCTGCCACAAATTCCCTACGCGGATGGATTATGATTGTTATATTTTTGCTTGTATTTATAGGTGTTGTAGCACTGACCCGGTATGTTTCCCTTGGGTCTCTTATTGTTGTTTGGTTTTTTCCTATCTACGCTGTACTCCAGTACAGAAACAGTAATGTTTTTCTGTTTATATTAATTGTGTCGTTATTATTTACAGGACTCGCCTATTTTAAACACGCAGGAAATTTAAAGAGGCTGTTAAATGGTACTGAGCGGAAAATAGGAGAGAAAAAGGAAGGAGATAATAAATGAAGAAAATCAGTTTTTTAGGAGCAGGAAGCTGGGGAACAGCCCTTGCGATAGTCTGTGCAAATAATGGGCATAAGGTGACGTTGTGGTCAAAACTTCCGTCAGAAATAGAAATGCTCCGTGAACACCGTGAACATGTGGACCGTCTGCCCGGGGTAAAGCTTCCGGAATCCATTATCATTGAGGATGATATAGAAAAGGCATGCAGGGATATGGATATTCTCGTGTGTGCAGTGGCTTCCCCTTTTGTGCGTGATACGGCCAAATCGATAAAGCCATTTATCAGGGAACATCAGATTATTGTCAATGTTGGCAAGGGAATTGAAGAGGCTACGTTAATGACACTCTGTGAGATTCTTGAGGATGAATTGCCAATGGCTGATGTAGCTGTTCTATCTGGTCCGAGCCATGCGGAAGAAGTCTCTAAGGGAGTGCCTACTACAGTTGTAGTAGGAGCAAAAAATCAGAAGACTGCAATGTTTGTTCAGGATGTATTTATGGGAGACTGTTTTCGAGTATATACAAGCCCGGATATTATTGGAATTGAACTTGGCGGGGCATTAAAAAATGTGATTGCCCTTGCAGCCGGTATTTTGGATGGCATGGGATTAGGAGATAATACGAAAGCAGCACTGATGACGCGCGGCATTACAGAAATATCCCGTCTGGGTGTAGAGCTTGGCGGCAAAATGGAGACATTTTGCGGTTTATCTGGCATTGGGGACTTGATTGTTACATGTACAAGTAAACACAGCCGAAATCATAACTGCGGTTATCTTCTGGGGAAAGGGAAAACACTGGAAGAGGCAAAGGCAGAGATTAAACAGGTAATAGAAGGTGTGAACTGTGCAAAGGCCGCAATGGCATTAGCGAATAAGCATCATGTAACAATGCCGATTGTGGAACAGATTAATGCGATATTATTTGAAAATAAAACAGCTGCGCAGGCAGTGAAAGATCTGCTTTCCCGTGATAAGGTTATGGAATATAAGAGTCTGACATGGTAATCATATTGTCCATTGGAAACAATAATAATAAAAAAACATTTGACATTTTTCGCATGAGCGAGTATACTGTTTATATGTAAAAACCGTTGACCGAGAGTAGTAGGTGCAGAGGATGCTTTCAGAGAGCTTGCCGGTTGGTGTGAGGCAGCAGCAGATTTGCAGTGAATGGACTCGGGAGGGCAGCTTGAAATCATAAGAAGTGTGTTATTTCATTGTGAGAGTAGACGCTGACGGGCAACTGAGCCGTTATCATCAGACGTGCATGATAGTGCATGATCAAGTGGGTTATAATGTGATGAAATTTACTATGTAATAAAATTACAATGAAATTGACATTACAAGATAATCAATTGGGGTGGCACCGCAGGAGACTGTATAGCATAGCTCTTGTCCCTTTCCATATTATTATGGAGAGGGACAGGAGCTTTTTTGATGTGCGGAAGGTGCAACTACCCGCAAATATCGTTTATGAAAAGGAGGTAGAGTATGATAAAACCGGGAATTGAGGAAGTAAAATCATATGCAGGTTATTACGATATGGTGCCGGTGCAGGAGGAAATATATGCCGATGTCGTAACTCCTATTTTGCTTCTCAGGAAAATGGCAAAGAGTAAAAAGAATTATTTTTTATTAGAAAGTGTAGAGGGAGGAGAAAAGTGGGGCCGCTATTCGTTTTTGGGATTTGACCCGGTTATGCGTGTGACATGCAGGGAACAGGAAGTCACTATTGAAAAAAGAGGTCGGACAGAAACGATAAAGACAGAGGATTCCATGCAGGTACTCAGAGATATCTTAGCGGAGTACAGGGCGCCGAAGCTGGAGGATATGCCTCCGTTTGCGGGGGGATTTGTCGGATATTTTTCTTATGCCATGATGGCACATGCAGAGCCTGCCCTTTCCATTAAACGGGGAGAGTTTGCAGATTATGATATGATGCTTTTCGACAGGGTGATTGCTTATGACCATCTGAAGCAAAAAATTGTTTTAGTGGCTAATGTCAGTACGCGGGGGAGCATCGAGGAAGATTATACAAAAGCAATCGCTGACATTAAAGGGATCATTTCTTTGATAAGGGATGACACGCCGCTCCCGGAAGAAACGCCGTATGACAAAGTGAGTTTCACCTGTAATGTGACAAAGGATGAATATGCTGAAATTGTGGATAAAACAAAGGAATACATTTTCCAGGGAGACATTTTCCAGGCGGTACTGTCCAGGCGGTTTGTCAGTGATTATAAGGGAAGTCTTATTAATCCGTACCGGGTGTTGCGCACGACAAATCCCTCTCCCTATATGGTGTATATGAATATGGGGGATTTGGAGATTATGAGCACATCACCGGAGACACTTGTGAGACTGAGCGATGGCCGGCTTGTTACATTTCCGGTTGCCGGTTCGAGACCGCGCGGACGCAGTGAGGAGGAGGACAAGGCGCTTGAGGCAGATTTGCTTGCAGATGAGAAAGAGCTTGCCGAGCACAATATGCTGGTGGACCTTGGAAGAAATGATTTAGGCAGGATATCAAAATTTGGTTCTGTTGAGGTGACAAAATACCAGATGATTCACAAATATTCCAAAATCATGCATATCTGCTCCCAGGTGGAGAGTGATATCGCAGAGGACAGGGATGCCTTAGATGCCATCCGGTCTGTGCTGCCGGCGGGAACGTTGTCCGGCGCACCCAAAATCCGTGCCTGTGAGATAATCAATGAGCTTGAGGCGGAGCCAAGGGGGATATATGGCGGAGCCCTGGGATATATTGATTTCAGCGGCAATATGGATACATGTATTGCCATCCGTATGGCGGTAAAGAAGGATAATAAAGTATATGTGCAGGCAGGCGGTGGTATTGTGGCGGACAGCCAGCCGGAAATGGAATATGAGGAGTCCGGGAATAAAGCAATGGCCGTCATGTCAGCGATAGAGCAGGCAAGGGAGGCGGTAGGGCCATGATATTATTGATCGATAATTACGACAGTTTTTCTTATAATCTCGTACAGTTATTTGGGATACTAAATCCGGATATCCAGGTGGTGAGAAATGATGAGCTGACAGCCGAACAGGCGGAGGCGCTCAATCCAACCCACATAATTTTATCACCGGGACCGGGCTATCCTGCGAGTGCCGGAATATGTGAAGAGATTGTAAAAAGGGTGCAGGGGAAAATCCCATTGCTCGGTATCTGTCTTGGACATCAGGCGATTTGTGAGGCGTATGGTGCCAGAATCTGCCATGCCGAAAAATTAATGCACGGCAAACAGAGTATCGTTTCCGTGGACACTCAAAAAGCAATATTTAAAGGGCTGCCGGAGCAGCTGCCGGTAGCGAGATATCATTCTCTTGTGGCAGATAGGGCAACAATGCCGGAGGAGTTAGAAATTATCGCAGCAGATGAAAGAGAAGAAATTATGGCAGTTAAGCATCGGCAATATGATATGTATGGACTGCAATTCCATCCGGAATCTATTTTAACACCAGATGGAATGCAAATAATTAAAAATTTTTTGAAACTATAAATACATCAGCAATCAGTCAGAAAGGAGAACGAATATGATACAGGAAGCATTTCACAAAGTAATTAACCGTGAGGATTTGACATATGATGAGGCACTTGGTGCCATGAATGAGATTATGAATGGCGAAGCTGCCCAGATACAGATGGCGGCGTATTTGACGGCCCTTCGGATGAAGGGGGAGACAATAACGGAGATTACTGCCTGTGCGGAGGGAATGCGCCGCGCGGGTACGTATCTTGATACTGGGAAAGATGTGTTAGAAATTGTAGGAACTGGCGGTGATGAAGTGGGAACTTTTAACATTTCGACTACAGCGGCATTCGTCGTAGCGGCAGCCGGGATTCCTATTGCCAAACACGGGAACCGGAGTGTATCCAGTAAGAGCGGTGCAGCAGATATATTAGAAAAGCTGGGAGTTAATCTGACACTGGATGTCGATGAGGCAAGGAAGGTGTTAGAGGAGACGGATATGGTCTTTTTATTTGCTCAGAAATACCATGAGGCTATGAAAAATGTAGGACCGGTACGGGCCGGTATGAAAGAGAGAACAATTTTTAATATTTTGGGACCTTTGACGAATCCTGCCCATGCGGCACGTCAGCTGCTCGGTGTTTACAGTGTTGATTTAGTGGAGAAGCTGGCGGAGGTACTGCATAACCTGGGCGTTTATCGTGGACTCTCAATATGCGGTTTCGATGGCCTGGATGAGATTACCGTGACAGGTCCGACGCATTGTTGTGAAATCCGTGATGATGAGCTTATCTCTTTTGACCTCCTGCCGGAGAGATTTGGCATTCCGACTTACAATATTGAAGAATTGATTGGAGGCACACCGGAGGAGAACGCACAGATTACAAAAGATATTTTATCTGGTAAAATACAGGGGGCAAAGAGAGATGTTGTTGTTCTGAATGCCGGAATGGGTATCTATCTCGGACGGGATGATATCAGCATGGAGGATGGTGTGCGATTGGCAGCAGATATGATAGACAGCGGAAAAGCATATCAGAAAATGGAACAGTTTGTGGAAGCGTGTGCAGGGGGAGTCGGGTATGATTTTAGATGAGATAGCTGCTAAGGCAAAAATAAGAGTGGCGGAGAGTAAAAAGAAAATTCCTCTCACGCAGATAAAGCAAATGGCAGAGGCAAAGCAGGTGGATACCGGCTTCCCGTTTGAGGCCGAGTTGAAAAAGACAGATATTTCATTTATTTGCGAGGTGAAAAAGGCATCTCCGTCTAAAGGAGTGATTGCACCGGAATTTAATTATGTATCAATAGCCAGAGAATATGAGGCAGCCGGAGCTGGAGCTGTTTCCGTTTTGACAGAGCCGGACTATTTTCTCGGGGATATCCGGTATCTTCAGGAAATAAAAGAGGAGATACAAATACCAATACTGAGAAAGGATTTTACAGTAGATGAGTATATGATTTATGAGGCAAAGGCAGCAGGAGCCTCTGCAGTCCTTCTTATATGTGCCATTCTGGACGAGGAGACAATCCGCAGGTATATCCGTATTTGTGACAGCCTGGGATTGTCAGCACTTGTGGAGGCCCATGATGAAGTGGAGGTTGCGGCAGCAGTTTCTGCCGGAGCCAGGATTATCGGGGTAAATAACCGCAACCTGAAAGATTTTACAGTAGATATCCAAAACAGTATCCGGCTTAGGAAAACAGTGCCGCCAGATGTTTTATTTGTCGCAGAAAGCGGCATAAAAACACGGGAGGATGTTGAGGCGCTGGAGAAGGGAAATGTCAATGCGGTACTGATTGGAGAGACCCTTATGCGCAGCAAAAATAAAAAAGAACAATTGAAACAGTTGAAAGGACGGTAAAAAATGGCAGGTGGAAGATTTGGCATTCACGGCGGGCAGTATATCCCGGAGACATTGATGAATGCAGTGATAGAACTGGAAAAGGCATATGAAAAGTATAAAGGGGATTCGGAGTTTGTTCATGAATTTCAAAGATTGTTAAGAGAGTATGTAGGGCGTCCATCTACATTATACTACGCAGGTAGAATGTCGGAGGATCTTGGCGGGGCCAAAATTTATTTGAAGAGAGAGGATTTAAATCATACGGGTTCCCATAAACTGAACAATGCACTTGGCCAGGCGCTTCTTGCCAGGCGGATGGGAAAGACCCGTCTGATTGCGGAAACCGGAGCGGGGCAGCATGGTGTGGCTACCGCTACGGTGGCAGCTTTTCTCGGTATGGAGTGTGAAATATATATGGGGAAACTGGATACGGACCGGCAGGCGCTGAATGTATACCGAATGGAACTTCTCGGTGCAAAAGTGCATCCTGTGACGAGTGGTACCCAGACATTGAAAGATGCTGTCAATGAGACGCTTCGGGAGTGGACAAAACGGATGGATGATACGCATTATGTGATTGGCTCAGTTATGGGACCACATCCGTTTCCGACGATAGTCAGGGATTTTCAGAGTGTCATCGGAAAGGAGATTAAAGAGCAGATCATGGAAAGGGAGGGACGGCTTCCGGATGCCGTACTTGCCTGTGTTGGCGGAGGGAGCAATGCCATGGGAGCTTTCTATGAATTTATTCCGGATGAAAGTGTTCGGCTGATAGGTTGTGAGGCGGCTGGCCGGGGAGTGAAGACAGCAGATACAGCGGCAACGATTGCCACAGGTTCTGTCGGTGTATTCCATGGTATGAAATCCTATTTCTGTCAGGATGAATACGGACAGATAGCGCCGGTATATTCGATTTCTGCCGGGCTGGATTATCCGGGGATAGGACCGGAACATGCCCATTTGTATGATACCGGGCGCGCAGAATATGTGTCAATAACAGATGATGAAGCAGTAGAGGCATTTGAATATCTGAGCCGGATAGAGGGGATTATTCCGGCCATTGAGAGTTCTCATGCTCTGGCCTATGCCAAAAAGCTTGCTCCACAGATGCAGAAAAATCAGATTATGGTAGTCAATATATCCGGCCGCGGGGATAAGGATGTAGCGGCCATTGCCAGATACAGGGGGATTGAAATATATGAATAATATTACAGAGGTATTTTCAAAACAAAAAGCATTTATTCCGTTTGTCACGGCCGGAGACCCGGATTTGGAGACGACAAAGAAGTTGCTTCTTGCTATGCAGGAAGCGGGGGCGTCCCTGATTGAAATAGGGATTCCGTTTTCTGACCCGGTGGCCGAAGGCCCTGTGATTCAGGAGGCGGATGAAAGGGCGTTGACATCCGGTGTTACAACGGATAGAATATTTGATATGGTAATGGAAATTCGGGAACAGCTCAGCGTTCCGATTGTGTTTATGACATATATCAATCCAATCTATGTTTATGGCACAGAGAAGTTTGCAGAGAGAATGAAAGAGTGTGGAGTGGATGGTGTGATTGTGCCAGATGTCCCGTTTGAGGAAAAACAGGAAATAGCGGATATTTTCCACAAAGAGGGGCGGATACTGATTTCTATGATTGCACCAACATCTTCTGACCGTGTTAAAATGATTGCCAGGGAGGCCGAAGGGTTTGTTTATTGTGTTTCGTCTCTTGGTGTTACCGGAGTGCGCAGGGAAATTGGAACCGGGATATCAAAATTGATTGAGCAGGTCAGGGAAGTGAGCGATATTCCCTGTGCCATTGGTTTTGGTATTTCTACGCCGGAACAGGCAAAAGCCATGTCGGCAATTTCAGACGGAGCGATTGTGGGAAGTGCGATTGTGCGCATTGTGGCGGAGCATGGCAGGGAGAGCGTCCCATACGTGAGAGAATATGTGAAGAAGATGGCAGAGGCAGTCCACGGATAATGATAGAACACAAAAAATACACTTTCCTTTTAATGCTATCCATGTTATAATTATATTAATATTTGTTGCCTGGTTTTGGACAGCAGGTATGATTTTCGCCGGAAGGCATTTACAAGGAGGAAATAAAAGTGAGAAAGAAAGTGACAGCTGTTGCCTTTGCTTTTGCGGCAGCAATGGCGCTTACGGGATGTTCATGGAGTGATGTAACAGAGAAATTTATCGGGACACAGACGGCAGAAAGCCAGATTGTAAGTGGAGGTTCGGTAGAGGTAGAACCTTATAGTCCGGAAGAGTGTATTACACTTGGTGAGTATAAGGGATTGGAGATTCAGCATTCCGTGAGTGACGAGGATGTACAGAAAGAGATTGACACTTTGCTCAGCCAGCATATATCTTATAAGAAGATTAAGACAGGTACAGCTGCTCAGGGGATGGATGTCAATATAGATTATTCAGGGAAAATAGACGGTAAAAAGTTTGATAGAGGTTCTGCAGAGGACCAGATGATAGAAGTTGGAGATTCCGGTTTTATAGATGGGTTTGATGATGGTGTTGCCGGAATGAAAGTGGGGGAGACAAAGGATTTGGATCTCCAGTTTCCGGATGATTATCAGCTCAATCCGTCATTAGCCGGAAAAAAGGTTGTGTTCACCGTCAAGCTGAATTATATTGCGGAGGAGAAAAAACCGGAGTTCAATGATAAGTTTGTAGCTGCCAATACTGATTATAAGACGGTGGCAGAGTATAAGGAAAACACCAAAAAAAGCTTAGAGGAAAGAAATAAGGCAAATGGCGGTGTATCCGCATTTTCAAAAGTAATTGAAAACAGTAAAGTAGTGAATATGCCGGCCACATTAAAAGAGGCAGAGAAAAAACAGATCAGCACTTATACAGAAAACCAGATCAAGGCCTATGGTATGGATATGGATTCCTATTTAGCAAACATTGGTATGACAAAACAGGATTATGAGAGTCAGCTTGATGCCTATGCAGAGGATAATGCCCTTATGCTTATGGTGCTGGAGGCGATTGCTGCCAGGGAAAATATCACCTGTACAGAAGAGGAGAGACAGAAAGCGTTAGATGAGACACTGGCACAGGCAGGGATAGAGGAAAAGGATTACCGTGCCCAGTATACAAGTTTTTATGGAGACGCTTTCTCATTTGAAGAATTTTTGCGCCAGTCGGTTTTATATGATAAAGTAGTTGCGTTTATAGAAGAGAATGCTGTGATAAAGTAGTAAGATACTGTGGAGCGACGACTTGTATGATGGAGGGATTTTATGAAACGTGCGTATAACATTGATTCCGAAATGACGTTAAAGAATTACGAGCGCGAGTTGAAACTTTGCCAAAAATTTGGTGGCGATATTAACCGGTATCGCCGCCTTTCTCTCAATGTTCTCCAGTTGGAGCAGATTCGTCTTGGGTTAGAGCATGGTATTGACACAGAGCGTTATACAGACCCATCGCTTTCATGGATGGAAATGGAATGCGCCAGGGAAATGGAAGAATCCGGATTTGATATGTCCGGTTACATAAAAAATGGTTTTACATGGCTTCAATGTGGAGAAATTTTAGAGGGTAAGAAAAAGGGGCTTAAAGTATCTGTTTATGCTAATAAGGATTTTTTTGATGATCAGATGAGGGAGATTCGAAAAGGAATGGAGCGGAAAGTTGATGTATCGCTCTATGCTAAGCCGGTTTTTGACAGTTATCAGATGAGAGAAATACGGCGGGGGTTAGAACTTGGAATGGACGCCCAAAAATATGCTGTTCCGGAATTTTTGTTTATAACAATGAGGGCACTCAGGAAAGCTTTAGAAAAGGGCTTTGATCTTGTACCCTATGCAAAAAAAGGGTATGGTGGCAAAGAACTTATGGAGTTGACCAGAGGGTTAGTGGCAGATAATCCTGACATTACTCAATTTTTTGAGAGAGGATTTAAGGCAGAGCAGTTAGAGCAGATAAATAATGCCTTTGAAGCAGATGTCAATCTTCTCCCATATCTTTCGATCAAGATGTATGGGGCACAGCTGGCTGAGATAGTGAAAGGTTTGAAAAAAAACCTGGATGTATCCATTTATGCCAAAGGGAAATATAACTGGTTTCAGATGCGTGAGATGCGATATGGGCTTGAGGATAAGGTCGATGTAACGTTATATGCCAATCCAATGTTTACATATCGCCAGATGGCTGAAATACGCAAGGGACTTCTGGCAGGAGTGGATGTCAGCCGATTTGCCAAAGTTTATTATGAACCGGAACAGATGGAACAGATGTGCCGTGAAATTCAGGATGAAGAGCCAGAGATTCAGGAAGAGGATTTAAAATTACTCGGAGAGAAATTTGAGGAAGAAAGTATTCCACCCAAAAAAGTGTCCCCGGACGATAAGGGGGCAGAGGGGAAAGCTTCTGATGTAGCTGCAGGAATGAAAAATAAACAGACTGCGCCACCGAAAAAAAGTTCTGCGGATGTGAATCTGAATGCAGGTCTGTCAGAGGGAGAGAGCGGGGAGAAATCGTCAGAGGATGAATTTGACCCGTGGGTAATTATTTCTGAAGATAAAATGAAAGTATTTCTTCATCTTTTACCGAAAGCGGATGGGATGCCTTATACCGATGCTGATATTGCCAAAATGCTTCGCCATCGGGGAGTAAAGCAGGGTATTATGAAAGAGCGTGTTCGTGAAGTAGTTGAAAAGAAATTATATGACAAGGATATTCTTGTGGCTGAGGGAAGACCGGCAGAGGATGGAAAAGATGGGAGTTTTCAGTATTATTTCCGCCGAAGTCTCAAACGTAAGCCGAAAGTTCTTGACAATGGTGTTGTTGACTATAAAAATATGGATTTTTATGAGACCGTTAAAAAAGATCAGCTTCTTGCAGAGTATGAACCTCCGACAAAAGGAAAATTTGGCTATGATGTGACAGGACAGCTTTTGCCGCCAAAGCCGGGGAAAGAATTGCCGCCGCTTCACGGCGAGGGGTTTTCTATGAGTGACGATAGAAAGCAGTATTTTTCGCTGATTGATGGTATTGTAGAATTAGAAGATGAAAAACTGACTGTTAAAAATATGCTTGTAATCACTGGAGATGTGGATACCTCCACTGGAAATATTACATTTGATGGGGATGTTAATATCACTGGAAATGTGTTGAGTGGTTACAATGTAGAGGCAACTGGAAACATTGTAATTGATGGGCGATGCGAGGGTTGCCATATAAAGGCAGGAAAAGACATAGTGATTCGTAAAGGCTGTCAGGGGCAGGAAACAGGAGTGTTAGAAGCAGGCGGATCTCTGACCGGACAATTTTTTGAATCTGCCAGTATCAATGCAAAAGACGATATAGCGGCAAGTTACTTGCTGAACTGTGATGTGCGGACATCAGGTATGTTGAAGGTTCAGGGAAGGCGCGGTGTGATTATCGGTGGATATGTCTGTGCAAAGCAGGGAATAGACTGCTTTGGAATTGGTACGGTAGCAGAAGTGAAGACAGTGCTTGAGGTCGGCATAGACCAGGAAGATATGACGGCATATCAGGAAGTTACCAAAAATATTAATAAACTTGATAGTGAAATTAAGGCGTTAGAAGAGGGCGTTGTAAAACTGATGGCTATTCCGGATAAGGATGAGGAGAAAACAAATTTCTTCAATCGCATGACAAAGGCCCTCTATGCGAAAAAAACCCAGAAAAAAGAGATGCAGAAAAACAAACATGATATGGCAAAATCTCTGACAAAGCAGCGTGGAGCCAAAATTGTTGTCAGCGGACTTGTGTATCCGGGGACAAAGCTTTTTATAAATACAGAGCCATATATAGTCAAGCAGGAGTACCGGAATGTACAGTTTGTAAAACAGGACAGCGGTATTGTTATAGGTTGATGAAGGGGGAAACGGCCAATGCTGAAAGAAAATTTATATTTATTAGAATATTTTGGCTCTATTATTGAGTCAGGCGATTTGGCTCCAAATGGCCACTGTTATCATGTGCGTCAGTGTTCTGACCTGTTGTTGGATAAGCTGTTGATGTTTTTTCCGGAGTATGGTCTTACCAAAAGAGATAAGGCGAATATTTCCTTTGCTGCCCTTGTGCATGATATGGGAAAAGTGGCCGTGCCGGACTGGATTTTACAAAAGCCGGAGCAGTTGGATTTTGAAGAGTTTGAAATTATGAAAAATCATACCCGGAAGGGGAAAAAGATGTTTGAGCACATTCTGGCAGGACTTGAGCCGGACAGCAAAAGCCGTGATTTGTTTCAATGTTGTGCACAGGTCTGTATGAGCCATCATGAGCGCTATGATGGCAAAGGGTATCCGGAAGGGCTGAAAGGGGATGAGATTCCAATTTCTGCCCAGGTTGTCGGATTGGCAGATGCCTATGATGTTCTTCTTAGTGAGAGGATTTACAAAACCGCTTACAGTAAGGAGGATGCCTTTGAAATGATTTTGGAAGGGGAGTGCGGTGTTTTCTCACCAAAGCTTCTGCAGCTTTTCCAGATGCTGCGTATGGATTTTGAAGAACTTTATGATTAATCTTTCAGAAAGCAAAAAGTGCCAAAAAGCTAACATGTTTTTGAAAAACATTTTGGAGTATGTTAGTATAAATTTTTGGCACTTTTTACATATTAGATGATGTTTTAGCGTATTTTAACTCTTACGCCATTTGCAGTATAACATTATGTTTATTTGAATTCAATGGGAAAGTAACAAACTGTTACATTCGTTTCAGGATTGTCACATTAGTGTATTATAAGATTATATTACATCTTTGGTTGTAAAGAAGAAAAAATTTGTGCCATTTCTTCTGGAGATTCCTGAAAATGATTTTCTGCCCATCCCAGATATAGGCGATACAGGGAACCGGAAAAGGCAATAAGATGGTAATATTCCCTTCTGTCATTTTTGTCTGTCTGCCATTTGTTTACAATATAATCGGTTATTGCATCAGAAAAGAGATGGCCACAGGCATGTGTAGTAATAATGTCCAGAAAATCCTGATGTTCTATTAGGAAAGTAAAATAGTGAAGCATATGGTTCATATCAGAATAACTGCCCTTAGTGGTGGTTTCTATTTCTTCTTCGTCGTACTGTTGTAAAATAATATCACAATAGG
Source organism: Lachnoclostridium sp. UBA7215 (assembly GCA_002490465.1). GTDB lineage: Bacteria > Bacillota > Clostridia > Lachnospirales > Lachnospiraceae > Eubacterium_F. Next base: position 89,544 of record DKUB01000070.1, read on the forward strand.
AAGATATGACTTCTTCTTTGGAAGTATAATTACGGTAATATGCCATTCGGGAGACGCCGGCAACTTTGGTTAGTTCTGTAATGCTGATAGCAGACAGTTCTTTTTCTTTTAATAATTTCATCAGTGCTTGTGCAATACATTTTTTGATAAAAACATTTGTGGCATGTACTTTCTTTTTCATGAACAATTCTCCTGTATTTGTCACAGTTGGGGTCATCATTATTGAATTCTTTTTTTTCTTGTGCTTAAATAATTCTATAATTATATATTTATTGTAGTCAAGGCAAAAGGAAAATATTGATTAGAAGTGTGACAGAAAAAAACGATTTGTAACATATGTATTCTGAGATACAGAAAGGATAGGATGAAGGTTCGTTATGAGATTACAGGATTTTTGTGATATGGAAAAGTTTGAGGAAATTATGAGAAGTTGGGCCAATAGTACAGGTTTGGCAACTGTTGCGGTAGGAGATGACGGAGAGTATATCAGTGATTGTTATAATTTTACGGATTTTTGCATTAAGCTGACCAGAGGCAGTGCAGAAGGGTGTAAAAGATGTGAGAAAAATGACAGGGAGGGAAAGGGAGTGTATCCCTGCCATGAGGGATTGGTTGACTTTGGTATACCGATTACATTAGATGATGGAACTGTATTAGGAAGTATTATTGGAGGGCAGGTACTGCCGGAAAATCCAGATGAAGAAAAGTTTCGTCAGACGGCCAGAGAATTAAATATTGATGAAGAGAAGTATATTAAGGCACTCCATGATGTCAATGTTAAAACCCGGATAGAGATTGAAGCCTCCGCAAATTTATTGGGAGATGTCATCAATATGTTTGCCAGGGCAAGTTATGCAACGGTTCAGAATCAAAATCTTATCTCTGGAATGAAGGAGGGAATTGGCAGGGCAGCGGAACAGATTGTAATAGCAAATGAAAATACGAAACAAATTGAAGGGTTTAGCAGAAGGCAGAAAATGTTGGCATTAAATGCCAGTATAGAAGCAGCCCGGGCAGGAGAAGCGGGAAAAGGATTTTCTGTAGTTGCTGATGAGGTTCAGAAGCTTGCGCAGGGCATGGGGGGGGACCAGTGTTCGGATTAAACAGGCATTGAATGCGGTAACTGATACTATTATGGCATTAAATAATAATCAATGAGTTGTTGTTTGCTTTATGTTCTAAATAAAATCCACCTTGCATATATACTAGTACAGTATGGTAGATACACCCGTGTGTCGGCCAGAGCAAGGGGGATTTTTTTTTCATGGACAAATATAACGTATATCAGGATATGAACAGGCGAACCGGGGGGGAAATTTACCTTGGTGTTGTGGGACCGGTACGAACTGGTAAGTCAACATTTATCAAGCGGTTTATGGAATTTATTGTTTTGCCGGAGATGACAGATGAGAATGAGAAAGTGAGAACAATTGACGAGCTGCCGCAATCAGCAACCGGACGTACGGTGATGACAACGGAACCAAAATTCGTTCCTAAAGAGGGAGCGCTTATCCATTTTCCCAATCAGGAAACGGGGAAAATCAGGCTGATTGACTGTGTTGGTTTTTTGGTCCCCGGGGCGGCCGGACAAAATGAGGGAGAACCGGAGAGAATGGTAAAGACTCCCTGGTCGGAAGAGGAAATTCCTTTTTCAAAAGCAGCGGCTATCGGAACGGATAAAGTAATTACAGAACATTCCAATATCGGAATTGTCATTACAACCGATGGCTCATTTGGAGATATTCCGGCGGAAAATTTTAAGGGGGCGGAAGAAAAAACAATTTTGGCATGTAAAAAAGCAGGGAAGCCCTTTATTATTCTTTTAAATACAACGAAACCGCAGGCGGAGGAAACAAAGGAGCGGTTGAGACAGATGGAAGAGCAGTATGGGAAACCGGTTTTAGCAGTTAACAGCAAAGAAATGAGCAAGGAGGATATCTATCATATTATGGAACAAATATTGTCCGATTTTCCAATTACACGTTTGAATTTTATAATGCCGAAGTGGGTAGAGTTTTTGGGAATGGATAACTGGCTGAAAGCGGATCTTGTAGAGCAGTGCAGGACAATTATCGGGCGTGTGAAGCGGATGGAGGATGTCAATGATGAAAACATATCCATTCAGGCACCTTACATTAAGGAGTTGTATATCAGGGATAAGCAGCTCGAGAACGGAGTAGTAAATCTTGCACTGGATTTTGAGGAAAGCTATTATTATGAAATTTTAAGTGAGATGGTAGGGACAACAATTGAGGGTGAATTTGATTTGATCGCCACTCTTAAAGAGCTTGCAGGACGCAAAAAAGAATATGAGGCGCTGGCATCCGCCTGTGATCAGGTACGGGGAAGAGGGTATGGTATTGTACCGCCTACGGAAGAAGAAATTGAAATTGCAGATCCGGAGCTTATCCGTCATGGAAATAAGTTTGGTGTAAAAATTAAGGCGAGCTGTCCGTCCCTGCATTTGATACAGGCAAATATTGAGACAGAAATTGCTCCTATTGTCGGGAGTGAAGAACAGGCGAGGGATTTAATCGACTATATAGGGCAAAATGGGAGCGAGAACCCGGATGGTATTTTTGATACCAATATATTTGGAAAGACAATACGCCAGCTGGTAGACGAGGGCATCAATTCAAAAGTGAACCGGCTGACGGAGGAGAGCCGGGTGAAATTGCAGGATACCATACAAAAAGTGGTCAATGATTCTAATGGAGGACTTGTCTGTATTATTATTTAAAAAAATTGGGGAAATTTTACGTATGAATAGTTGACAAGAGCACATTCTATTGTTATACTATTACACAAATGTAACAATTTTGTAACAAACATGTATTATGTTTGTAATTGTTTTCAAGAGAAGGAATGATGGATGATGAACCAATGGAAAAAAACAGGTGCATTTGCGTTAGCGGGAATGATGTTGGTTGCGGCGGTGGCAATACCGTCCCGTGCGGCCATTGTGGCAACAGAAGAGCCAGTGGAGGGCGCAAATGTTGTAATTGACAGATATTGTGTGGAGGTTGCTGCGGGTACGCTGGCAGCTGAGGCATCAGAAGCGTTAGCCGGTACGGATAATACGGTAACAGAAGCACCCCAGGCAACAGCAGCGCCTACGGCTGCTCCTGAACAGACCGGACCGAATATGAATGAAGACGGACACGTGGAGCTGAATCTGAACTACAGCTGTCTTGGAATAGCAAATAAAGTAGATACTTATTTGAATGTCCGGAAAAAACCTTCGAAAAGAGGGAAAATTGTTGGAAAAATGACAAAAAATTCCGGATGTCATGTATATAATGTAAAAAAAGGATGGGCAAAAATTGTTTCCGGTGACGTCAAGGGGTATGTAAAGGCTTCCTATATGACAATAGATGAAGAGGCGGAGAAGCTTGCCACAAAAGTTGGGCGTGAGGTGGTAGAGATTCAGACCGATTCTCTGCGTGTGCGTGCTCTTCCTACAACCGACGCGCCAATTTATTCTATTATATCTTCTGGTGAAGAATTTAAAATTAAAGAATCAAATCTGACGCTGGATTTTGTGAAAAGTATTATAAAAACAGAAAAGATTTCGGATGAAGCCATTGAGAGAGCGGGAGGCTTTGCAAACATTGAGGCAAATATGAATCAGTTTGTCTGTATATATGTCGATGACGAGTATGCTTTTGTAGCAAAGGAATTTGTAAAAGAGCAGTATTCCTTAAAGCGTGCGGTGAAAGTTAAGACGGTCCATTCCAGTAAGAAAAGCGGTATTTCTTCCGGACAGGCATCGATTGTTGAATATGCCAAACAGTTTCTGGGAAATCCATATGTCTGGGGGGGGTCAAGCCTTACCGGTGGAACAGACTGCTCTGGATTTACCATGAGCTTATATGCCAAATACGGGCATTCCCTGCCTCATAATGCAGCGGCGCAGGCGGGTGTGACAAGAAGCGTCAGCTCACCAAAGCCGGGAGATTTATTCTTTTACAGTAATGGAAGCCGCATTAATCATGTAGCAATGTATATTGGTGGCGGTATGGTAATCCATGCCAGCAATCCGACAGACGGCATTAAAATTTCTACTGCCTATTACCGTCATCCGGTAAAAATTGGACGAGTTATGAACTAAGTAGTTTGCTTAAAAATTGCACAGGCCTGAATTTTATATTTGAATAGATTATAAAAAACTGCTCATACTATATGCAAACGTTTTTGGAGGTAAATTTATGAGACGCAGGTATATAGTGATAAGCAGTTTTTTTGTTGCTGTTTTGCTGCTGGGGATTTTTTGTTTTGCAAGCTCTGCCCATATGGGGAAAGTGTCCGGAAAAGTAGCTAAAAAAGTTCGTCAGAAACCATTTGTTTCTGTAGCCGTGTCAAATGCAAACCAGAAAACAACAAGCGAGACAAAATGTGTTATCGAGGTTTTTAATGCGGATACTGAGGAGCTTGTCTGTGAGGAAAGAGCTATGCCTGCCGAGTATGCCGGAATGACAAGAGAGCAGCTTGAGGACTATTTACTCCAATATCGAAGTAATATGGATCTGGACGAGCAGGAGGCCGGTTTGAAAAATATTGAGCTCGTGCGTTTTTCTAAGGCAGAGGTTGTAATACGCAAGACATACGAAGAACCGGAAGAGGAAGAGGGGTATTACCTGCGCCTGACAGAAGATGGAGAAGTGGCCATTTATCACCGTGACGGAAAGACATTGTTTGAGGAGACAGGAATCCGGAAGGAGAATCTTCCGGCGGAGGAGGTTCGCCGTTTGGAAAATGGATATGTGGTGCCAAATGAAAAGGAACTGTATTCTATTCTTGAAAATTTCTCCAGTTGAGGTATACTAATGTTATTGGATTACAAAGGGAAGACGAGGGAAAATATGCGGGAATACAGTGATGTTGTAATTATTGGAGCAGGCGCCTCTGGATTGTTATGCGGCGGGATTCTTGCTTCATCAGGATTTTTAGTTACTATTCTTGAGAAAAATGACAGGGTGGGGAAGAAGCTTTCAGCTACGGGAAATGGGCGCTGTAATTTTACAAATCAAAATATGTCTGCGGGGCAGTTTTATGGGGATAACCAATGGGTGGAGAGAGTTCTTGACGGGTATGGGCCCGATGAGATAATAAAGCAGTTGGAGGAGATTGGTATTTATCACAGGGAAAAGGACGGTTATGTATATCCCTATACAAATCAGGCAGCTGTAGTGGTAGAGATATTGGAACGGTATTGTATTGATAACCGGGCTGATATTGTTTTAGGGTGTAAGGCAACTTCTATAATAAATATGAAGGAAAAGGACCAATACCGGATACGCACGCCGGAAGGAGAAATACGGTGTCGCTATGTAATTCTTGCTGCCGGGGGAAAGGCCTCAAAAGAACTCGGCGGAGATGGAAGCGGATACATATTAGCCAAAAGCCTTGGGCATCGAATGCAGAGTGTTTTTCCTGGTCTGACCGGCCTGATCTGCCGGGGCAGATTCTGGAAACAGGTGGCGGGTACAAGGGTACAGGGGAGATTTTCCCTTATCATTGATAATCAGGTTACAGAGGGAGAGTGTGGGGAAATTCAGATTACAAAAGACGGAGTTTCCGGCATTCCGGTGTTTCAGCTCTGCCGTGTAGCGGCGCAGGCGATAGCGGAAGGGCGTGTGGTAGAGGGACAGATTGACTTTGTGCCTGCTATGACGGAAGAGGAATTGGTGCAATGGATCAAGAAGTTTGGAATCTCAGGACTGGTACAGAAAAAATGGTGTACCTATTTTCAGAGCCGTGCAGAGATTGTCAGGAATTTAAAGGCATTTCGTTTTCCTGTGGAATCTACCTTTGGCATGGAGCGGGCTCAGGTCACTGCAGGGGGAATCCTTACGGAGGAGGTTTGTCCGGAAACGTTGGAATCACTTTTTAATCCGCATCTTTTTCTTTTGGGTGAGATTTTGGATGTAGACGGAAAATGCGGCGGTTATAATTTACATTTGGCGTTTACCTGTGCGTGCCGTGCAGCCGCAGAAATTAAAAAAAAGGAGCAAGGGGAATGATGTTGCAGCTCTCTCAGTGCCGTTTGCATTACAAAAATAATACGCGGCAGGCTTTATTACAGAAGACAGCAAGAATTTTACATATCAGACCGGATGATATCAGGCATTTATCGATTTGCAAAAGAAGCATTGATGCACGGAAAAAACCGGAAATATTTTATAGTTATACGGTCTGCTTTGAGGTAGAGAAAGAGCGTGAGATCTTAAAAAGGAACCAACGGAATAAAAATCTTACTGTTTACTGCCCTAAACCAGAGCTTCCTATCACTTCCTGTCAGGGGTTATTTGATAAGCCGGTTGTAGTTGTCGGAGCCGGGCCTGCCGGACTTTTTGCCGCTTATTACCTGACTCTTTGCCAGGTTCCTGTTCTTGTAGTTGAGAGGGGAAAAACGATAAAAGAGCGGACAGAAGATGTTGAAGGGTTCTGGAAAGGTATGCGGCTGCAAAAAGAGTCCAATGTGTCTTTTGGCGAGGGTGGAGCAGGTACATTTTCAGATGGAAAATTAAATACAGGGGTTAAGGATAAGACAGGGAAAAAAAATTTTGTCCTTGAGAGTTTCGTCCGTTTTGGTGCAGAGGAGGATATTCTGTATGATGCCAATCCTCATATTGGAACGGATGTCCTTCGCCGTGTCATTACAGATATGCGGGAGGAAATGGAACGGCTGGGATGCCATTTTTCTTTTAGAACAAAAATGGATGGTCTTATTACGGATCATGAAAATAAAATACAGGGCATTCGAATTATCCGGGATGGAGTTCATAAAGAGATTGACTGCAGGCACGTAATTCTTGCTTGTGGGCACAGTGCGAGGGATACATTTAAGATGCTGCAGTTACAGGATGTCAGTTTATCACCAAAATCTTTTGCCGTCGGTGTGAGGGTTCAGCACAGGCAGAGTGATATAGACAGTATTCAGTACGGTACAGCCGGTGGGGGGCTGCCGCCATCGCCATATAAGTGTTCGGGGAAAACGGGGGATGGCAGGGGGGTTTATTCTTTTTGTATGTGTCCGGGAGGTTATGTTGTAAATGCCTCTACGGAAGAGGAACTGCTGACGGTAAATGGAATGAGTTATGCGGCGAGGGATTCCGGTGCTGCTAACAGTGCTATTGTGGTAACAGTGGATGAAAAAGACTTTGGCGGAACAGATGCATTAGCGGGAGTAGAGTTTCAGAGAAAATGGGAAAAGCAGATGTTTTTGCTGTTGCAGGGCAGAGTTCCAGTACAGCGTTATGGTGACTTTAAAAAGGGAATAAAGACGGAGAAATGCGGTGTTGTCAAGCCCTGTGTAAAAGGGAAATGGGGATTTGCTAATCTTCGGAAAGCATTGCCAAAGTTCGTAATTGATGGTATGATAGACGGCATAGAGTGTTTTGATAAGAAAATGCCGGGTTTTGCTGCTGAGGATACTTTGTTAATGGGATTGGAGGCCCGTACTTCCTCTCCTGTCCGGATAGAAAGAGGGGAAGATTTTGTCAGTGTTTCCCATCCGGGTTTGTATCCGTGCGGAGAAGGGGCCGGTTATGCAGGAGGTATCATGTCGGCTGCGATGGACGGCCTGCGGGTATCTATGGAATTAGTTCGCAATGCCAATGGAGGAAGAGGAGAAAACAGTGAGAGATAAGTCAAGGATTGTATTTAAAGTAGGAACGTCTACTCTGACCCATGCAGAGACAGGGGGACTTGATTTTGTTAAAATGGAGAAATTTGTCCGGATTCTGGCAGATTTACATAATCAGGGTAAGGAAATTATTGTAGTTTCTTCCGGAGCAATTGCTGTAGGGCGTAAAGTGCTGGGATTTAAGGAAAAACCGACAGAGCGTTCGGTAAAACAGGCATGTGCGGCAGTTGGGCAGATTCACCTTATGACCGTTTATCAAAAGCTGTTTTCAGAATACAATCAGAGGACAGCGCAGATTCTGATGACAAAGGTGACCATTGCGAATGATACGAGCAGGCACAATGCACAAAATACATTTAGAGAGCTTTTGCATATGGGTGTGATACCAATCGTCAATGAAAATGATACGGTGGCGACAGATGAGTTTGATTTGGGGGATAATGATTATTTGTCAGCAATCGTATCAGCAATTGCTAAGGCCGATTTACTGGTGCTTCTCAGCGATATTGACGGCCTTTACACGGATGACCCGAATAAAAATCCGGATGCAAAAATCATTCCGTATGTGGAGAGCATTACGGATGAAATGTTGGCAATGGCTAAGGGACCAACAACGGATTTGGGAACCGGGGGCATGAGCTCCAAGGTGGGGGCGGCAGGCATAGCCAATGATGCAGGGACCGATATGGTGATTATCAACGGTAATGATATGGATAACATTAACCGCCTGTTTGCCGGTGATGATCTTGGAACTTTCTTTAAGGCGCATAAAACAAAACATTTTCACCTGAAAAATTATTTGGACCGCTAAAATTTATGGAAATGAGGCAGAATATGGAACAGGCAAAAATTGACAGAATAAATGCCCTGTATAAAAAACAAAAGGCAGGGACGCTGACTCCGGAGGAGAAAGAGGAACAGGCAGCGCTTCGTGCGGAATATGTTGCTGCTATTCGCAATAATTTGCGGGCCACTCTTGAGAACACCTCTGTTATGGAACCGGATGGAACTGTTCATAAACTGGAAAAGAGGAAAAAGCACTGATGCGGAAAGAGGAGGCCAGGACATATGGTTTGACAAAACGCAGTAAGATATCGGGGGAGAGCCGGAAAATTAAAGAGGAAGAGATTATTCAGCGTATTGTGAAATCCCGCTGGTATCAGAAAGCAGAGGCCGTACTCTCTTATGCATCTTTTCGCTCGGAGGTTTCGACAGGCAAAATAAACGATATCATTCTTAAAGATAAAAAAGCACTATATCTTCCAAAAACATTTCCGAACAGACAAGAGATCGTTTTTTTTCGGACAGAGGATGTAAGACAGCTTTTATCCGGCTATCAGGGTATTTTAGAACCGCGGGATTCATGGCCGGTATGGGAGGAAGCTGAGCGTGCAGTTATGCTAATGCCGGGAGCTGCCTTTGATAGTTCAGGCGTCCGGGTCGGCTATGGCGGTGGATATTATGATCGTTTTCTGGCGGATAACCGGAATCGAGATATGTATTGTGTGATGTTGGCATTTGAGGCACAGCGGGTACCGGGGATAGAGAAAGAGAAATGGGATCGGATACCGGATGGGGTTGTAACGGAGGCTGGGATTTACAGAATGGAGGCAGAAAATGGATAAATTGAGTTTGGAGCAGCTTGGAGAGAGGGCAAAAAAAGCTTCAAGAGAATTAAACAGGCTGGGTACAGGAGACAAAAATAAAGGACTTATTTCTGTGGCAGATGCGTTGGAAGGACACACAGTGGAATTGCTGAGGGCAAATGAGCAGGATGTAGCCAGGGCAAAGCAGGCAGGAATGAAAGCCTCCCTTGTGGACAGGCTGCTGCTGACAGAGGAGCGGATAAAGGCAATGGCAGAGGGGCTTCGCCAAATTGCGGCCCTGGCAGATCCGGTAGGGGAAGTAATCTCAATGAAAACAACGCCACAGGGACTTCAGATTGGGCAAAAACGTGTTCCCCTTGGTGTTATTGGCATTATATATGAGTCTCGTCCTAATGTTACCGCCGATGCTTTTGGATTATGTTTTAAGACAGGGAATGCTGTGATTCTCAGAGGGGGAAGCGATGCCATACATTCCAATGAGGCAATTGTGGATGTGATTCGTGACGCACTTGTGGATGAGGGGCTTTCACCGGACAGCATCTCTCTTCTTATGGATACTTCCCATGAGACGGCAGAACAGTTTATGAAAATGAACCGGTATATTGACGTGTTGATTCCGCGCGGGGGGAGCGGACTAATCCGTACTGTGGTGGAAAAGAGCACGGTTCCGGTTATTGAAACGGGAGTGGGAAATTGTCATGTATATGTGGATGAGACGGCAGATTTGTCCATGGCAGTATCTATTGTAGAAAATGCAAAGACACAGAGGCTGGGTGTCTGCAATGCCTGCGAGTCTCTGGTAGTGCACAGTAAGGCTGCGAATCAGGTACTTCCGATGATATGTGAGATGCTGGAAAAGCACGGAATAGAAATCCGGGGAGATGAACGGGCCAGAGCCATTTATCCCTCCATGAAAAAAGCATCTGAAGAAGATTATGGAACAGAATATCTTGATGCTGTAATTTCTGTCTGTGTTGTGGACAGTATTGAAGAGGCGATTGAGCATATTAACATATATAATACAGGGCACTCGGAGGCAATTGTCACTTCCGATTATGCCAATGCCATGAAATTTTTGAATGAAATTGATGCGGCGGCTGTCTATGTCAACGCATCAACACGCTTTACCGATGGTTTTGAGTTTGGTTTTGGCGCGGAGATTGGTATTAGCACGCAGAAGCTGCATGCCAGGGGTCCAATGGGGCTATTGGCGCTTACTACAACTAAGTATATTATATTGGGAAATGGTCAGATTCGCTCTTAAGGATGGCATCTGGAGCTGTTGATTGATGTTTAAGGGGGATTTATGAAAAAAATCAGGGATGCATTCCGCATGATGTGTGTGTTTATACGCCTTGTGTTCGAAATGCTGAAACATTACTTTTCTCTGAATGATGATTTGCAAAATAATTTTATTATATGTAAAAAAATATGCCAGAGAGTGGTGCGCTCTGCCCGGATACAGCTTCAGATACAGGATAGAGAAAATCTTGGACAGCATGAGCCGTTTCTCCTTGTGTCTAACCATCGTTGTTTTTTTGATGTTGTATTTTTGCTGGCAGCGGTAGAACGGCCGATACGTTTTGTGGCGGCAAAAGAGCTGCTCTCATATCCAATTTTGCGTAAATATTTAAATTCGATCCAATGTGTGACGCTTGACCGCTATACAAAGAAAATATCAAAAATAAAAAAAAGCGTAACAGATATGAAAACGGCACTTGCCTCCGGTAATCTTGTTCTTTTTCCAGAGGGGGAGTGCAGTTATTATGACAGAAGGATGAAAAGATTTAAAAAGGGTGGATTTATGGGGGTATCGGAACTTGGGACAAGAATCATCCCTACTTTTATTTCTATGGACAAAATCCAGAATATTGGACGCTGGATGATACCACAGGGAGAAGTGCGTATTATTTTTGGTGAGGGATTTTATCCGAATGAGATACCAAAGGGACATAATATGCCAGGGGAGCTTGCTGTTTATTCCCAGCAGAAGGTGCTGGAACTTCAGGAAATGACAGAAAAAGGCATAAGCTAATTTTTTTTATGAAAATGTTACAAAAAATACAAAATATGTGTAGAAATATGGTGGCATTTATGATAAAATCATTTCATAACGACATTTTGGAGGAAAAAAATATGAATGATAAGAAGATGAAAGTCTCTATTAAGGTAAAGGTGTTATCCGCTGCCTTAATTCCTTTAATTGCAGCGGTAATCGTTATTGCATTTTATGCCGTTTATTCACTGCGGGCAGGAATGCAGCAGGAAGCCCTGGACGGATTGCGTAAGTTGTGCTACAGCGTAGACGCGGCTTATTCGGCTGTTTCAGATGGCGACTACACAATGGCAGGAGACCATTTGAAAAAAGGGGATTATGATATTACACAGAGCGAAAATGTGATTGACAGCTTTGTAGAAAACTCTGAAGCGGATGTTACGCTTTTTTATGGTGATACAAGGCGTGCGACCTCTCTTCTGGATGCTAAGTCCGGTCAGAGGATTTTGGGTACACAGGCATCAGATACTGTGGTTGAAACGACATTAAATGGCGGTCAGGAATATACCAGCACAGATATTGTTATCAATGAAAAAAATTATTATGCGGTGTATATTCCACTCAAGAATGACAATGGTTCAACAGTGGGTATGGTGTTTGCCGGGCAGCCGAGTGAAAACATTGATAATACAATCTTTAGCCGCACCATAGGCATTGTTGTTATATCTGTTATTTTTGCAATAGGTGCAGCAGTTATTGGATTCTTTGTTGTAAACCGGATTTGTACGTTGATTAACCGGACAGGCAATTTGCTTTCTCATCTGTCGGAAGGTGATTTGACGATACAGATTGATGAGAAGCTGATAGTCCGCAGGGATGAACTCGGAGTTATGACGAGGGCCCTGCAGGCATTAATAGATAAGTTAAAAAATGTTATAACGGATATTAAAGGGCTGTCGGATGTTTTGTCAGAATCCAGTAATGATTTAAAAGATTTTGCAAGCAGCACAAATAATGCAGCAGATGAAATCAGCCGTGCAGTAGAAGATATGTCTCAGGGTTCGATATCTCAAGCAGAGGATGTAGAGAGAGCTACTGTTCAGGTCAGTGAAATGGGCGGTTCTATTGAACAGATTGTTGATGAGATTAGTACTCTTTATAGCAATTCTGAAAAGATGGGCAAGGCAAAAGACGATTCTGAAAAAATCATTTCAGAATTGGCAGCATCCAGTGACCAGACTTTCGACGCAGTTAAACGTATCGAAAAGCAGGTTCAGCTTACTGATGAATCGGTAACACAGATTCAGCAGGCCGTTGCGCTGATTACTTCTATTGCAGAGGAGACAAACCTTCTCTCTCTGAATGCCTCCATTGAGGCAGCAAGGGCAGGAGAAGCAGGAAAGGGGTTTGCTGTAGTGGCTTCCCAGATTCAGAAACTGGCTGAGGAGTCCAATAGTTCCGCCTCCTCCATTGCGGATGTTATTGAAACTCTTTCCCATGAGTCCAAAAATACAGTAGATGCTATGAATAATATGCACGATATCATAATAAATCAGCAGCAGAAGCTGGTTGAGACAGAAAAAGGCTTTAATGAAGTTGGCAGTGGTATTCAGTCTTCTATTGAACAGATTGATGAAATCCGCAGCGATTCTGAGAAAGTGGACGAGGCACGTTCTCAGATTACAGATATAATCCAGAATTTGTCTGCAATATCTGAGCAGAATGCAGCGGCAACAGAAGAAACTTCTGCTTCCATGCAGGAATTGAATTCCACGATGACTATTCTGGCTGAAAAATCAGAACAGCTTGGTAATGTGGCTGTGCAGATGAACGATGATTTGAAGTTTTTTAAGATTTAAAAGATAATGATATTTTAAGTTTTGTCTTTGAAGCCTGCCAATTGGATTGGCAGGCTTCTTGTACTGAATAACGGTGGTTGACATTTACTGACAAAATATCTATAATAATAGCCTGTAATACTATGATAATGATTTAGGAGGCAGCGGAATGAAACCCTATGGACTGAATGAGTTACGGAAGATGTATTTGGATTTCTTTGAGAGCAAAGGGCATCTTGTAATGCCCAGTTTTTCACTTGTACCGGAAAATGATAAGAGCATACTTTTAATTAATGCGGGCATGGCGCCGCTGAAGCCGTATTTTACTGGTCAGGAAATACCGCCAAGAAAGCGTGTTACAACCTGTCAGAAATGTATTCGCACAGGAGACATTGAAAATGTCGGAAAGACATCCCGCCATGGTACATTTTTTGAGATGCTTGGAAATTTTTCTTTTGGTGACTATTTTAAAAAAGAGGCAATTGCCTGGTCATGGGAGTTTCTGACAGATGTTTTGGAAATTCCGCAGGAGCGTTTGTACCCATCTGTATATTTAGAGGATGATGAGGCATTTGATATATGGAACAAACAGATAGGTATCCCGGAGGAGCGCATTTTCCGCTTTGGTAAAGAGGATAATTTTTGGGAACATGGCGCTGGTCCCTGTGGTCCCTGTTCGGAAATATATTTTGACCGTGGAGAGAAATACGGTTGCGGTAAGCCAGATTGTACAGTAGGATGTGATTGCGACCGTTATGTAGAGATATGGAATAATGTATTTACACAGTTTGAGGGTGACGGTAACGGGAACTATGAAGAACTGGAAAATAAAAATATTGATACCGGCATGGGGTTAGAGCGTCTGGCTATGGTTATGCAGGATGTAGAGTCCATTTTTGATGTGGATACGATTCGTGCGATCCGGGATAAGGTATGCAGCTTTGCCGGAGTAATATATGGGGAAGACGAAAAACGGGATATATCGATCCGTGTTATTACGGAACATATCCGTTCCGTAACCTTTATGGTTTCAGATGGCATAACGCCTTCCAATGAGGGGCGCGGCTATATACTCCGTCGGCTTTTGCGCCGCGCCGCGCGTCATGGCAGGCTTTTGGGAATTCGGGGCGATTTTCTTGCCGAGCTTTCTAAAACCGTCATTGCCGAGTCGCTTATGGGATATCCGGAGCTTGCTGACAGGCAGGATTATATTTTAAAAATGATTACGGTAGAGGAGCAGAACTTTAATAAGACGATAGATCAGGGGCTTACGGTACTTTCTGATATGATGGAGAACCTTTCGGAGGATAACCGTGTGTTATCGGGGGAGGATACTTTTAAACTTTATGATACCTATGGTTTTCCGATTGATTTGACAATTGAAATTTTGGAGGAAAAAGGATTTTCTGTTGATGAAGAGGGATTTCGCAAGGCAATGGAGCATCAGCGTGAGACGGCGAGGGCAGCTCGTGAGACAACAAATTACATGGGAACGGATGTCACGATTTATCAATCCATTGATCCTTCTATTGAGAGTAAGTTTGTCGGCTATGACCGTCTGTGTCACAATTCAAAAATAACGGTTCTCACGACAAACGATGCTATTGTGGATGAACTTACGGCAGGACAGAAGGGGACTGTTTTAACAGAGGAAACTCCGTTTTATGCCACGATGGGTGGACAGGTTGCGGATGGCGGTATCATTGAAACTACTGGTGGAAAGTTTATCGTTGAGGATGTTATTAAACTGCAGGGAACAAAGATTGGTCATGTCGGGAAAGTGACAGAAGGGGTAATAAAAACAGGAGAGACGGCAGCGCTTACGGTAGACAGTGAGCAGAGATACCTGACAGCGGGAAATCACAGTGCCACCCACCTGATGCAGAAAGCGCTCCGGATGGTTTTGGGAAATCATGTGGAGCAGAAAGGTTCTATGGTGGATAAAGATAAGCTGCGTTTTGACTTTACCCATTTCTCACCGATGACAGAAGAGGAAATTGCCAGAGTGGAGGAAATTGTGAATGCCAAAATCCAGGAAGGCCTTGAGGTTGTTACGGATGAAATGACTTTGGATGAGGCGAAAAAAACGGGGGCAATGGCGTTATTTGGTGAAAAATATGGTGAGGTTGTCCGTGTTGTCCGCATGGGGGATTTCAGTTCAGAGCTCTGCGGTGGTACCCATGTAGGCAATACCAGACAGGTGACAGCGTTTAAAATTATATCAGAGAGCGGTGTGGCCGCTGGTGTGCGCCGTATTGAGGCGTTGACCGGAACGGGGCTTCTTGCTCATTATGCTTCCGTAGAGCGTGAGCTGAATACGGCGGCCAGACAGTTAAAAAGTTCTCCGGCAGAGGTGGCTGGCAAGATTGCATCTTTGCAGGACGAGCTGAAAGCACTGCATAAAGAAAATGAAAAGCTAAAGGCAAAAATTGCCAAAGAGGCTGCGTCTGATGTGGCAAGTGGAACGGAGACGGTTAACGGCGTCCAGATTCTTGCCAAACAGTTATCAGATATTGATAAGAACGGGCTGAGAAGCCTTGGTGATGAGACAAAGGATAAGCTGGGTGAGGCATTTCTTGTGTTTGCCTGCGAGTCAGAGGGAAAGGTAAACCTGATTGCCATGGCAACACAGGGGGCGGTTGATAAAGGGGCTCATGCCGGAAACCTGATAAAAGAAGTTGCTGCTGTTGTCGGAGGCGGCGGCGGAGGCCGGCCGAATATGGCACAGGCCGGCGGCAAGAATCCGGCTG
The DNA here is from genome assembly GCA_002490465.1 of Lachnoclostridium sp. UBA7215. Taxonomy (GTDB): domain Bacteria; phylum Bacillota; class Clostridia; order Lachnospirales; family Lachnospiraceae; genus Eubacterium_F. The sequence goes on from DKUB01000070.1 coordinate 105,383, forward strand.
CGATACCGGAGGCGCTGGAAAAAGCAATAGAGGTAATGAAAAAACAGTTGAGTTAAGAAAAAAACTGTGCGCAGGAGCAAAATTGTTTCCTGCGCGCAGTTTTTTCTTTAGAGTTCCCAGTCATAAAAGTCAACGAAATGCTTTGCGTTTCAGTCAGACCTTATTACTTCGTCTCCATATATTCATTTTTTCTGCTTCTTTTATCAGGTCATCACGGAAATCCGGATGGGCAATGCTGATTAACAATTCCGCGCGTTCCCATGCAGTCCGGCCTTTCAGGTTTACCATACCGTATTCTGTCACGATATAGTGTGTATTGGCGCGTGTGTCCGTTACAATAGAGCCGTTGGCAAGCGTTGGGCGGATGCGGGAGTTCAGATTACCTGACCTATCCTTAAAAGTAGAGGAGAGACAGATAAAGCTTTTCCCTCCCTTTGATTTGTAAGCACCAAGTACAAAATCAAGCTGGCCGCCGGCGCCGCTTATATTCCTTGTGCCTGCGGACTCCGCATTTACCTGGCCGTACAGGTCAATATCCACAGCATTATTAATGGATATAAAATTATCATGGGCAGAAATGGAGTCAATACTGTTCGTATAATCAACTGGAGCGCTCATGCATTCAGGATTGTTGTCTAAGAAGTCATAGAGTTTTTTGGTCCCGGCAGCAAACGCATATACCTGACGTCCTTTATTTATGTTCTTTCTTAAACCATTGATTTTACCTGCTTTGGAAATATCAACAAAAGCGTCTACATACATCTCAGTATGTACACCAAGGTCTTTCAAATCGGATTCGGCAATCAGGGATCCAACGGCATTTGGCATGCCTCCGATACCAAGCTGCAGGCAGGCGCCGTTTGGAATCTGGTCAACGATAAGTTTGGCTACGGCCTGGTCTACTTCCGTAGCAGCGGCAGCGCCCATTTCTGCCATTGCCGGATTTGTCCCTTCGACAATCATATCCACTTTGGAAATGTGGATGCCCTCATCAAATCCACCAAGACAGCGAGGCATATTCTGGTTTACTTCTACAATAATGCATTTGGAACGCTCACAGGCAGCGGCGAGATGAGAGGCGCTTGGCCCGAAATTAAAGAAGCCGTGCTTGTCCATCGGGGCAACCTGGAGAATTGCCACGTCCATGTCATGGGGCATATCCCGATAATAACGCGGAAGTTCGGAATAACGGATTGGGGAATAGAAAGAAAAGCCCTCCTTGGCCGCTTTTCTCTCAATGCCGCCCATGTGCCAGGAATTCCATGTGAAATGTTCAGCCGGGTTGTCTATTTTGAAAATTTCCGGCTCCCACATAAGAATTCCACCGCAGAATTTTATGTCAGTAAGCTCTGGCAGTCGTTTCGCCAGTTCTGCATCTACGGCTACCGGTGTTGTGGCAGTCCAGGCATAATCGACCCAGTCACCGGATTTTACGACCTTTGCGGCATCGGCGGCAGAGGTCAGTTTGCTCTTATATAATGCTTCGTAATCCATATGGATACCTCCTTATACACAATTATAATAATTTTACCATTTGCTGCCGGGCGGGTCAAGGATTTCCGAAAATCTTTTGTAAAGTATCTACAATATATTATTTTTTTCGCAAATAATCATGTAAAATCTGCATAAAAAAGTTTGTTAAAATGTTGACAATACAACCCTGGTTTGGTATGATAGAAATGCGGTGGTAAATTTTTACGTGTGAGTATTTGCTCTGTATTTTGCCAGGGTGGAGAATGTGAGGTAACATGAAAAAGGCGATTTATCCGGGAAGCTTTGATCCGGTCACCTACGGACATCTGGATATTATAGTCCGGGCATCTAAGGTGGTGGACGAGCTTATCATCGGTGTTCTTGTGAACAAACAGAAGAAGCCGTTATTTTCTATGGAGGAACGTCTCTTCATGATTCGGGAAACGACAAGAGGCATCCCTAATGTCCGGGTTCAGACGTTTGAGGGTCTGACCATTGATTTTGCAAGGGAAAATGATGCCAGGTTAATTATCCGTGGGCTGCGTGCCGTGACGGATTTTGAGTCGGAGATGCAGATTGCCCAGACAAATCACAGCATTGACCCGGAAATTGACACAATATTTTTTACCACAAGTCTGGAATATGCTTTTCTGAGTTCAACCATAGCCAGAGAGGTGGCGTATTATGGCTCAGACGTCTCGAAACTGGTTCCGCCGGTTGTGGCAGAGCAGTTTCAAAAAAAATTTCATCAAGATTCTTAAAAAATAAAGGAGGATATATTTCATGTCTAAGAAAGTAGTTTTAGCAGGCGCATGCCGTACAGCAATTGGTAAAATGGGTGGTGCACTCAGCACAACTCCGGCGCCAAAACTTGGTTCCATTGTTATTGAAGAAGCCCTGAAGAGAGCTGGTGTGCCAAAGGACAAAGTTGACCATGTTTATATGGGCTGTGTTATCCAGGCAGGCCTTGGTCAGAACGTTGCCCGCCAGTCCGCAATCAATGCAGGACTTCCGATTGAGACAACGGCAGTTACGGTAAACGTAGTCTGTGGTTCCGGTTTGAACTGTGTTAATATGGCAGCCCAGATGATTCAGACAGGGGATGCGGATATCGTTGTTGCCGGTGGTATGGAAAACATGTCAATGGCTCCATATGCAGCAATGAATGCCCGTTTTGGTTACCGCATGAACAATGGGAAACTGGTTGATACAATGATAAACGATGCTTTGTGGGATGCATTTAATCAGTATCACATGATGATTACAGCAGAGAATGTGGCAGAAAAGTATGGTATTACCCGTGAAGAGCTTGATGAGTTCTCAGCAAACAGCCAGCAGAAGTGTGAAGCTGCTATGAATGCAGGTAAATTCAAAGATGAGATAGTACCGGTTGAAGTAAAATCCAGGAAAAAGACAGTTGTTGTAGATACGGATGAGGGCCCACGTGCCGGCACAACAGCAGAATCCCTCAGCTCACTGAAATGCTGCTCTGGAAAAGAGGGTGGTTTAGTAACAGCGGGAAATGCTTCCGGTATTAATGACGGTGCAGCAGCCATTGTTGTAATGAGCGAAGAGAAAGCAAAAGAGCTTGGTGTTAAACCAATGGCAACATTTGTTGCAGGAGCTCTTGGTGGTGTAGATCCATCCATTATGGGTGTTGGCCCGGTTGCTTCTACAAAGAAGGTTTTAGCTAAGACAGGTCTTTCTATTGATGATATGGATCTCATTGAGGCAAATGAGGCATTTGCCGCACAGTCAATCGCAGTTGGCCGTGATTTGAATTTTGATTTAAGTAAATTAAACGTAAACGGTGGTGCAATTGCCCTTGGACACCCGGTGGGAGCCAGCGGATGCCGTATTCTTGTAACACTGCTTCATGAGATGCAGAAGAGAGGCTCAAACCGCGGACTTGCAACACTCTGCATCGGCGGTGGAATGGGATGCTCCACAATTGTTGAAAAATATTAATGGAGGAGAGCAAGCATGGAATTCATAACGTATGAAACAGAGGGCATGGTGGGCATTATCACGATTAACCGTCCGAAAGCTCTCAATGCACTGAACAGTGCAGTTCTTGATGAGTTAAATGAGACGTTGGATGCTGTTGACCAGAATGCTATCCGCTGTCTGATTCTCACCGGCGCCGGTGAGAAATCCTTTGTGGCAGGCGCAGATATTGGCGAGATGAGTACTTTGACAAAAGCAGAGGGCGAGGCATTTGGAAAGAAAGGGAATGATGTTTTCCGCAAACTGGAAACATTCCCGCTTCCTGTAATTGCTGCTGTAAATGGTTTTGCTCTTGGCGGCGGGTGCGAGATTTCCATGAGCTGTGATATCCGTATCTGCTCCGACAACGCCGTTTTTGGACAGCCGGAAGTCGGTCTTGGCATCACACCGGGATTTGGCGGCACACAGAGGCTGGCACGTCTGGTAAGCCCGGGTATGGCAAAACAGATGATTTATACGGCGCGCAATATTAAGGCAGAAGAGGCATACCGCATTGGTCTGGTAAATGCTGTTTATCCGCAGGAAGAGCTGATGTCTGCGGCTAAGAAAATGGCTGCCGGAATTGCGGCACAGGCTCCGATTGCCGTGCGTAACTGCAAGAAAGCAATTAACGACGGATTGCAGACAGACATGGACAAGGCAATTGTGATTGAGGAAAAATTGTTCGGCGATTGTTTTGAAACAGAGGATCAGAAAGCCGGAATGGGCAACTTCCTTGAGAAAGATAAGGAAAAGAAATTAAAGGTAGTTCCTTTTAAAAACTGTTAATCATCTAACCAAAAAACAAATGGAGGTAAGGAAGCAATGAAAGTAGGTATTATTGGTGCAGGAACAATGGGTTCCGGAATTGCACAGGCTTTTGCACAGACAGAAGGATATGAAGTTTATCTGTGTGATATTAATGAAGAGTTCGCTGCAAACGGCAAAAATAAGATTGCCAAAGGACTTGAGAAGAGAGTAGCTAAAGGAAAAATGGAGCAGGCTGCTGCAGATGCTATTTTGAACAAAATCACAACAGGTGTCAAAGATATTTGTACAGACTGTGATTTGATTGTTGAGGCTGCCCTTGAGGTAATGGATGTTAAAAAGCAGACATTTAAAGAGTTAGAGGATATCGTTAAGAATAAAGACTGTATCTTTGCAACAAACACATCTTCTCTTTCCATCACAGAAATCGGACAGGGCATCTCTCATCCGGTAATCGGCATGCACTTTTTTAATCCGGCTCCTGTTATGAAGCTTGTGGAAGTAATCCGCGGCGAGAATACAACGGATGAAGTAAATAATAAGGTTGTAGAGATTGCCAAAGAGATTGGCAAAACTCCGGTAGAAGTAAAAGAAGCAGCAGGGTTCGTCGTAAACCGTATCCTGATTCCTATGATTAATGAAGCAGTTGGCATTTATGCAGATGGTGTTGCATCCGTAGAAGGTATCGACGCTGCCATGAAGCTTGGTGCGAACCACCCGATGGGACCTCTTGCCCTCGGTGACCTGGTAGGCCTTGATATTTGCCTTGCTATAATGGAAGTTCTTCAGAATGAGACAGGAGATCCGAAATATCGTCCGCATCCATTGTTGAGGAAGATGGTTCGTGCCGGAAAACTCGGCATGAAGACCGGTCAGGGATTCTATGATTATTCCAAGTAATTTTGCGGGACAGATATCGCATTAAGTATAAAAATAAGGAGGTTCATGTAAACATGGATTTTGTATTAGATAAGCAGCATGAGATGGCGCTTCAGCTGTTTAAAGAATTTGCTGAGAATGAAGTTAAGCCATATGCGCAGGAGACGGATGAAACAGAAGTTTTTCCACGTGAGATTGTTACAAAAATGCAGAAACTTGGCTTCTTCGGAATCCCGATTGCCAAAGAGTATGGCGGGCAGGGATGCGATCCTCTGATGTATGCGATGTGCGTAGAGGAGCTGGCTAAGGTATGTGGTACAACAAGTGTTATTGTATCTGCCCATACATCCCTTTGCTGTGATCCGATTGCCACCTATGGTACAGAGGAGCAGAAACAGAAATATCTGATTCCATTGGCAAAAGGTGAGAAGCTTGGAGCATTTGGCCTTACAGAGCCGGGTGCAGGTACTGATGCACAGGGACAGCAGACAAAAGCCGTTCTGGATGGTGACGAGTGGGTACTGAATGGTTCTAAATGTTTCATCACAAACGGTAAAGAAGCAGACGTATACATTGTCATTGCTGTTACCGGAATTGTTGAGAAACGCGGCAGAAAGATGAAAGAGATTTCTGCATTTATTGTTGAAAAAGATACACCGGGCTTTTCCTTTGGAACAAAAGAAAAGAAAATGGGTATCCGTGGCTCTTCTACATATGAGCTGATTTTTGAAGATTGCCGTATTCCAAAAGAGAACATCCTCGGACAGCAGGGTAAGGGCTTCGGCATTGCCATGCATACACTGGACGGCGGACGTATCGGTATCGCTTCCCAGGCACTTGGACTTGCAGAGGGCGCTTTACAGGCAACCATCGATTATGTAAAGGAAAGAAAGCAGTTTGGACGTACGATCGGCCAGTTCCAGAACACACAGTTCCAGCTGGCAGATATGGCAACTAAGGTAGAAGCTGCAAAAATGCTTGTTTATAAAGCTGCTATGGCAAAGGCAACACAGAAGGTTTACAGTGTTGAGGCGGCAAAAGCGAAATTGTATGCTGCTGAGGTTGCTATGGAAGTAACGACAAAGGCAGTTCAGTTACACGGTGGTTATGGATATATTAGAGAGTATGACGTTGAACGTATGATGCGTGATGCAAAAATCACGGAAATCTACGAGGGAACTTCTGAAGTTCAGCGCATGGTTATCTCTGGTAGCTTATTGAAATAGGAGGTGCTCACGTGAAAATTGTAGTATGTGTGAAACAGGTGCCTGATACAAAGGGCGGTGTTGTATTTAATCCAGATGGTACGCTGAACAGAGGTGCCATGCTGACTATTATGAATCCGGATGATAAGGCCGGACTGGAAGCAGCATTGAGAATAAAGGATGAGACAGGGGCGGAAGTTACGGTTCTGACCATGGGTCTGCCGAAAGCAGAAGAGGTTCTGCGTGAGGCTATGGCTATGGGAGCGGACAAGGGTATTCTTGTAACAGACCGTGTACTTGGTGGTGCCGATACGTGGGCTACTTCCACAACGATTGCCGGTGCACTTCGGAATCTTGAGTATGACTTAATTATTACCGGACGTCAGGCAATTGATGGAGATACCGCACAGGTTGGACCTCAGATTTCTGAACACCTGGATATTCCTGTTATTTCCTATGCACAGAATATTAAAATTGAAGGTGACAGTGTAGTAGTTCAGCGCCAGTATGAAGACAGATATCATGTAGTAAAAGCAAAAATGCCATGTCTGATTACGGCACTTGCCGAGCTGAATGAGCCTCGTTATATGACTCCGGGCGGTATTATGGAAGCATATGAGAAAGAGATTACTGTATGGGGCAGAGCAGACTTGAAGGATGTAGATGATGCAAACCTTGGTCTGAAAGGTTCTCCGACAAAAATTGCGAAGGCTTCAGATAAAGTCCGCAAGGGCGCTGGTGAGGTTGTAACACTTGACCCGGCAGAGACGGCGCAGTATATTGTTGATAAATTTAAAGAAAAACATGTCATCTAACATAGACTGGTGAATCATGCGCAGCATATTTTCTGTGCAAAAGGAGGTAAAAATGAATTTAGAAGAATATAAAGGTGTATATGTCTTTGCTCAGCAGGTAGACGGAGTTATCGAAAGTATTGCTTTTGAGCTGCTCGGCAAAGCAAAGGATCTTGCGAAAGATCTGGATACAGACGTAACCGCTGTACTTCTTGGTTCCGGAATTAAAGGACTTGTGGATTCTCTGGCGGAGTATGGCGCAGATAAAGTAATTGTAGTAGATGATAAAGAGCTTGAGGTATACCGGACAGAGCCGTATGCTCATGCACTTTCTTCTGTAATCAATGAGTACAAACCGGAGATTATGCTGGTTGGTGCAACGGCAATCGGACGTGACCTTGGTCCCCGCGTATCTGCCAGAGTAGCTACCGGTCTTACCGCAGACTGTACGGTACTTGAAATTGGTGATTTTACAGACAGCATGACAAAGGAAGTAATTCCGAAGCAGCTGCTGATGACCCGTCCTGCCTTTGGCGGAAATACAATTGCAACAATTGCATGTCCGTATAACCGTCCACAGATGGCTACGGTACGTCCTGGTGTTATGCAGAAGATTGACCCGGTTAAGGGTGCAAAGACAGAGGTAATTGAGTACAATCCAGGCTTTACACCAAACAACAAATACGTTGAAGTTATGGATATTGTAAAAGCAGTTTCTGATGTGGAAGACATCATGGATGCAAAGATTCTTGTTTCCGGCGGACGTGGTGTCGGCAGCAAAGAAAACTTCAAGCTTTTACAGGATTTGGCAGACGTACTTGGCGGAACCGTAAGCTGTTCCCGTGCCGTTGTTGATAACGGCTGGATGCCAAAAGACCTTCAGGTTGGACAGACCGGAAAAACCGTTCGTCCAAACGTATACTTTGCCATTGGTATTTCCGGTGCCATTCAGCATGTAGCCGGAATGGAGGAGTCAGATATTATTGTTGCCATCAATAAAGATGAAACAGCACCTATTTTCGATGTAGCAGATTATGGCTGTGTCGGTGATTTGAATAAAATTCTTCCACTGTTGACAGAGAAGCTGAAGAGTGAAATTGCAGCAAAATAATTTTGTAATGCTATCACACGGGTATTCTATGTTTTGATAGGATATCCGTGTGATTTTTCAAGTTAAAACGCTTTGGAACGGAGGTTTGCATGAATCCAATTGGGATTGTAATATGTAATTATAATAAGCGTGAATTTGTACTGGAATGTATCCGGAGTATATTAGAGAGCCGGGTACAGAATTTTGATATTTATATGGTGGACAACGCTTCTTCGGATGGAAGTGCAGAAGCAGTGAAAAAGGAATTTCCTGACCGTGTTACGGTTATAGAAAATAGCGAGAATCTCGGTGGTTCCGGTGGTTTCAATACAGGGCTGCGTGTAGTGAGGGATAAAGGATACCGCTATTTTATGTGTTTGGATGATGATGCGCAGGTGGATGAAAATGCCATAAATGCGCTTTATGAATATATGGAAGCAAATCCGGACGTGGGAATGGCTGGCTCCAGGGTGTATCATATGCAGATGCCGGAATATATTCAGCAGTGCGGATTGATGATAGACTTTGACTATTGCAATGCAAAAACGCTTTATGCCGACGTTTTAGAGGATGGCACGCTTCCGGATGTTATCGAGTGTGATACGGTGGCGACATGTGCTGTTATGGTGCGCGGGGATGTAATCCGTAATACAGATGTCGGTCTGATGCCGGAGGACAATTTTATTTATTGGGATGATATGGAGTGGGGACACCGCATGCACCTGGCCGGATACCGGACAGTGACGCTCGGGGCTTCCCGGGCACTGCACCAGATGGGGGCAAATGTGCGCAAACCCAATACTTTTCTGGATTATTATATGTGGCGCAACCGGACGAATTTCTTCATGCGTTACACACCGGAAGAGAAGCTGGAGGAAATGAGTGCCCAGGCGCTTTCGGGTATTTTTGATGCGATGTATGAGAGCATGTTCCGGGAAGAGCACAATGTAATGCAGTCGATTTCTTATGCATATCAGGATGCCTTACAGGGAGTGCGGGGCAAAGCGGCAGAATATAAAATTCTGAAAAATGATGCCAATGATGATAAACTGACACAATATGTACAGGGTAAAAATACATATTATATCAAAGAAGAGGGGCAGGACGAGGATGTGTATTATCTCAGAAATTTCCTGTCCAGTGTAAATCCGGGGTTGACAGAGGCGGATTCCCCGGAGGGAGCAGATATTGTTTTTCATATGTGCCCTTATATTTTTCAGGTCAGGGACTTGTCCGGAAAAGAGATTTATATTGACGGAGAACGCAATTGCATTATTAGTGAGGATGATGCAGAGGCGGTACGCAATTATGAATACAGCAAGCTGCTGTTTTTATACATGAATCAGGGAGTTTTTCTGGCGGCTGCCAGACAGATGAGACAAGAGTAAACTATATTTAACCAACGGAGGTATAAGATGAACAAGCGTATATTACGTTTCCCGATGGGAAGAAAAAAGGCAGTAACGCTCAGTTATGATGACAATATGGAAGCGGACAGGAAGCTTATCAATCTGATGGAAAAATATCAGATGAAAGGTACGTTTAATCTTATTCCCGGATGGTTTGCAAAGGAGGGTACGGTATATCCGGAGGAGGAGACATACCGGCTTGTAACAGAGAAAATGGCAGGGGAAATGTATGACCATCCGCTGGTGGAGGTGGCAAATCATGGAAACCAGCATAAGTTTATGACAACTCTGACTACGGCAGAGATGGCGGATGATATGCTCACCTGCCGGAAATCACTTGAAAAGTTATTTGGAAAAATGGTTCGTGGTATGGCATATCCTTACGGCTGGCACAGCAAAGAGCTGCAGGACGTCCTCACTATGTGCCAGGTGGTATATTCCCGCACTGTGGAGAGCACGCATGGCTTTGAGCTTCCCGGCGATTGGCTGTTGTGGAATCCGACGTGCCATCATGATGATGAAAAATTAATGGAGCTCGCTGACGAGTTTCTTACTATGGATGTTCCGGATGATCCAAAGCTTTTTTATGTATGGGGACATACCTATGAGTTTGAGAGAAATAACAACTGGGATATGTTTGAGAGTTTCATGCAGAAAATATCCGGTAAGGAGGATATTTGGTATTCTACAAATATAGAAATATATGACTATGTGAAGGCATATGAGAGGCTTGAAATTTCTGCTGATGGAACGAGAATTTATAATCCGTCTAAAACACCGGTATGGCTGGAAATTGACGGGGATACGCATAAAATAGAGGAGGAATGGTCATGTTGACTGGAATGAAAAAATATTTTCTTGCACTGGGTTTTTTTGTTCTTGTCTGCTTTGGCATTTTTTCCAGTCAGGAGGCAAAAGCGTCTACACCTGTAGAAAAGTGGGGGCGCCTCTCGGTCAAAGGAACGAATATTGTCAGTCAGTCTGGCAAAAAAGTGCAGTTGAAGGGAGTCAGTACGCATGGCATTGCGTGGTTTCCCCAGTACATTAATAAATCCTGTTTTCAGAGTTTCAAAAAAATGGGGGCAAATACCATCCGCTTGGCTCTTTATAGCGACCCAAACGCCGGATTTTCCACAAGCCTTTATAGTAAAGTGGAGGAAGGAGTGGATATTGCCACAAAGCTTGGCATGTATGTGATTATTGACTGGCATATACTGAGTGATGGAAATCCAAAGACCTATCAGAAAGAGGCGTTAAAATTCTTCACAAAATTTGCGAAAAAATATGCAAAACAAAAGAACGTATTATATGAAATATGCAATGAGCCAAATGGCGATGTAACATGGGAGCGAGATATCCGTCCCTATGCAAACAAGGTTATTAACCGGATACGGAAATATGATAAGAAGAATATTATTGTAGTGGGAACACCAACCTGGTCCCAGGATGTTGATATTGCGGCAGCGAAACCGCTGAAACAGAAAAATATTGTTTACGCCCTGCATTTTTATGCGGCAACTCACACAGACGCCATTCGTCAGAAGTTAAAGGCAGCGCATCAGATGGGGCTTCCGGTACTTGTCACGGAGTTTAGTGTCTGTGACGCTTCCGGTAATGGGGCAATTGATAAAAAGAGCGGCAGGGCCTGGCAGAAACTATTGAATAAGTATAAAATTGGTTATGTAGCCTGGAATATTTCAAATAAAAATGAGACTTCCGCACTGATTCGGGCCAATTGTCAGAAAACCGGGGGATTTACAAAGTCAAATCTCTCAAAATCCGGGAAATTTATTGTGAGTTGGTGGGGGAAGTAATGGGGCATCCGGTTGCTCATGAAATCAAATATCCCGTGCGCAGTTGCCAAATGCAGGCAGGCTTGCGGTTGGCTCGTTGCGTATGCGAGAATAAATAAACAGGAGGTAAGTTGGTAATGAGTATTAAAATTCAAAAAGTAACAGATGAGGGTTTTAAAAAGTATGGTCGTGTCCTGACGTCAGACTATGATGTGGCGGAGCTAATCCAGAAAATGGGAGAGACGCCATGTCCGGATGATGTAATTTATGTCCCATCGGACGCTGAGCTGGAAAAACTGGCTATTTATAAAGATTTTACAAATAGCCTTTACGGGGGACTTCCGGTTCAGATTGGTTATTGTAACGGACACAACAATCTCTTGAATGCGGTGGAGTATCACCGCAGTTCGGAAGTGAATGTTGCCTGTACGGATGTCATTCTGCTGATAGGCATGGAACAGGACATTGAGGATGATTTCACTTACGATACGAGTAAAATTGAGGCATTTCTTCTTCCAGCCGGAACAGTGGCAGAGGTCTATGCCACAACACTGCATTATGCTCCGTGCGGGGTAGACGGTGCCGGATTCCGCTGTGTCGTTGTGCTGCCGCGTGATACGAACCTTGATCTTGAAGTACAGCCGGATTCGGCAAAAGAGGACAAGCTTCTTGTGGCCCGCAATAAATGGCTGATTGCTCATCCGGATGCCAAAATTGCAGGTGCATTTAACGGGTTAAAGGGTGAGAATATTCAGGTGTAAAGAGTGATTACTGTTTTTTAAAAGGTGCGCATTGGCGCACCTTTTTTGTTAGGGGGAGGGGATAAAGAAATAACTATGAGAGCAGGGAGAGGGCTGTTGTCTTGTAAAATTATAAAGTTTATGATAATATGGGGATAATATAACAAAGAAGAAAGCGGGTGGGAGGATTGACTGTAACAGAACAGCAACATCAGGAAGATTTACAGCGTCTGCGTGACCTACGACCTATTGATGATGATTTTATGCGCTGTCTTTTCAAAGATAATATTCCACTGGCTGAATTTGTGTTACGCATTATTATAGATAAGCAAGATTTAGTTATCACCAATTGTGAAACACAAAAGGATATGAAAAGGCTGGCGGGGGCACGCTCGATTTGTTTGGACGCATATGGAACAGATTCGGTGGGAAAAAGATACGATTTGGAAATTCAAAGACAGGAAAATGGAGCAGATCCGCACAGGGCAAGATACCATTCCAGTGTGATGGATATAGAAAATCTTCATTCAGGGCAGGAATTTAAGGAATTACCAGACACATATACAATCTTCATTCTTGAAAAAGATTTTTATGGAAAATGTAAAGCGGTTTATCCGATTGAGAGAATCAACCTTGCAACGGGTAAACCTTTTGAAGATGGGGAGCATATTCTTTATGTAAATGGGGAGTATCGTGGAGAATCCAATATTGGAAAGCTCATGCACGATTTCAACTGTACGAAAGCAGATGACATGAATTTTAAATTGATGGCAGACCGAACACGGTATCTAAAAGAGAACCCGAAAGGAGTGAATGAGATGTGCCGGATTATGGAAGATATGAGAGATGAATCAATAAAAGAGGGAATACAGGAAGAAAAGAAAATGACGGTACTTCGGATGTTGGAGGCTGGGAAATATGTACTGGAAGAAATTGCAAATATCTCAGGACTTTCTCTTGAAGAAGTAGAAAAATTGAAATCAGAACAAACTGCCTAAAAAGATAAACTGTAAATTTGCGTGCGAATTCACTTGTAAAAACATACTAATTTGTATAAAATGAAAAAAAGGTCAGTAAGGGGATGATTGTTATGCCAAATATAAAACCGATTTCAGATTTGAGAAATTATACAGAAGTATTGAAGCAGGTAGATGTTTCAAATCGTGTGTATCTTACACGCAATGGGCATGGAGAATATGGTATTCTTACTATGTCTGAAATAGATGAGCTTGACAGATACCGGGATGCCTATACACTTTTTTCAAAATTGAAGAAGGCGGAGGAACGGGCAGATAAGGAGGGATGGATTTCAGCCGACGAGTTGGAAGAGGAATTGGGGGTAGCAGATTGAAAAAACTGAAATACTCTCCAGATGCCCGTGAAAAGCTAAAGCAGATAAAACAGTATGTGAGGCAGAAGTTTGGAACCGGCACAGCGAATAAGGTTATCAGAGAAATGATGAAGTCAATTCGTGATTTACAGAAATTTGAGAACAAAGGGGTTTCTGTGGAAAGTATTTTGGGTATTCCCTGTAATTACAGGATGTTATATGTCCAGCATAATTATGTATTTTATCAGGTTGATGCTGATGTTATAAAGGTTACGGATATATACAATGAAAAAGAGGACTTTATGTGGAAACTCTTTGGTATTAAAACTACTATGGAAGAAACAGAGAGTTATTGGGAAGAGTAGTGGCTGATTGCCCATCCGGATGCTAAAATTGCAGGTGCGTTTAACGGGTTGAAGGGTGAGAATATTCAGGTGTAAAGAGAGATTACTGTTTTAAAAAAGGTGCGCATTGGCGCACCTTTTTGAGTTAAAGGGGTAGGGATGCGTTAATAAATGGTAAAAGGTATCCGAAATAATAAATAAGACGGTAAAAGGTCGGGAAATGGATTTCAAATTACTTATCAGGGAGGACGATATATAATGTCTATTAATATTCATAACAGTTATGAACAGTTTTACAAGGGAACAGGGCCGATAAAAAGTTACGGTTCCGCTAACGAGGGTAGGAAAGACAAAGTAGTGAAATATGAGTTCAATACTATAGATGAAAAAGGTAACAAAGTAATGGATAAAATGTCCAGAGAGGAAACCTTGCAGGCAATGAATGACATTTGCTCGCAATATGGTGATGATGTAATTGTGGAGTTTTCCGGGGACGGAATGGCGAAACTTGTTGAGGATGGAAAGGGCTATTTAGACAGGCCGCTTACGGATGAAGAAGCGGCTGCCAAAGCCGCAAAACAGGCAGAATTTGACAGCGAAGTGGTACAACTGGAAAATACGCACCGTATCATAATACCCAATAGGCAGACGAATGCCAAACTGTATAATAGCCTTGCCGGAGCAGATGAGGAAGTGGTAAAAGCAGCCAATGGAATTATCAAGAATTATTTCCTGCCGGCAAAGGTATCGGGTATGTCAGAAGATGAGCGGAAAAGTATGATTGCTTTTGGCATGGAGGAAGCAAAGTATTTAGCTGAAAACTTTTTAAAACAGGAACATAGCGGAGAGTTTCTGTCCGCTATGGAAACTATCGCAAAGTACGGTATAAATGGTAGCGTTGCAGAGGATGGCACAGTTACTTACCATATTGAGAAGGGACTAAATGTTGTCGGACAGATTGATGATATGGATATTTTGAAAGAAAAAGCCCCGGATTTGTATAGGGAAATTAACGAATTAAACCAGAGTATCATTAACCATAAGGCTGGCGAAAAGTACGGAGTAAAGTTTTTAGAATTACATAAAAGAGCGGAAAGAGTATTAAATGCAACAAATGAAAAAGGAGAAACTAACAGTGAAGCCGCAATGAAAGAATACAAGAAATGGGAAGAAGAAGTTGAAGAGACAAAGCTTCCTGATATTTTCAAAGATACAAAATATTCAACTATGCAGACATTTTTTGAGAGCCTGCAAAATCAGAGCCAATTATCTAATGATTGGATAAATAACAGTATGGCGCGTTTTATGAAATGGCTGAATAAATAATTGATGAGTTAGAAAAACCACTCTTACATTTGCCAAAGTATTTCAATGGAATTGTTGAATTGAAAAAGGTCGGGAAATGGATTTCAAATTTATTATCAAGGAGGACAAATTATGGCGATTACAGGAGTAAGCAATTACAACAGTGTTTATGAAAACACGTATGCTTCATCAAGAAAGGAAGCTGCAAAAAAAGAGGAAACGAAACAGGCAGCTACCAGCATATCGAGGACAAATGAGTCAAAGCTCTCATCAAAGGCGCAGGACTTTTTAAAAGGTCTTCGGAGCAGGTATGGGGATTATGATTTCCTTATTGGAAACAGTACAGACGATTTGAAAGCACTTGCCAAAAGCGGTACTAAGGAGTTCTCTGTAATCTTTTCCAATGCAGAACTGGAAAAAATGGCAAATGATGAAAAATATGCAAATGAGAAATTGCAGGGTGTGGAACGGGCAGTAAAAATGTCTGAGGAAATCAATCAGAAATATGGATTTCAGAGTGCTTTTGGAGAGGCTGGCGCATCAGACACCAGAATAAATAAAATCAGCATTGTTTTTCATGAAGATGGCACAATGGACTATAGTCAAGAGAGTGGAC
>DKUB01000026.1 GCA_002490465.1 Lachnoclostridium sp. UBA7215
CTATTTTTAGCAACAAAAAAGTGCCGTATTTATGAGGCTTGTGGCGTTTTGCAAACGCCTATAAATAAAGGTAAAGAAAAGGAGAATAGAAATCTTCTAAAGCTGTTACTAGACTTTGTTATAATATATAGATTATATGATTTGTAAGTTGAAAATGAAAAGATATAGTGGTATACTAATTGAGTATTTTTTGCTTGTCTTTTGATTTGCTGTACAAATAAGAGAATACATAAGAAATCCATTAAAATTGCCCTAAAAGTAAGGAGGTTTCAGCAACATGGAACAGTACAAAGAAGAATTTATTGAGTTTATGGTAGAGTCTGATGTGCTCAAATTTGGAGAGTTCACGTTAAAGAGCGGCCGCAAGGCGCCATTTTTTATGAATGCCGGTGTTTTTACGACGGGATCGCAGTTAAAGCGTCTTGGTGAATTTTATGCCAGAGCGATTCACGATAATTACGGAGAGGACTTTGATGTTTTTTTCGGTCCGGCATATAAGGGGATTCCTCTTACGGTAGCGACGGCTATTGCCTTTTTTGAGTTATATGGAAAGGAAGTACGCTATTGTTCAAACCGCAAGGAAATGAAAGACCACGGGGACGTGGGCATATTTTTGGGAAGCGGTATAAAAGAGGGGGACCGGGTAGTTATTATTGAGGATGTGACTACATCCGGTAAATCCATTGACGAGACTTATCCGATTATTCAGAGCCAGGGAAATGTAGAGGTCGCCGGCTTAATGGTATCGTTGAACCGACAGGAAAAGGGTAAGGGGGGAGAGATGTGTGCACTGGATGAAATTCATCAGAATTATGGTATTCGTACCGCTTCTATCGTGACAATGGATGATGTGGTGGAGAGACTTTATAATAGAGAATGTCAGGGTAAGATTGTGATTGATGATAAATTAAAAGCATCCATTGATAAATATTATGAAACATATGGTGTAAAATAGTATTGGGGCGTAAAACGGACAAAAGAAGAGTAAATTGGTCGTTTTACGCCGAAAAAACGTTATTATTCACAAATTTAACGTGTGTAGTTTGTTACATTTTCCCAATTTACAAATCCATGTAAAGGTGATAAGCTAATACCATTCCACCCGAAAACAGAAAAAGGGGGTATGGATTTGAAAGTTGCTTTTTGGAGCAATGTACGGGGGAAATCATGTGTCACAAGCAATCTGGCTTGTATAAGTGTTTTATCTGCACTGCGTTGTCCAGGCAGACGGACCATTGTTTTCGAAAATCATCAGAATATTATTAATCTGGGCAATACTTATTTCAGCCCTTATTCCGATAACACTGTTAATGAAAGTACAAATTATTCTGTAATTACCGGACTGGAAAAAATATTTCAGTTTGTTGAACAGGGGGAATTGCTGCCGGAAGACAGGTTTTTCCGCTATACAAAAGATTTTCTTGGAAAGCAATTACTCTATCTTTCTTCTGAGAGTATTCATAATGCAGATATACTGGAATATCGAATGTCAAAAGAATGCTGTCGTACGTTGGACTATCTGGAAAAATACAGCGATATGATTTTTATTGATACATCAGCAGCGCCTCTGGCAAGTTCACGCAAAATTTTGCAGGAGGCAGATATTGTTGTGGTAAATCTCGTACAAAATCCGTCGATGCTCTCACACTTTTTCAGAAATTACTCAGACATTCGAAAAAAAGCTTTTTATATCATTGGCAATTATGAAGAGGAACGGACGCTTAATAAACATGCAATTATGCAGGAATATGGTATTATGGAAAACCGGATTGGGACAGTTTTGCATAACAGTGGTTTTGCGGACGCACTCTCGAATGGACAATTGATTCCCTTTTTATCAAAAAATTATTGTTGTAACCCGGACGACGAACATTACCCTTTTATTGCCACAGCAAAAGAAACGGAGCAGCTTTTTTATGATCATATATGGAAAAAGGGGTGATGTCATGTGAAAAAAAGATGGGGTTATATATTGCGGATATTGGTTTTAGCCGGGATTATATTTGGGGTAGAAGGTATTCAAAATAAATTGGATTGTCCAGTATTGGCTAAAACAGATGGATATGAGGTGTTGAAAAAGGTGCTGGAAGAACCGGGAGAGGCACAGGTTACTCTGAATGGGAATGTTTTCATGCGGGGAACGATTCATGTGCGTGGCAGGAAATGGCTAAGGGGAAACGGCCACCGTATTCAGAGAGGGTCTGCATCGGGAAAAACTTTTGGAGGGGCGCTGTTTTCTGTGGAGGGTGGAAAATTTGAGATGCAGGAAACGGTAGTCTCCGGCGGTGGAAAGGGAATAAAGGTTTATGGCCGGCTTGTGGAAGTGAAAAAAGGAACATTCATTCTGAATAAAAAGAGTGTATTAAGGGATAACTGCAATAGCGGGCGGGGGGAAGAGGGCGGCGGAGCCGTTATTGTCCGCAGGCAGGGAAAGTTTATTATGAATGGCGGTGAAATTTGTGGCAATGAAACAGTGACAGAGGGAGCGGCAGTCTGTATAGAGGGAGGCAGTTTCCGAATGAGAGGAGGAGTAATACAGAGAAATAAATCAAGGGGCATTGGGGCGATAGAAGGTTTTGACGGAAGAGGCGGAGCCATATCCAATGGCGGAACCATGATGATTTCTGGTGGTATGCTGAAAAACAATGGTGCAAGTGGCTTTCTTAACGGACATTCTCAATATGGCGGTGTGGGAGGAGTGTTATATAATCGGGGAAGCTGTGTTATAACGGGTGGAACCATAATAAATAATATAGCTTCTTATGGCGGAGGTGCCATTTACAGTGACAGAAATTCCATATTACGTATTGTGGACGGAAATTTTAAAAACAATCAAGCAGATAGGGGAAGAACTATTTTCTTTTGTGGTAAGAGCTGTTATTTGAATGTGTTTTTGAAGAGCAGGGAGCTGTACACAGCAGCCAAATCAGAGTTGAAATGGGGAAATAGCGTCAAAGTAACAAAAAAGATATCAAAACCGGAGGGAAAACAAAAGAAGAAAATAATATGGAAGGGCAGGAGAGAAAAACGGGTTTATTACACAGGAGAAAAATTAGGGGGAAAAGAAATATTATTTGGACTGCAGGCAGCTGTCGATGGGTGCGACATTACAAAGAACATTCGCATTAAGCGGGTCAGTGGCGTGATGGGACAGAGATATAAGAAAGATGGAATATTTAACACAGACCGTCCCTGTCAGGGAACTATTGTTTTTTCCTGTAAAAGTGAGGGGACGGAAAACGGGGAAATTACCGTTCCTTATGTTATCCGGAAAAACCGTGCTCCACGTATTCGTACAGCAGAGCGTTTTCTTTTTACATGGGAAGTAAACGGGCAGTCAGAAGAGCATCTGAAAAAGATGCTGTGGGAGGGAATTTCTCTTTCAGATGCGGAGGATGAGAGTCTGCTGTTATGGAAGCAGGCAGATATTGATTGGGGTAAATTAAGAGAGGGAAAAGCCGGGACTTATAAAGCAAAAGTGCGTATCAGGGATCAATGGGGACATCGATTTTATATGGCAGAAAAGCAGCACAGGCAGTATGGAAGGGGGAGGGCCATTACGGTAGAGATACCGATAACCCTGGTAGCAGAGCAGAATGTGCAGTCAGTTGAGGTTGGGGCTGTTCAATTTCTGCCTCATGGCAGGGAAGAGACCGTCAGGGAGGAGTGGTATTTTCCAAGAGAGCTTATTGTACAGATACGTGCGCACATGAGGACATATAAGAACCCTTTTTCAGAGGCAGCAAATAATGATTTTATAAAGCGGTTTGGCTATGCAAAACAGTAATCCGTCAATGGAGGGAGTTATGGAAGCAAATGATTTTCAGAAAAGGTATTTATTAAAACGGCAGGATTTTGGAATTTTATATCCGTATATCGTTTCAGGGGATGTGACCGATATTAATTGGAATGGACGTCAGCTTTGGATTGATGATTTGAAGAGGGGACGTTATCTGGCCAGTGAGGTGCTTACAGATGCCTTTGTTGAGCGGTTAACTATGTTAATAGCCAATGTGGCAGGCCGTGCTTTTAACCGCGCGAATCCGGTGTTAGAAGCGGAGACAGAAGAGCTGCGGGTGAGTATCGTGCATGGATGTGTTGCACATTCGGGTATCAGTATTTCTTTTCGGAAAATTCCGGCTGTGCAGAGGCTGGAAAAAGAGGATATGTTGAAGAGTGGATATTGTAGTCAGGAAGTGTGTGATTTTTTGTTTCATTGTATAAAAGCGCATTGTAGTGTGGCTGTATGTGGGCTTCCCGGGGCGGGAAAGACAGAACTTTTAAAATATATGACGCGATTCATTCCGCCGACAGAGCGGGTTATAACGATAGAGGATGTTTTGGAAATTCATTTTCCAAAAATCAATCCGGGAAATGACTGTGTTGAGATGAAAGTGGCGGAAAATTTTTCTTATACGGAGGCGATAAAAGCCAGTTTGAGACAGCTGCCCAAATGGATTATCTTATCAGAAACCAGGTCAACAGAGGTCCGGTATCTTCTTGAATCGCTCAGCACAGGAACGTGCGGGCTCACAACAATTCACACAGATGACGTCAGGAATATTCCGGATCGTGTGAAAAATATGGCTGGGGGGACAGAGGATCTGGACAGGATTGTAAATGATGCATTTCGGTTTATTGATGTAGGAGTATTGGTGAAGAGCCGGACCGATGAAGATGGCCGGACGAAAAGAAGGGTGGAGCAGATTGCCGTGTTTGACCGTTATGGAATAGAGTGGAAAGAAACAGTAAATCGAATTGTCATGTTGGTCGAAGATGGAAAAGTAATAAACCGGAAGCTGCCGGTCAATGTACGAAGAAAATTTCAGGAGGCGGATATACAATTTCCGTTTGGAGGATAGGGGAATGAGGAAAAAAATAGCTGCATTTGTGTTGATTTTGGCAGCAAATATGGGAATAGCTGTATTGTTCCGGCTTTCGTGGCAGGGGTGGATCGTGCTGTGTCTTGTGGGAGGCAGTTTAATTCCCGTTTTAGAGCGCACTCAAAAAAAGGTGAGGGCAGATGAAAAAGAATATGAAGAGGTTACTCTTTATATGGAGCAGGTGCTTTGTTCTTACAGACGTCTGCACCATCTTCGGAGTGCGTGGGAAGACTGCCTGCTTTTATATGAGGATGGCAGTCCGATGGGAAAGGCGATTGCTGTTGCACTTAATTGTCTGAAATCAGGTGAGAGTACTGCAGATAATAAAATTGTTTGGAATGCCTGCTGCAAAATTCACAATAATTATAACTGTGAAAGGTTGGTATTGCTGCATGATTTTTTATGCCGGACGGATAAAACCGGCGGAGATGCCGAGGTGGCGATTGATATACTGTTAGGGGATTTACAGCTATGGAAAAGGAGAAAATCTCTGTTTCATACAAGGGAAAAAATAATAAAAAAAGAAAGTACAATAGCTGTTTTTTTGTCGCTTGCCATGTGCTGTTTTTCTTGCTTTATGATGCCGTCTGATTTGGCGGGGCAGTTAATAAACTCTGTATGGTATCAGGTATCTACCGTTATTGTCATCTGTCTGCTGATGATAGTATGGATGTGGATTATGCATAAATTGAGCAGAGGGTGGCTGGATGACGTGAAGTGCTATTCGGAGAATGAGCAGAAAAAACAATATGCCATATTGAAATCCTGTTCCCGTGGGCTGAAATGGTATATGGCAAAAAAATATTGTATCCGGGAGGCAGAGGGGGAGTTTTCTTACTGGCTTTTATCGGTAACGCTGTATTTACAGCAGGGAAGTGTGTACCAGGCTCTCGTAGAGTCCCTTGGACAGATTAAGGGGATGTTTCGGGAGGAGGTAGCTTTATTAATTCAAAGGGTATATGACGATCCGGTATCATTGGTTCCGTACATAGATTTTTTTAAAGAATTAGAGATGGAGGAGATTCAGAGCGGCATGAAACTTTTGTATGCGGCGGGAAATAACGAGTATCGGGATGTAAGCCGCCAAATCCATATCCTGGTAGAACAAAATAATCTGATTATGGATAAATTTGAGCAAAACCGCCAGGATGTGAAAACCGCCGGGATGGGAGTGTGGAAACAGCTTCCTCTGTTGCTGGCAGCCGTTAAAGTTATTATTGATATGGCAATTTTACTTGTTTTTACGATGGAACGTTATTCTTTTTGGTAGACAGTAAGGAGGACGCATGAGAAAAATATTGGAGCAATATATAGATATTCTCGCATATGGAACATGGGGAGTATTGTCTTTGCTGCTTCTGCAGTTTGTATTGGCATGGGCAGAGGGGGTGTAAGTAATGCGCATATTTGGGATTATTTATGGAAGGACAGCTGTAAGTCTGGCTGTAATGGCATTATTGTCTGTGGGGTTGATGTTATTTCTCGGAAAAGGGTTTGGGCAGTATGGGACAGCGCCTGACAAGAGTGCAGCTGTCCAGGAGCGAACCGTGCGAAACATATCCAATATAAATTATAAACCTGTATTGGATGTAAAAAGTATACGGCTTATTCAGGGAGAGAGGAGGACAGTAGAATCAATGGCAGACGCACATGATATTGATGGAATGGAGTTAGATGAAAGTGTTCGTTTTACCGATAAAAATGGACATGTGATACATGGCTATTTTGACACTTCAACACCGGGATGCTTTCCTGTGACAGTTTCGGTATGCAGCAAAATTACAGGAGAAAGGGTTCAGAAAAATATTTATATTTTAGTAGATGGGAGAGTGAAGGCATGGAAGGAGTGAGAATACAAGGGGTATTTCATCTGTTTTTAATATTTATATTCAGTATAGTTTTTATGTGGATTGGAATTACATATGTTTCCCAAAATATACAGTACAGCAGTGCACAAAGATTTTTTTGCAGCGTGATAAAGGAACTTGAGAACCAACATTTATCTACAGAAGTAGTAAAAGAGTGCAGGACGAGAGCACAGAGAAATGGTTATTTTCTTCAAATTGATGAATTTGGTAAAGGGGAGCACCGTGATGCCCGGGTGATTCTCACCTTTTCTTTTACTTTTCCGATTATTCAAAAAGTGCAGCAGTACAAAGTGGAGGGATATGCAAGATGAGAACAATAGTAATATCAGTAATCAGTATCAGTTCCATGCTGTTTGTGATTATGATTCAGAGTACAGTAAACGGGGAGAGACGACAGGAGGAGTCCATGGAAAATGCGTTGGCTTCTGCCATGTATCAGACAATGTCAGAGGTTATGGAACAGGACAGTTATGGTATTAGTAATTCTAATCAGATGATGGCAGCATTTTTACAGGCGATGCTTGAGAGGATGGAAGAGGGAATTGATTTGACAGTGCGTGTTCACCAGTTTGATTATGAGCGCGGGCGAATGGATGTGGAAGCCATTGGCAGTTATGAACTTCCAAGTCATAAAAAGAAAATAATTACTGTGCGCAGACAGATTGCTTTTGAACGCATATTTTGATATTATATATAGTAACATGTTTTATAAGTTACAGAATACAAATGCGGATTTTAGAAAGGAGCAGGAGATGGGATTAATTAAGGCAATTGTCGGAGCGGCAGGTGGAACAATGGCAGACCAGTGGAAAGAGTTTTTTTACTGTGATGCGCTGGATAACAATGTATTGGTAGCAAAGGGGCAGAAGCAGGTCAGCGGGCGGTCTTCCAACACAAAGGGGAATGAAAATATTATCAGTAATGGTTCTGGTATAGCTGTTGCTGACGGTCAATGTATGATTATTGTTGAAAAAGGGAAAATTGTGGAAGTCTGTGCAGAGCCGGGAGAGTTTACTTATGACACTTCATCAGAGCCAAGTATTTTTTCCGGAAGCCTTGGTCAGGCGATTATTGATACATTTCGGACCATTGGAAAGCGTTTCACATACGGCGGGGATACCGGAAACGACCAGAGGATTTATTATTTTAATACAAAGGAAATCCTGGAGAATAAATTCGGCACGCCCAATCCCATTCCATTTCGGGTTGTAGACCGCAATATTGGTTTGGACATTGATGTATCCGTGCGATGCAGCGGTCTTTATTCGTATAAATTGGTAAATCCTTTGTTGTTCTATACAAATGTATGCGGGAACGTAGAACAAGAGTATACGAGGGATGAGATTGACTCACAGTTAAAGACAGAGTTTATCAGTGCTCTCCAGCCGGCATTTGCCCAGATTTCTGAAATGGAAGTACGGCCGAATGCTCTTCCGGCACATGCGGAACAGCTCTCGGAGGCAATGAATACAGCTTTGACAAAGAAATGGACGGAACTGCGTGGAATATCTATTGTGTCCATTGCTATGAATCCGATTACTCTGCCAGAAGAGGATGCGCAGATGATTAAGGAGGCGCAGCGTATTGCCATAAACCGTAATCCGGGTATGGCAGCGGCTACTTTAACGACTGCACAGGCAGAGGCAATGAAAGCAGCAGCTTCAAATAGTGCAGGAGCAATGACTGGATTTATGGGATTTGGTATGGCATCGCAGGCCGGGGGAACAAGTGCGCAGACTTTATTTGAAATGAATGCCAGACAGCAGCAGGAACAAATGATGCCGCAGGGCCAGCAGTCCTCTCAGCCAGCTCAGCCAGCTCAGCCCGCTCAGTCCACGCCTGCTTCTGCACCGCAGAATGAGTGGATCTGTTCCTGTGGTACCGGGAATAAAGGTAAATTTTGTATGGAATGTGGTAAGCCCAAACCGGCAGGGGCACCGCTATACCGCTGTGATAAGTGCGGATGGGAGCCGGAGGACCCTCATAATCCACCGAAATTTTGTCCGGAGTGTGGTGATCCGTTTAATGACGCAGATATACAAAAATGAATGGAGGGTAAATAATAAAGATGTCAGATATATTTCAGTACAAATGTCCGTGCTGCGGTGGAGCTATAGAATTTAACAGTTCTGTACAGAAAATGAAATGTCCGTATTGTGATACAGAGTTTGAAATGGAAACCTTAAAGGCATATGATGAACAGCTGAAAGAGGAACAGGATGACGAGCTGGTCTGGGAAACGGAAGCCGGTGGACAGTGGCAGGAGGGAGAGGCAGACGGAATACATATATATGTCTGTCAGTCCTGTGGCGGAGAGATTGTTGGAGATGAAACGACAGCGGCAACTAATTGCCCGTATTGTGACAATCCTGTTGTCATGAAAAGACAGTTCAGTGGAGAATTAAAACCGGACTATGTTATACCGTTCAAGTATGATAAAGAGGCAGCAAAAGTGGCAATGAAAAAGCATTTGTCGGATAAACGCCTACTTCCCAAGGCATTCAAGGATGAGAATCACATTGATGAAATAAAGGGGATATATGTGCCATTTTGGTTATTTGATGCCGATGCTGATGCCGATATGAGATTCCGTGCAACGAAGGTGAGAGCTTGGAGTGATTCGGATTACAATTATACAGAAACGAGCCATTATGCAGTTGCACGTGGAGGTGATATAGGTTTTGAACGGGTTCCGGTAGACGGTTCTTCAAAAATGGCGGATGATTTGATGGAATCTATTGAGCCTTTCCGGTTTGAAGATGCCGTAGATTTTCAGACCGCATATCTTGCGGGATATCTTGCTGATAAGTATGATGTATCCGCAGAGGAGAGCATAGAGCGTGCCAACGAGCGCATAAAGAGCAGTGCAGAGACAGAGTTTGCGGCGACGGTAAAGGGATACAGCTCCGTTGTTCCGGAATACAGCAGCATACGTCTGTCAAATGGACAGGCAAAATATGCACTGTACCCGGTATGGATTTTAAATACAACATGGCAGGGAACGCAATACATGTTTGCCATGAATGGGCAGACCGGAAAATTTGTAGGCAATCTGCCCATGGATAAAGGGGCATATATGCGCTGGCTCTTTGCGACAGCCGGGATTGTAGGGGTAGTAGTATACATATTTATGTATTTATGGTGGCTGTTCGTATAGTTACTGATAGAAAAATAATGAATGGGAGAGCGATATGAGACATTTTAGATATGTATGGATAATAGTTATGTGCCTTTTTCTGTCCGTAATGGCGGCAGTTGGCCAGCCTTTTCTCCGTGTAGAGGCAGAGGAAGTGGAAAGGCTGAATGTTGTAGATGAAGTGGGCCTTTTGACAGATACGGAGAAGGGGACTTTATCTGCCTTGATTAAGGAAATCAGCCGGAAGCAATCCTGTGATATCGTGATTGTTGCTGTTCCTGCCAGGCAGTTAAACGGGCAGAATATACAGGATTATGCGGATGATTATTTTGATTATAACGGATATGGTATAGGAAGTGATGCTTCCGGTATTCTTCTGATGTTATCGATGGATGAGGACGGTCACGGGAAATATTGGATTAGTACCCATGGGTATGGAATAACGGCATTCACAGATGCCGGTATTGATTATATTGGGGATGCTATTGTCCCATATTTGAAAGAAAAAGATTATGTGGAGACATTTAATGTTTTTGCAGAGCAGTGTGATGATTTTTTAACAAAGGCAAGAGAAGGAACACCATATGATGTGAACAATATGCCAAAGGAACCTTTTGAGTGGGGATTGAAATTAGTGATTGCTCTTGTAGCCGGGATTGTGATAGGGCTCATCGTTGTTTCAACGATGAGGGCAAAGTTAAAAACAGTCCGGCCTGCAAAATCAGCTGCTAATTATATCAGGACAGGAAGTAT
This sequence comes from Lachnoclostridium sp. UBA7215, assembly GCA_002490465.1. GTDB lineage: Bacteria > Bacillota > Clostridia > Lachnospirales > Lachnospiraceae > Eubacterium_F. The sequence goes on from DKUB01000026.1 coordinate 10,641, forward strand.
GCATCTCACAAGGCAGAGCGACATTTTCCTGTATCGGAATGTCACACGTCATGCACGGCCAAAGGAAACCTCAGGAAGCGGCGGAGGAGGAAGCAGTGTACATACGAGTTCTTCGGGAAGAAGCCATGGCGGTGGTGGCGGGAGCTTTTAGGTTTAGCAAATGGGGTAGAGGGGCGATTATTTATCGACCCTCTACCCCATTTTTTTATAGGAAAGTCCTTTTTATGCGGAAGTTGTCTGGTGATCATCTTCGTCATTTTCAGGTTTAGGTTTTAAGATCATGCGGATTTTATCGATACGGTTGCCGTCAACTTCCAGTACCGTGTAGGTAGCATTATCATCTTCAGCATTTTCTCCAACTTCAGGGAAATGTTCCAGTAAATTAATAATATGTCCGGCAATGGAGTCATAATCGTCAGACTGCAAAGTCAAATCCATAACCTCGTCAATATCGGTCAGATTGGCAGTACCGAGAAGAATGTATTCATCATCACTGATTTGTTGGATTTCGTCCTCTTCATCGTCATCGTATTCGTCTCTGAGTTCACCAACAATTTCCTCAATTAAATCTTCAATGGTAATCAGTCCGGACAGAGCGCCATGTTCATCAAGGACTATAGTAAGAGGAATGGACTCTTTTCTCATCTCCATGAACAGTTCAGCCACATTTTTGTATTCATATGTCACGTGGGCGTCACGTACCAGGTCTCGTATGTCCAGATTTTCTTTGTCTCCTTTATAAAATACAAAATCTTTTAAATTTATGATACCTATAATATTGTCAATTGTCTCCTCATATACAGGAAGCCTGGCGTATTTATTCTCTGTGAATACGGTTAAGAGCTCTTCATATGTAATATTTGCTTCAACCATAACAATATCCATACGGGGAACCATGACGTCTTTGGCTAACGAATCACCGAAATCAACAATATTAGTAATCATTTGCCGTTCTTCACTCTCAATAACTCCCTCTTCATGGCTTACATCTACAAAGGTGCGAAGCTCATCCTCTGTAATACTGGATACTTTTTGGGTAGTATCAATACGAAATAAAAAAAGGAGGCCATGAGCAATTTTATTTACAATGAAAATGACCGGTGTAAGCAGATTTGTAAGAAACAAAATAGAGCTGGAATAAACCAGAGATATTTTTTCTGCATTCCGGGTAGCCAGATTTTTTGGCGTTATTTCACCAAAAATCAGAATCAAAACAGTAAGGATACCGGTTGCTATACCAGCTCCGAGACTTGTGCTGCCGGAAAACCCCATTCTCTGGCAGATGCTGAAAGCATAGCTGGTAGAAATGGAAGAGGCAGAAAGATTAACAATATTATTGCATATTAAAACAGCACTGAGCATTTTTGTCGGATCCTCAATCAGTTTCAAAACTCGTATTGCTGATTTGTTTTTTTCTTCTGCAAGTGAGCGCATGCGTATTTTGTTCACGGTAGTCAGTGCTGTTTCAGCAGAAGAGAAGAATGCGGATAAAAATAATAATAATACTAAAATAAATATATTCACCGCGTCACTGGGCTCCAAGAATCATCATCTCCTTTTTGGAAAAAATTGATAAATAGTAATAATGCTATATTGTATAATAAGCCTGAAAGATTGTCAAGCCAGGGCTTGGCGTTTTCTGGCCATTTCATCGCTGTCAAGATATTCATCATAGGTTGTTACTTTGTCAATCATGCCGTTTGGTGTGAATTCAATAATCCGGTTTGCTATAGTCTGAATAAATTGATGATCCTGGGAAGTAAAAAGAACAACACCGGGGAATTTAATCAGACCATTGTTCACGGAGGTTATGGATTCCATATCCAAGTGGTTCGTCGGTTCATCAAGCATCAGTACATTAGAACCTAACATCATCATTTTTGAGAGCATAACACGCACTTTTTCTCCTCCGGAAAGCACATTAACTTTTTTCAGGCCATCGTCCCCTTTAAAGAGCATCCGTCCGAGAAATCCACGCACATAAGTGGCGTCTTTTTCAGGAGAAAAAGGCATCAGCCAGTCTACAATTGTATCATTGCTGTCAAAATAGCTTGTATTGTCCTTGGGGAAGTAAGAATTCGAAGTTGTAATCCCCCATTTGTAATCCCCCTCATCCGGTTCCATCTCTCCAGACAGAATTTGGAACAGGGTGGTTGCGGCGATGCCATAAGAACCTACAAAGGCAATTTTGTCATCATGGCCTACGGTAAAGGAAACGTGGTCTAATACTTTTTCACCATCAATTGTTTTGCATAAATCGGTTACGGTCAGGACTTCGTTTCCAATGTCGCGGTCCGGTTTAAAATCCACATACGGGTATTTGCGGCTGGATGGACGCAAAGTATCCAGTTCAATTTTTTCAAGAGCGCGTTTACGGGAAGTAGCCTGTTTGGATTTGGAAGCGTTTGCACTAAAACGCTGGATAAATTCCTGAAGCTCTTTAATTTTTTCTTCTTTCTTTTTATTTGCTTCTTTCATCTGCTTTATCATTAATTGGCTTGACTCATACCAGAAATCATAATTTCCGGCATAAATCTGCATTTTTCCATAATCCAGATCTACGGTATGGGTACATACCTTATTTAAAAAGTAGCGGTCATGGGAAACAACAATAATAGTATTTTCAAAATTAATTAAGAATTCTTCCAGCCACCGGATAGAATCCAAATCTAAGTGGTTTGTCGGCTCATCAAGTAAAAGAATGTCCGGATTTCCAAAGAGCGCACGTGCGAGGAGAACCTTAACTTTATCAGTGTCAGGCAGCTCTCCCATCGATTTGTCGTGAAATTCTGTATCAATGCCAAGACCGTTTAACAGGGTGGCGGCATCTGCCTCTGCTTCCCAGCCGTTCATCGTGGCAAATTCTGCTTCGAGTTCGCTGGCACGCATGCCGTCTTCCTCAGAAAAATCTTCCTTTGCGTATATAGCGTCCTTTTCTTTCATAATATCGTAAAGACGCTGGTTTCCGGCAATTACCGTATCCAGAACAATATCGGAATCATATTTGAAATGGTCCTGTTCCAACACGGAAAGGCGCTCTCCTGCACCTAAAATAACCTCTCCGGTTGTTGGCTCAAGTTCTCCGGACAGAATTTTCAAAAATGTTGATTTTCCAGCTCCGTTCGCACCAATAATACCGTAACAGTTACCCTCTGTAAATTTTATATTGACTTCTTCAAAAAGTGCCTTTTTTCCAAAGCGGAGTGAAATGTTGCTTGCCTGAATCATGGTAACCTCCCATATTGTATAAAAAATATAACTGTGTTCTATTTTACTAAAATTTGCAGAGAATGCAAGTTTTTTTTCACAGGATTATTTTTTGTTTGCAAAAGGGAGTGTTCATGTTAAAATTAAAATCAGATTGATGCACTAACCCTGTCATTAAATAAATATAGAATTATGGAGGAAATATGGGGATTTTTGTGACAGACCAGCAGATGATTTTTCATCTGCAGACAAAACAGACAAGTTATATTATGGCAGTAAAAAATAATAAGTATCTGGCACACGTATACTGGGGAAAACGGATTCAGAGTCCGGATATATCCCATGTTTTGCTGATGCGTGGGACATGTTTTGATGTTATGGAGCCGACAGAAAAGGAAGGAGAAGAGACTTGCTCCCTTGATTATCTCCGACAGGAATATCCGACCGGAGGGGATGGGGATTACCGAATCCCGGCATTAGAGGTTACATACGCTGATGGCAGCAGAAGCTGTCCGCTTCATTATAAAGGATATCGGCTGATAGAGGGAAAGACTGCGCCCAAAGGACTGCCGGCAGTATATGCGGGGGAAAGCGAGGCTCAGACACTTGAGATACGATTGGAAGATGAGGACAGAGGACTTCAGGTTTATCTTCTTTACAGTGTAATAGAGGAGCGGGATACGATAATCCGCAGCGTCCGACTGGAAAACCATGGGAAAGAGGATGTGCGCATTCAAAAAATTATGAGTGCATGTGTGGATTTTGAACAATCTGATATGGATATGATATGTCTCCCCGGAGCATGGGGGCGTGAGCGCCATATAGAGCGCGCTGCTCTGCGTCACGGAGAGTTTCGTATCGGCAGCAGCCGGGGAGCAAGCAGTCATCAGATGAACCCATTTCTTGCTGTTATGGAGCCTTGTGCGGATGAGGTGCATGGAAATGTATATGGTATGAACCTTGTGTACAGCGGTAATTTTACAGCAGGTATAGAGGTCGATCAATTATCCCAGGCCCGCTTCTATATGGGGATGGGAGATGACAGCTTTTCGTGGCTGTTGGAACCGGGAGAGGAATTTGCGGCTCCTGAAGTTGTAATGGTTCACAGTGCTCAGGGGCTGGGCGGGCTGTCACGAATTTATCACAGGCTTTACCGGAAGAATCTTATACGAGGACGTTATCGGGATGAGGTAAGACCAGTTCTGGTTAATAACTGGGAGGCTACCTATTTTAATTTCAATGAGGAAAAGATTGTTTCCCTTGCCAAAGAGGCAGCGGGGCTTGGAATCGATTTGCTCGTCCTTGATGACGGCTGGTTTGGAAAGAGAAATGATGATACAACCTCTCTGGGAGACTGGTATGCTAATACGGAAAAACTTCCAAATGGAATCCAGGGGCTGGCGGCTAAAGTAGAGGAAGAGGGGGTAAAGTTTGGTCTCTGGGTAGAGCCGGAAATGGTGTCTGTAGACAGTGAACTGTACAGAAAACATCCGGACTGGTGTCTGCATGTAGATGGCAGGAGGCGTTCTGAGTGCCGGAATCAGCTGACGTTAGACCTGAGCAGGAATGATGTATGTGACTGGCTGATAGAAACAATACATAGTATTTTGGACAGTGCGCCGATATCGTATATCAAGTGGGACATGAACAGGCATATGAGCAATGCCGGCTCTGCGCTGCTGCCGGCTAAACGTCAAAAAGAAGTTCCTCACCGCTATATGCTCGGATTATACCGTGTTTTAGAGGAAATTACAGCGGCTCACCCGGATGTATTGTTTGAGAGCTGTTCCGGTGGAGGGGGTCGGTTTGATCCCGGTATGCTATATTATATGCCGCAGACATGGACCAGTGATGATACCGATCCGGTTGAGCGTCTGTTTATTCAATATGGTACAAGTCTTGTCTATCCGGTGAGTGCTATGGGGGCGCATGTATCAGCGGCGCCCAATCATCAGTCCGGGCGGGTTACTTCATTAAAAATGCGCGGTGATGTAGCTATGAGCGGGACTTTTGGTTATGAACTGGATCTCAATGCTTTTACCGAAGAAGAGAAGGAAGAGGTGAGAGAGCAGATCAGGGAGTATAAAAAAATTCGTCCGCTTGTGACAGGGGGGGATATGTATCGGCTGGCCAGTCCTTTTGAGGGAAATAGGGCGGCATGGATGTTTGTTTCGGAAAATAAAATGGAATTTTACTTTGCCTATTTCAGAATTCAGGCAAAGGTGAACCCATCCATTACGAGAGTGCGGCTGCAGGGGCTTCTTCCGGAGGCTGTCTACCAATGGGAAGAGACGGGGGACTGTTACCGGGGAGATGAGTTGATGGAAATAGGACTTGTCATGGATGTCTCGGGAGATTATCAGAGCATAACGGCACATTTTATATGCAAAAAAGAATAGCAGGGAGTAATGGAGAATAAATAAAAAGTATGTACGGGAAAAATTTTTGTTGTTACTTTTGATGGTTTTCGTTATAATAAATATATATATATGTAATGACGGCAAGGCACACAGGAGGGGCTTAGATAAATGGCAATTTCGACAAATATACATATCAACAAGGTGGCTGATTTATCAGAGGATATAAAGGAACAGTTCTCTCTGGGAGTTGTCAGGATAAGTGAGGACAGAGTCCGTATTTCCGTTTGGCTGCCTGATGAAGAGCACTGTCAGCTTTGTCTGTATAAGGATGGAAAGATATTCAAAAAAATGCCGATGGCAGCTATGAAGGCAATAGGAATAAAGGATATTTTCACAATTACGCTGGCAGGGGAAAAACTGACGGAGCAATTGAGTCAAATGGAGTACGATTTCCGGGTGGGAGGGGAACATTGCATGGACCCTTATGCCCGTTTGGTCCGGGGAAGGGAAAAGTTTGGAAAGAAATATGGGGATGCCAGGGGATATGCTCACGGAAAAATCCGTGGTGGGTTTATTTTTGATGATTTTGACTGGACGGGGGAAAAATGGAAACACCTGGATATTTCTGATATGATTATTTATGAAGCAAATGTCCGAAGTTTTACAAAACATTCCAGTTCCGGTGTAAAACATCCTGGAACATTTGATGGCATGCGTGAAAAAATACCATATTTAAAAAAACTTGGAGTGAATACCCTGTTTTTGCTCCCTATCTATGAATTTGATGAATGGATGAGGGATGAGGACGGACGTGAGCTGGATAAAATCAATTGCTGGGGATATGGTTCTGCTGCTTTCTATTTTGCACCCAAAAGCAGTTATTCCAGTAATACCAATGCGGGAGAGGAATTTAAGGAGCTTGTAAAGTGCCTGCATCAAAACGGTATGAATATTATTCTGGATTTTTATTTTGCGGGAAAGGAGCCTGCTTTTATTTTATCGTGTCTGCGCTATTATGTGCTGCAATATCATATAGATGGTTTTCATGTAAACCAGGAATGTATGGACAGTGCCCTTTTGCAGCGTGATCCTGTGCTTTCGCATGCTTTTTTAGTTGGAAACAGCTGGAACGGGGCACCGTCCGGTGAGAAACGGGTTCTTGAAATGAATGATGGCTTTTTGGTAGATGCCAGACGTTTTTTAAAAAGCGATGAGGGTCAGACGCAGAATTTTTACCGACGTTTTCAGGAACAGAAAAGCGGTGTCGGCATTATACATTATATTGCCAGCCATAACGGATTTACTCTTCGTGATATGCTCTCGTATGATGTAAAACACAATGAGCCAAATGGGGAGCGGGGAATGGATGGGACCGAATATAATTACAGCTGGAATTGTGGTTTTGAGGGGCCTACAAGGCGGAAAGCAGTTTTGTCTGTAAGGCAGAAACAGGAGAGAAATGCATTTGTTATGCTATTTTTAGGGATGGCAGTTCCTATGATTATGGCAGGGGATGAATTTGGAAGAAGCCAGAAAGGAAATAATAATGCGTATTGTATTGACAACGCGACAACGTGGTTGGATTGGCGGCTGCTTGAGAAAAATAAGGAAACCTTTCAATTCGTAAAAAAATTAATACGGTTTCGCAATCAGCATCCTCTTTATCATCAAAAAAGGGAACTGTCAGGGGTGGACACGAATGGCAGTGGTGCGCCGGATATTTCCTGTCATGGAAGGGAGCCATGGGTGGCTGATTTTTCCTATTATAGCAGGGAACTTGGAATATTGTTCGGTGGCACATATTATGCCGGGAAAAGTTTATATTTTGCATTTAATTTTCACTGGGACAGCCATGAATTTTATCTTCCGGATATAAGCGGTATTAAAGAGTGGAGTATACTGTTTGATACAGCGGAAAGCGGCATGTGTGAAATAAATGATGGCAGATATCATATGGCGCCGCGTTCCATTGTAGTATTTGAGGAAAAAGAGAAAAAGGCGGCCGAAAAACGGAAAAGAAAGCGGATGCCTGCAAAATAACAGGCATCCCATGCAATCGATTAAAAATTGTGGTTTTCTACGATTGGATCAAAAAGATCAAGTGTGCAGTGTTTATCTGAAGCAAAATGCTTACAGGTAACACAGGATACGTCAGTATCCCCTGCTTTGTTTGTGCAGCTGCAGCAGTCTTTTACGGAATAGGAGCTGCAGTGTTTTGCTACATTGCGGTACGTCTGTTCATCAGCACGCATAGTAATACCTCCATTCTTTACGTTGTCAGGTTGTATTATTTGTATTTAGGAAGGGATTTATTCATTTATGATTGCTTTGCAGATTGAAAATGTAAAAGATTTTATGTCCCGGTTGTTTCAGGGGGACATGTTTGATAAATTTCATGTAAACCGCGCTGAGGTGACGACATTTATCACTCTTACTGCAGACGGAAAGAAGAATGTTTCGTGGTTTGATTCCGATGAAGAAGATAATGGGGACAGATTGGTTGTGTGGCGTCAGCTCAAGCCGGTCATTTTTTCTTTTATCCGCGGAAACAAAACACCAGACCGTCTTGAGATTGATTTCAGCCATTATATGAAAGACGGCGATATGGGATCCTTACGAATACAGTACAGTGAAAACGGCCTTTTTGTGTATACTGGTTATATGCAGAGGGAATTTGTGATCGACAAGGGAAAACAGCAGGCATGGGATGAAAATTGTATAGCTTTTATAAAGAAAAATCAAATTATCAGCACTCTTTTGGAATGAGTGCTAAAAAGTTCTTGACAATGTGATTGCCAGGTATTATTATACAAAGAAAGAAACCTGTGAATGAATGGAGGTAAGAATTATGACAAACGAACAGGGTAATCTGGCAATCAACTCGGAAAATATATTTCCTATTATTAAAAAATGGCTGTACTCCGACCATGATATTTTTATCCGTGAAATTGTGAGTAATGGCTGCGATGCCATTACAAAATTAAAGAAGCTTGAATTAATTGGAGAGGCTTCCCTGGGGGATGACTATAAACCAAGGATAGATGTCGAGGTTAATCCGGAGGAAAAGACCATTACTTTTACGGATAATGGGCTTGGGATGACCGCGGATGAAGTAAAAGAATATATCAATCAGATTGCGTTTTCAGGCGCAGCAGATTTTTTGGAAAAGTATAAAGATAAGGCAAATGACGAGCAGATTATCGGGCACTTTGGTCTTGGTTTTTACTCTGTATTTATGGTGTCGGATTCTGCAGAAATCCATACATTATCGTATCAGTCAGGGGCAGAAGCTGTCCACTGGGAGTCTGATGGCGGACTGACATTTGAGATGGGCCCCAGTGAGAAAGATACTGTCGGGACCCAGATTATTCTTCACTTAAATGAGGATAGTTATGAGTTTGCCAATGAGTATCGTGTGCGTGAAGTGCTGGAAAAATACTGCTCCTTTATGCCGGTGGAAATTTATCTTACAAAGGCAAATGCAGAGCCGGAATATGAGACAATTCCGATGGATGAGGTGACCGAAGAGGATACGGTCATCGAGGAAATTGTAGAGGAAGCGCCGGAGAATAAAGATGGTGATGATGAGAAGAAAGAGCCGGAAAAGAAGGCCAAAATATTAAAACGCCCGGTTTCTATCAGTGATACAACGCCGCTCTGGGGCAAACATCCAAACGAGTGTACCGAGGAGGAATACAAAGAATTTTACCGCAAGGTGTTCCGGGATTATAAAGAGCCATTATTCTGGATTCATTTGAATATGGATTATCCGTTTAACCTGAAAGGAATTTTGTATTTCCCGAAAGTAAATATTGAATATGAGAATATTGAGGGCATGATAAAGCTCTATAATAATCAGGTGTTTATTGCAGACAACATTAAAGAGGTGATTCCGGAATTTCTTTTACTCCTTAAGGGCGTGATCGACTGTCCGGACCTGCCGCTGAATGTAAGCCGCAGCGCTTTGCAAAATGATGGCTTTGTTAAGAAAATATCGGACTATATTACAAAAAAAGTGGCGGATAAACTGTCCGGCATGTGTAAAACAGACCGGGAGGCCTATGAAAAGTACTGGGATGATATCAGTCCATTTATTAAGTTTGGCTGTCTGAAAGATGAAAAGTTTAAAGAGAAAATTAAGGACTATATTCTGTTTAAGGATTTGGATGACAAATACAGTACGCTGTCTGAATATTTGGATACCCTGCCGGAACCGGAAGTGGAGGCAGAGGTTGTAGATGCCGGGGAAGAATCCTCCGATGAACCGGAGGAGGCAGAAGTACCGAAAAAGACAGTGTATTATGTCACGGATATACAGCAGCAGAGCCAGTATATTAAGATGTTCCGTGAGCAGGAAATGAATGCTGTCGTTTTGCTTCATAATATTGACCAGCCGTTTGTGTCATCTTTGGAAGCGGGAGATGACAATGTAAAATTCCAGCGGATTGACGCTGATTTGACGGAGGCCTTTTATGAGGAAGGCGATGAGGAAAAACTGAAAGAGGATACGGAAGTCTTAAAGGAGCTGTTCCGAAAGGCCACCGGAAGCGAGCAGTTAGAGGTCAAAGTTGAAAAACTGAAAAATGAAAAATTATCTTCTATGATTACTCTCTCGGAAGATGCGCGCAGAATGCAGGATATGATGAAGATGTATGCAGCGAATGGAATGGGTGGAATGGGAATGTCAGATATGGGACAGACGCTTGTTCTGAATGCCAATAATGAACTGGTTCAGTATGTTCTGCAGAATAAAGATGGTGAGCACACCGAGATGTTTTGTAAACAGCTGTATGACCTGGCGCTGATTAGCCACCAGCCGTTAGAAGCGGACAAAATGACAGAATTTATTCAGAGAAGTAATGAGATTATGATGCTGCTGGCACACTGAGAAAAATATTCTAAAGATAAAAAACGATAAATCAGCGGGAAGCAAAGTCTTCAGCTAATTTATCGTTTTTTAAAAGCTTCGAAAGGGACTTGAACCCTCGACCCCTTCATTACGAGTGAAGTGCTCTACCAACTGAGCTATCGAAGCAAACAAACATAGTATACCGTAAATTAGTTTAATTTGCAATAGGAAAAAATGATTTTTCCATTTTCTTGACAAATGATTATGAATACGGTAAAATACATTGTGATTCCGTTAATATTGTCAATAAGTGCCGTCTGTTTATGGTGTGGCACGAAATAATAAAAAGAAAAAGGAGAAATAGTATTATGTTAGAAAAAATGCAGGAACTTATCGCGGATCAGCTGAGTGTGGATGCTGATAGTATCACAGAGGCTTCTTCTTTTAAAGATGATCTGGGAGCAGATTCCCTCGACCTTTACGAGCTTATTATGGCTTTAGAGGAAGAGTATGATGTTGAGATTCCAACGGACGACCTGGAAAGCATCAATACTGTAGGTGACGTAATTAATTTCTTGAAAGACAAAGGTGTAGAGTAAGACAATTGCACATATGCGCCTGATGACAGGCACAGTATTGACACCAAGAGAGGCAAGTAACCTGCCTTTATCTTGGTGTTAATTGCTATCTAAAGGAAGGGAGATAAAGATGAGCAGAATTGCATTTGTATTTCCGGGACAGGGAGCGCAGGCAGTAGGCATGGGAAAAGATGTTTACGGACATTCTGAAAAGGCCAAAGAAGTTTTTGACAGAGCCAGTGAAGCAGTTGATTTGGATTTGAAGGCACTTTGCTTTGAGGAAAATAATGATATTAATATAACAGAGTTTACACAGGTGTGCCTTTTGACTACCAGTGTGGCAATTATGGAAGAACTCCGTTCCAGGGGCGTTCAGCCGGATGTTGCCGGAGGGCTCAGCCTGGGTGAATATTGCGCACTTGTTGCAGCGGGAGCAATGAACTATATTGATGCAGCTAAGGCTGTCCGCAAGAGAGGTATTTTTATGCAGGAGGAAGTGCCGGCCGGAGAAGGTGGCATGGCGGCGATTCTTGGATTGGATGCTGCAGCAATTGATGAACATATTAAAAAATTTGACAAAGTGCAGGTTGCCAATTATAACTGCCCGGGGCAGATTGTAATTTCCGGGGAGACACAGCAGGTAAAGGATGCGTCTGAAGTGCTGAAAGAAGCAGGGGCAAAGCGTGCCGTTCTTTTAAATGTCAGCGGTCCGTTTCATTCAACGATGCTTTCGGGTGCAGGGGTTAAGCTGAAAGCAGTGCTGGACGAACTGACGATATTGGAACCGCAGATTCCATATGTTGCCAATGTAACGGGTGAATATGTGACAAAACAGGAAGATATTGAACCGCTTCTTGTGAAGCAGGTAAGCAATTCTGTGCGGTGGCAGCAGTCTGTTGAGACGATGGTAAAGGATGGTGTAGATACTTTTATTGAAATTGGGCCGGGAAGGACTTTGGCTGGTTTTAATAAGAAAATTGCAAAGCAAATCGGCAGGGAGCTTACCACGTATTCTGTTGGGACGATGGAGGATATTGATAAGGTAGTTGACGCACTGGAATAGCAAATGGAGAGAAATGGAGGAGACCATGTTATTAGAAAATAAAACGGCAGTCGTGACTGGTGCAGGCCGGGGGATTGGTAAGGCAATTGCCCTTGCTATGGCTCGTGAAGGCGCTGTGGTAATTGTAAATTATAATGGTTCAAGAGAACGTGCGGAGGCTGTAGTGGCAGAAATCGAGAGTGCCGGAGGCCGGGCAGAGGCAATCCAGTGTGATGTCAGCGATTTTGCAAAAGCAAAGGACTTTTTTGCTGGTGTAGTAAAAGAGTACGGGAAAATAGATATTCTGGTCAATAATGCCGGTATCACAAGAGATAATCTTATTATGAAAATGTCAGAAGAAGAGTTTTCTGATGTCATACAGACCAATCTTGCAGGAACGTTTAACGGTATTAAGTTTGTGTCACGTCCGATGATGAAGCAGCGTTGCGGACGTATTATTAACATAGCGTCTGTTTCTGGTGTTGTTGGTAATATGGGACAGGCAAATTATTCTGCTTCCAAGGCGGGGGTGATTGGCCTGACAAAGGCAATGGCAAAAGAACTGTCGGCGAGAAATATAACAGTGAATGCAGTAGCCCCGGGATTCATTGAGACGGAGATGACAGATAAGCTACCGGATTCTGTAAAGGAAGAAGCATGTAAGACGATTCCGTTAGGTGAATTTGGTAAAGCAGAGGATGTGGCAGAGGCAGTTGTGTTTTTGGCATCAGACAGAGCGCGTTATATTACCGGACAGGTACTCTGTGTTGACGGTGGAATTGCAATGTAATGATAACATGTGCAGATGGAGGAAAATATGAGCAGACGAGTAGTGGTTACAGGAATGGGAGCATTGACGCCAATTGGCAATAGTGTAGATGAATTTTGGGAAAATGTGAAAAAAGGAACGGTAGGCATTGGGCAGAATACGAAATTTGACAGCAGTGCGTACAAAGCGCATTTAACGGCTGAAATAAAAAATTTTGATCCAATAGAGTTTATTGATAAAAAGGAAGCCCGGCGTATGGAGGAGTTTTCTCAGTTTGCTGTTGCAGCGGCGAAGGAAGCGCTTACGGACAGTAAATTAGATATGGATCATGAGGATCCCTTCCGTGTGGGGTGCTGTGTGGGCTGTGGTATTGGAAGCCTTCAAAGTGTACAGAAAAACTATAAAAAGCTTTTAGAAAAAGGGCCGAACCGTGTTGCTCCGCTGATGATTCCAATGCTGATATCAAATATGGCGGCTGGAAATATTTCCATCCAGTTCGGCCTGCGCGGGAAAAATATTGATGTAGTGACAGCCTGTGCGACGGGTACACATTGTATCGGGGAGGCATTCCGGACAATTCAGTACGGTGATGCGGATGCAATGGTTGCAGGTGGTGCGGAGAGTGCAATAACTGAAATTGGTGTTGCCGGATTTACAAGTCTGAATGCGCTGACAACTTCTGAGGACCCAAAACGTGCTTCGATTCCGTTTGATATTGACCGAAGTGGTTTTGTAATGGGTGAGGGCGCAGGTATTATTATATTGGAAGAGCTGGAACATGCTAAAAAGCGTGGGGCGCATATTTATGCAGAAATTATCGGATATGGTGCAACGGGTGATGCTTACCACGTGACTGCTCCGATAGAAGATGGAAGTGGTGATGCCAAGGCAATTGAGTTTGCGATAAAAGATGCCGGTATTGAGCCGGGGGACATTGATTATATTAATGCCCACGGTACGAGTACGCATATGAATGATTTGTTTGAGACCAGGGCAATTAAGCGGGCAATGGGAGATGACGCCTATAAGTGTAAAGTCAGCTCTACAAAATCCATGGTCGGACATATGCTCGGTGCGGCCGGGGGAGTAGAGGCGATTGCCTGTATCAAATCGATTAATGACAATTATGTTCATGCCAATGCGGGGCTTATCAACAAGGATCCGGAATGCGATCTGGATTGTCCGGCTCAGGGGGTAGAGACAGAAGTAAAAGTGGCACTTAGTAATTCCCTTGGTTTTGGTGGACACAACGCTGTAATTATTTTCAGAGAGTTTGAGGATTGAGATTATGTTAATGGATATTAATGATATTATGAAAGTGATACCGCATCGTTATCCTTTTCTTCTTGTAGACTGTATTGAAGAGCTGGAGGCAGGAATCAGGGCGGTCGGATATAAAAACGTTACAATGAATGAGCCTTTTTTTCAGGGACATTTCCCAGTGCAGCCAGTTATGCCGGGAGTGCTCATTGTAGAAGCTCTTGCTCAGGTGGGGGCTGTGGCTGTCCTCAGCCTGGATGAAAATAAAGGAAAGCTTGCCTTTTTTGGAGGTATTAAAAATGCAAAATTCCGTAAGCAGGTAATACCGGGGGACAGGCTTCGCCTGGAGACAGAGATTATTCGCTGTAAAGGACCGATGGGAGTTGGAAAAGCATGTGCCACGGTAGATGGGAAAGTGGCAGCAGAAGCAGAAATCAGCTTTATGATTCAGTAATAATGCACAATTTATTACTCTCATTATTTTAGCATTTTTCACAAATATTCTACAAATAGAGAAAAAAATTACAGAAAATACGAAAAAAGTGGTATACTATAAACAGGTACTATAGTTGCAGACTATTTTTGTAGAAAAATAAGAAAGGAAGGTACAGTGTGTTTGAAGTTGGAGATTATGTAGTGCATGGCAACAGTGGTGTGTGTAAAGTAGAAGCCGTACAGGAAATGGACGGAATCGGCGCAGATAAAAAGAGAGTATATTACACGTTGATACCATTGTATACCTCAGGAAGTAAGCTTTTTGTTCCAACGGACAGCAAAAAAGTTATAACGCGTTCTGTTATGACAAAAAAAGAAGCACAGAAGCTTTTAGCAGAATGGGATGAGATTGAGACTCTCTGGGTGGATAATGATAAAAAACGGGAAGAAATTTATAAAGAGGCGTTGCGTTCCTGTGATTCCCGCCAGTGGGTGAAATTAATAAAAACATCATATCAGCGAAACCAGGCACGCCTGAAGCGCGGGAAAAAAGCAACCACTAGTGATGAGCGCTATTTGCACATGGCAGAGGATAATTTGTTTGGTGAGCTGGCAATTCCTTTTGAAATGACGAAAGGGGAGGCTGAGACGTTTTTTATTGAGCAGGTGCGGAAAGTCTGAAGAAAATGATGGAATAGATGTATGTAAAAGAAACCGTATATTATGGCATATGCTGTGGTATACGGTTTTTTTGTTAATTATGTACAATTTTCGTTGATTCTTTGTTGAAAAATTGTTATAATTATCCTTAAATACATGTGTAAATGGTAAGTATAGATTTAAGGAGGTGGACAATGAAAAAGGGATTAATCATTGGTATTGGCATTGCTGCTGTAGTTATTGTAGGCGGCGGAGTAGTGCTTGCGGTAACGAAGCCCTGGAAGAGTACAGATTCCCCGGCGGCGGAGGATGTCAAGGATTCCGTCAGTACAGATTTTGTCGTGAGTTATGACGGCATAAAGACAGCTTCCATTCAGGCGGGAGGGAGCGTCCATGACCCGTCAATCGTGGAAATCGATGGGGCATATTATATTTATGGGTCCCATATGACAGCGGCGAAATCTACGGATTTACGACATTGGACAATGCTCGGTGATGGTTATACGGAAGACAACCCGGTGTATGGCAGTATTTTAAAATCGAAGAAGCCCTTTGCCTATGCGGGAGAGTCGTTCAGTGAAATCCCGACAGACGACAGGCAGACTCATGTCTGGGCTCCGGATGTAATGTATAACGAAAAGATGGGATTGTACTGCATGTATGGCTGCACTTCTTCGACTTGGAACGCATCTAATCTTTATTTTGCAACGTCAAAGAATCCGGAAGGACCTTTTGAGTGGCAGGGGGCGTTGATTTATTCCGGATTTACGGCTGAGAATATTGACAAAACAGATGTGCTTGATTATGTTTCGGAAGATTATGCGAAGGAGCATTATTATGATGCGGCTTCCTATAATTTTAATGAGTACCCAAATGCTATTGATCCGGCGCTGTTTGATGATGCGGACGGCAGGCTGTGGATGGTTTATGGTTCGTGGTCAGGCGGCATTTACCTGCTTGAGCTGGACAGGAATACCGGAAAGGTAATCCATCCGAAAGCAGATCCGGAAAGAAATGTGGATGCATATTTTGGAAAACGGCTGTTTGGAGGCGGACATACATCTATTGAGGCACCATATATTCTGTATGACAAAGAGGCAGGTTATTATTATCTGTATGTTTCTTACGGAAGTCTTGTCAGAGAGGGCGGTTATCAGATCCGGGTGTTCCGTTCCGAAAAGCCGGACGGGGACTATGTGGACATGAATGGCAAAGCACCAATGCTCGGAAAAGGAAATCCGTCAACGTTCGGACTTAAAATGTCAGGGAATTATTTATTGCCGGGTTTAGAGAAAGCTTATATGGCCACAGGCCACAATTCGGCACTGATTGCGTCTGACGGCAAGCGCTATATCTGTAACCATACAAGATTCGATAATGGTTCAGAGTACCATGAGCCAAGAGTGCATCAGTATCTGTTAAATGAAGAAAAATGGCCATGTATGCTGCCGTATGCTACATCAGGGGAGAGTGCCCCGGTTTCCGGCCTGGACAAAGAAAAGGCCGTCGGTGAATATTATATGGTAAATCAGGGGAATAATGTAGACGCTGCTATAGCAGAACCGGTTAAAGTAGTGCTGACAGAGGACGGGCTAATGATTGGCAAAAGTACAGAGGGGACGTGGGAAATGAAAGAGGGAAGCCTTTATGTCCATATGAAATACGGAGCAAAGGAATACAGTGGAGTGTTCTGTGAAATGAAGGATGAAGCGGATACCCCGGTCATGACATTCAGTGCTGTTGGTTCTAATGAAACTCTTTGGGGGGTCAAATATGAGAAGTGAGGTTTTCATAATGCATCGGACAATAAAAGAACGTGTGGTAGAGACGGTTAAGGATTTATTGAGCTGGGCAGTGGTTACTGCAGTGGCCTTTGTATGGTGGATGGCCATGCTGCTTATTTTTTCCCTGATTCTTGTGAATGTTTGGAAGACGAGTTTTGAAGCTATTTTGCAGTATTCTCTTATTTTGATGTCGGTGACATCGCTTGTATATTTGATACGTATTGTGTACAAAAAGATTACGGTGAAGGAAGTATAGTTTGTGCATATTACACGAAAAAAAGCAGGCAGGGTCCCTGTCAAATTAGGTAAAAACGACAAAATTGTGGCATGGTATGTATTGACTTTTGTGTTTTTTCATTGTAATATAGTATAAGCTAAACTATTTTACAAAACCATAAAAAATAGTAAAAATAATGTTGTTAGGAGGATGTTATGCGGCACAAAATCATGACAGGAAAAGTCAAAAAAACAGTGGCATTTGGTTTGACCGCAATCATGTTGGCAACTTGTGCGGGAGAATTCCAAAGTGCAAGAGCTGCCGGAAGTCCCGAAGGAGCACAGACGCAGGACTCTCAGACTTCGACCTCATCATCAGAAGAAGAGTATTCCAGCGAGCGCAATGCTTCTAACTACAGCCGGATTAGTGAAGGATATACGGCATCGGACTATACCGGGCAGCCAGTTTCTTACAAAATGCCGGATGTGGCAGTGGGGAACACAAAGGAAAAGCTGACAGATGAAGTGCAGGGCTACACAGACAGCCCTCAGGTTTTAAAGCTGTCCACAGATGACAAATTCGAACTGGAAATCGACGTGCCGGAAGATGGCCTGTACTATCTTGGATTTCGGTATTATTCTTATGATAAATCCATTCTGCCGATTTCCCTGGGGTTGCAGGTAGACGGCAATTATCCCTTTTATGAATGCCGTACGATGAAGCTTCAGACTACCTGGAAGCTCAGTGAAGAACCATCACGTGATCGTTATGACAATGAGGTGGTTACGGTTCCCCAGAAAGTGTATCAATGGGAAAGTGAATACCTTATGGATTCTGGTTACCGGCATTCTGATCCATTGAAAATGGAATTGAAAAAAGGGAAGCATACTTTGAATATTGATGTAAAAGAGGGAAATTTCCTGATGGGTAATCTGGTTTTGGAAGCGCCGAGTGTGCCGAAAGCGTATACTGGTTCAGAAAAAGCAGATGGTGCAGAACTCATTACGATTCAGGGTGAAAGGTTTCAGACAACGAATGACTCATCCATCCATGGAGTGGCAGAATATGATACCAGTGTAGACCCCTATGAAGTAAAAGATACTGTTCTTAATACACTGGATTCAGATTCCTTTAATACGGCAGGGCAGAAAGTTACATATTCTTTTCATGTTGACAAAGAGGGTAATTATAATGTTGCTGCCAATTACCGCCAGTCGGAAAAAACAGACTTTCCGGTCTTTGTCGATGTGGAAATTGATGGGGAAATCCCAAATGAGGCATTTCGCTCCTATGGAATGCCATATTCGACAAATTACAGCCGGAATACAATGACAGATGCGGATGGAAATAATCTGACGGTGCATCTGACACCAGGAGACCATACAATTTCTTATACAATAAGTATGGATCCTATTTGTTATGTTATGGAACAATTGGATACAATTATGTCAGATGTCAATGATTTAGCGCTGGAAATTACAAAGGTGGCAGGAACAAATGCAGATAAGTACAGAGATTTGCAGCTGTCCCGTTATATACCGGGGATAGAGGATACTCTGTTTGGGTATGCAGATAAACTGGTAGAACTTGAGCAGAGTGCTGTCAAGTGGAGTGACAGTGATAAAAATGTTGCAGTGATGTCGCCGATGCTGATTGCGGCAGGGCAGCTGCGCAGCCTGGGTGAAAATCCGGACGAAATTCCCTATCGTGTGGCAGAGCTTTCCACCAGTATGAACTCTGTCAACCATTACCTGGCACAGGCAATTGATAATCTGATAGAAAACGGACTGGCCATTGACCGTATCTATATTTATCAGGATGACGCAGATGTCCCTGAGGGACCGGGATTTTTCAAATCCTGCATGATGAATATACAGCGTTTTGTAGCATCCTATACGGACCAGGCGTATTCCGCAAGTAATACGAACCGTGACCATCTGCAGGTATGGGTGAACCGTTCCAGCCAATATGTGCAGATTATGCAGAAAATGATTGATGAGCATTTCACACCGGATACGGGAATTGAAGTAGATATCAGTATCATGCCGGACCAGTACAAACTTGTACTTGCCAACTCTTCCGGCAACGCACCGGATGTGGCAACTGGTATTAACTATACGATTCCGTATGAGCTTGCTATCCGCGGTGCGCTTGTGGATATGACACAGTATGATGATTTTAAGCAGGCGGCAAATAATTTCTATCCGGGGTTCTTTTTGACAGGAACAATTGGCGATGAAGTTTATTCCATGCCGGAGACTATGAACTTCTGGGTATTGTTCTACCGCACAGACGTAATGGAAAAACTTGGAATTGATGTACCGGAGACTATGACGGATGTTATTGACATGCTTCCTACTTTGCAGATGCGCGGACTTAATTTTTATTATCCGACTGCAGGAATGCTTCTTATGAGAAACTTCCATGGAACGACACCTCTTCTTGTTCAGAATGGCGGTTCTCTATATAATCTGACAGCAAATGAAGGAACAGCGCTGGGAGAAGAAAACACGGTTAACGGTTTTACACAGTTGACAGATTTGTTTACCGTATATAATCTTCCGGTAAACGTTGATAACTTTTATCAGCATTTCCGAAATGGTGATATGCCAATTGGAATTGCAGATTATGCAACTTATAACATGTTGACAAATGCAGCACCGGAGCTGGCAAGTTCATGGGAGATTGCCCTGGCACCCGGCACAGAGAAAGAGGATGGAACGATTGACCGTTCTGTGTGCGGATGTGCAGAGAGCAGTGTTATTTTTAAGAGTGATCCGGAGCGTGAGAAAAAAGCCTGGGAGTTTATAAAATGGTGGTCTTCTAATGAAATTCAGGCAGAATTCGGGCAGACAATCCAGATTACTTATGGTGATGAGTATATTTGGCCGACAGCCAATATGCATGCGATGGCACAGCTGCCGATTGAGTCCAATTCCAAAAAAGTGATTCAGGAGACAGCGAAGAATGTAGTCGATGTACCACGTGTTCCGGGAACATATTTGTTAGAGCGCGAGGTCAGCAATGCGTTTAATGATATTACAGTAAATGGTGCAAATCTGCAGACGCGTGTTGACAAGGCTGTAAAGAGCGTAAACCACGAATTTGATCGTAAACTAGAGGAGTTTGGTTATAAT
The DNA here is from genome assembly GCA_002490465.1 of Lachnoclostridium sp. UBA7215. Lineage (GTDB taxonomy): Bacteria > Bacillota > Clostridia > Lachnospirales > Lachnospiraceae > Eubacterium_F. The sequence continues at coordinate 30,939 of DKUB01000026.1, forward strand.
GACAGCAATGGAAATGTTATTAAGGAATACAATATTCCAACGCTGGAGTCTGTGACTAAGCTGCTTGAGCAATAAGATTATATGGAGCGAAATATGGGAAAAACAAACAAAAACGACGTCATCACACAAACAAAAAATACAAAATCAAAAAAGAACAGTATTCGCAGACGTGAGCGTTCGAACTGGCATGGTTATGGTTTTATGGCGCCCTATGCAATTGTTTTCATCGCATTTATCCTGGTGCCGGTAGCCCTTGCAGTGGTCCTGTCGTTTACGAACTTTAATGCGATCCAGATGCCGACATTTGTTGGCTTCCTGAATTACATAACGCTGATTACCAGTGATGAGGTATTCATGCAATTCGTCCTGCCGAATACAGTAGTGTACGCAGTGGTTGTCGGAATCGGAGGTTATGTGCTTTCCTTTATTCTGGCGTGGGCACTGTGTAACCTTACGAAACTTCCACGAACAATATTTGCCCTGATTCTATATTCCCCGAGTATGACAGCGGGTGTGGCAATGACTGTTCTCTGGAAAGTAATTTTCTCCGGTGACCAGACCGGACTTCTGAACAGCTGGATGATGAGCCTTGGCATCATTAATGAACCTATTATCTGGCTTGTCAGTACAGATTATCTGTTGCCGATTGTAATTATCATAGGTCTGTGGTCTTCCATGGGTGTCGGGTTCCTCTCGATGATTGCCGGTATTTTGAACTCGGATGAGGAGCTGTATGAGGCAGCAGCGATTGACGGTATTAAAAACCGTTTTCAGGAAATGATTTATATAACAATTCCGCAGATGAAGCCGCAGATGTTGTTTGCAGCTGTTATGTCAATTGTAAATGCATTCCAGAACGGCTTGATTTCTACTCAGCTGACCGGTAACCCCTCACCGGGGTATGCGGCGCAGTTAATCGTAAATCATATAGAGGATTACGGCTTCCTGCGTTATGAGATGGGCTATGCAGCAGCGGTTTCCGTTGTATTGCTGTTAATTGTACAGTTGTTCTCAAAAGTGTCCAATACACTTTTGTCCGAAAAAGACTAGAAAAGGAGGGGAAAAAATGGCATATAAAGGAAAAAGGATTAATCCCCAGAAGTTTGAGAGAGGCCATATTAAAATTATTCTGGTACTTCTGCCATTGGTTATTTTCATGGCCCTGCCACTGGTTTTTATTGCAAACCACGCATTTAAGCCAATGGATGAGCTGTTTGCATTTCCACCGACATTTTTTGTTCGGAATGCAACACTGGAAAATTTTACAAAGCTGATAAAATTCAGCCGTACAGCAGGTATTCCAATGAGCCGCTATGTGTTCAACAGTATTCTGGTAACAGCACTGACGGTGGGATTGTCCTTAGTATTTACGACGATGGCGGCATTTGCGCTGTCAAAGCTGAAATTTAAGGGCCGTGACATGATGATGACCATTAATCAGCTGGCTCTGATGTTCGTGGCAACTGCCGTATTGATTCCACGTTATCTCGTTATTGTTAACCTTGGATTGATTGACAGTATTTGGGCACATATCCTTCCGCTGTTAGCATATCCGGTTGCACTGTTTCTGGTAAAACAGTTTGTGGAACAGGTGCCGGATGCACTGATAGAAGCGGCCTATATTGATGGGGCGACTGATATGGTTGTGTACCGAAAGCTTATAATACCAATGATTAAACCAGCGATTGCAACGGCGGCAATTCTTGTATTCCAGCAGGTATGGGCCAATATGGAAACGTCAAACTACTATATTAATGACGATGGTATGAAGACACTGACCTTTTATATGAACTCGTTGGTAAATGTAAACAATACAGTATCCGGGCAAGGTATGGCGGCCGCAGCCACGCTGATACTCTTTGTACCAAACCTGGTATTGTTTATCATTTTACAGAATAATGTCATGAATACAATGGCACATTCTGGTATCAAGTAAACTGGCTATTGCAAGATTTGGAGGCATTATGAGAAGAAAAAATAAAATTTTTAGTCTGTTTGTTGTGCTCCTGTTTGCAATGGGACTTGCCACAGAACTGTGTTCTGTGATTGCATCCGCAGACACTCCATACCGCACTTATACAGTAGATGGGTATGGTTATACGGAGGAGACACAGACAGCGTATCTGGCAAAAAGTACCATAATCAAATTTGGTGAGCAGTTCATCAGCGGCGCATCCGATATGTGTGTGACGGATGATGGACGGATTTATGTGGCAGATACCGGAAATAAACAGGTTATTATCGGCACAACAGAGGGTAAGCTGATTAAGGTTATCGGCAAGGGACTTCTGAAAACACCGATGGGTATCTATGTCACAGAGGACAAACATATTTATGTGGCAGATCGGGACGCAAGAACAGTATATGTGTTTAATGAAAACGGCGATGTACTGAATAAGTATGCAAAACCTGACAGCCCGCTGTATGGCGAGGGATTGGATTTCCTTCCAATTAAAATCGTTGTTAATGATGCAGGCATTATGTTTATTGTATGTCAGTCCAATACAAACGGTATTGTCGAGATTTCCCCGGCAGATGGAGGAACTTTCCTTGGTTATTTCGGAACGAACTTTGCATCAACGGATTTGCAGACAATTATTTACCGTGCAATTATGACGAAAGAGCAGAGGGCGAAGATGGTTGGCAATATACCATCCACACCGGATAATCTCGCGATTGACAGTAAGGGACTGATTTATACTGTTACCCGCGGTGATGAAGAAAAGACCCTGAAGAGGCTTAACATAGCCGGATTAAATATGCTTCGGGGAACTAATAATTATGGTTATTATGATGTGGCACCGGCGGCGGTTGCCGTTGGAAACCATGATAATGTTTATGTAGCATCTGCTCAGGGATATATATATGAGTACAATGAGCAGGGTGAGCCGATATATGTGTTTGGAGGTACGGATGATGGTACACAGAGAATCGGCCTTTCTACCCAGATAACAAGTATTCAGGTTGGAAAAGACGACTGCATTTATGTTCTGGATTCTGATAAGAACCAGATTCAGGTATATGAGCCGTCTGAATTTACACAAAAGTTACATACAGCTCTTTATCTCTATTCAAAAGGACGTTATACGGAGAGCCGGGAACCTCTGGCTGAGGTATTAAACATGAACAGCCTGTTTACCTATGCAAACAAGGCTATGGGGCGCGCGTACTTCCAGGAGGAGAACTATGACGAAGCACTTCGGTACGCAAAGCTTTCCAGAGATTATGAGGGGTATTCCGATGCCTTTTGGGAGATACGAAATATCTGGCTGAAAAATAATATTGTCGCTTTGATACTGACCATTGTGGGAATTTGGATTCTCTTTAAAGTCATACAGGTATTGGATAGGAGGAAAGGCATCTTAAATGGTGTGCGTAATCTGAAGGAGAAAATCAGGCAGAACCGTCTGATGTCCAATATTATGTATTCTGGTTATTATATGAGACATCCGATTGACGGATCCTACGGGATCAGCAGAGAGGGAAGGGCTTCCTGGGCGGCGCCGAGCATTATCCTTGTTGTATTTACCTTTGAATTTGTTATAAACAAGTATTTATGCGGATTCCTGGCAAAGACAATACGGGAGGGCCGTTATGAGCTTGTATCGGATATTGGAACAATCCTTGTTGCCATTGTCGTGCTGACGGCATGTAATTATCTGGTTTGTACAATTAATGACGGCGAGGGAACGATTAAGAAAATTTACACTTATTTCTGTTACAGTCTATTGCCATACGTGGCGCTGACGCCGGTTATATTTATTCTCTCTCATATCGTGACGACAAATGAGGCATTTCTTATCACACTGGTTGAGGTACTGATGTATGTATGGACTTTAGTCATTGGTGTATTGGGAATTAAAGAGGTAAATAACTACACGGGAAAAGAGACATTCAAGGTTATCTGCCTGACAATTTTTACAATATTAATTGTAGCATTATTAGCATTTATTATTTATGTACTGTGGGCTCAGGTATTTGAGTTTGTCAGTGCAGTATTCGGAGAGGCGGTGTATCGATTTGAGTAAGAGACATTGGAAAAAGATAGTCGCAATATTCACTGCCGCCATTCTTCTGCTGGCTGGAATTCCGGGGCTTCCGGATAAAGTTCTGGCAGATACGGAAGATGGCGCCGAAACTACAGCTGGGACGGAAGAAGGCCAGACTGCTGGAACAGAGGAAGGCGGGCAGGCTGCCGGAGCAGAAGAGGCCGGAAATGGCCAGAATGTCGGCGAAAATGGTGAGGTCACTATGGATGGAGTGCTTCCGCCGCTGAAAGAATCCGAGAAGATAAAGAAAAAGGATTATGAGCTGGTCATGGAGAACTCTTCCTATAAAATGTATTTATATGCAGATAGGCTTTCGATTCTTTTGGAAGATAAAAAGACCGGCAAGATTATTGAATCAACACTGAGTGATGACAGGGATGACAGAAAGAGTAATGCATCATGGAATGCTTACATGAAATCCGGACTTATTATAACGGCAATTAAGGGTACGAAAAACACATTCCAGCTCGATATGGTGACGACGCAAAAGACAATTGATGTGTCCAAACTGGATAATGGTTTTTCTGCCAAAATTACATTTCCGGAATATGGATTTGGTCTTACGGTAAATGTCACTCTGGAGGATGAAAATAATCTGGTAGTGAATGTGCCGGATGACTCCATTACAGAAGACATGGAAGGCACATATATTTCAACGATTACGCTGTTTCCGTTTATGGGATATACCCATATGGATGAAGAAGACGGATATATGCTGATTCCGGATGGAAATGGCGCGTTGATAAATCTGGATAATAAAGAGGGGCGTTATCCTACCGGATTTAATCAGTTTATTTATGGCTCAGACGTGGGATTTGTTGAGTCCGGTGATAAGGAGTATCTGTGGGAACGGATTGATATGCTCAACGAGGCAAATCGAATTCTTGCCCCGATTTTTGGTATGGCGCATCTGGAGGAAAAGGTAGGGTATCTGGGAATTGTAGAGAAAGGGGAGAAGCGTGCCAGAATTTTGGCGGAGCCAAACGGTGTTACGCTGAATTATAACCGTTGTTACGCAAGATTTTTGCTACGCGATATATATGTCCAGCCTTTAAATAATTCCAATTCTGGTACCATGCAGAAAGCTGAGGATGAGAGGACGCATTCAGATTTACAGCTGCGTTATATCCTTCTGTCGGGAGATGAAGCAAATTATTCTGCAATGGCAAATAAATACCGTGATTATCTTTTGAAAAATGGAACAATCAGCGTAAAGGATAACAGTTACAAAACCCGTGTAGATTTCCTTGGAACAGAGCGCGAGGATTTCCTTTTGGGAACAAGGGCAGTAACGATGACCAGAACAGAGGATATTGAAAATATCTATAACGAGCTTCAGACGGCTGGTGTAAGCAGCCTGTTGTCGGTGTATAAGGGATGGCAGAAAGGCGGGCTGTATGATTTGCCGATTTCCTCGTATAAGGCAGACAGCCATATTGGCGGGACATCAAGCCTGTCAAAGCTTGTGAAAGATTCCGCAGCAAAGAATTATCAAATATACCTATATGCAGATGCCTTACGGCTCAATCCAAGCATTTATAAGTTTAACTACGATATGATAAAACGCATTAACAAGAGAACTTATGAAGAAGAGATTTATCATGCAGAGGTTTATGATACATTCCATTTTCTCAACCCATTGAAGTCCATGTCAAATTTTACAGATCTGGTAGAAGGAGCTGTGGATGATGAGGTAAAAAATATTGCGGTTGCCGGCGTAAGCAATAATATGTTCTCTTACAGTTATAAAGGTGATTTTTACACGAGAAATGACACGGCAAATACTTATGCGCAGACACTCGCTGAGATTTCAAAGAATACGGATATGATTATGGAAGAGCCATATTCCTATTTGTGGAGCGACACAAATGCAATTATTGATATGCCTTTAGGAAGCTCTGATTATATGTACATGAATGAGGAGATTCCATTCCTCTCCATGGTATTAAAGGGAGTTGTTCCCATGTATTCGGATTATGTGAACTTCGAGGCAAATAAACAGGAATTCTTCCTGCAGATGATTGAGGCAGGTGTTTATCCGTCGTTTTTTGTAACACAGGAAGACTCCTCAGACTTGATTCTTACAAATTCGGCAAGCTTATACAGTACAGCATACAGTACTTATAAGAATATGATTATTGATTATGATAAACAGTTCCGTGAGTTCAGCATGCTTGTGGATGGAGCCAATATGATAAGTCATGAGAGAACTGACAACGGTATCACAAAGGTAACCTATAGCAATGGTGTAACTGTGTATATCAACTACACGGATAGCGCCCAGACAGTGGATGGCATCACTGTGGATGCAATGTCCTATTCCCATAAGGCAGGTGAAGCTGAGTGAGTAAAAGTAAAAAATTGAGTAAAGAAGAGAAACAAAAGCGCAAGAAGATTAAGCCGGGGAAACTGGCAAAGCGGGAAGCGAGAGTCGGGATACTGTTCATTACCCCGTGGATAATAGGAGCATTGGTATTTCTGGCATATCCGCTGATAACTTCTTTCGACTATGCGCTGAATAATATCCGGTTCAGCCCGCAGGGACTTCGGTTTAACTTTGTGGGATACGAGAACTTTACGCAGATACTCATGTCTGACACGGAATTTCTGCCGGATATGATTAATTATGTAGTATCCACAGTAATATCTGTGCCGATTATTGTGGTATTTGCCCTTATGATCGCACTTATGCTGAATCAGAAGATGAAAGGAAAGGGAATTTTCCGATTAATCTTCTTCCTGCCGGTTATTATTGTCAGCGGGCCAATCCTTGGCATGCTGAATCAAGAGGGGGCAGGCAGTGTAACTGCCATTGATGTGCAGGCGATTACAAAAGCCATTGAAGAATTTTTGCCAAAGGCTCTGGCAACGCCGGTATCGGATCTTTTTGAGAATATGATAACCATTTTATGGTATTCCGGTGTGCAGATACTTATTTTCCTGTCGAGTCTGCAGAAAATTGACCCGGCAATGTATGAGGCGGCAAAGATTGACGGTGGTTCCGGATGGGAGTGTTTCTGGAAGATTACGCTTCCTACCGTTAAGCCGATGATCCTTTTAAACTGTGTTTATACGATTGTATTTATATCCAATAATAATCAAAACCCGATTATCGAACTGATAAAGACTGCGATGTTCTCAGGTATGCAGGAAAAGGGTTATGGTTACGCCTCAGCAATGGCGTGGATGTATTCCATTGTTGAATTGTTAATTGTAGGCTTGTTTGCGCTTCTCTTTGTTGCCAAGAAGGATGTGTACCAGAAACAGGTGAAGAGAGCTAAGAGGGCAAGGAAGAAAGAAGAGCGTGAACTCAGGAAGGTAAGAAGGAGGAGTGCTAGAAATGAAGCGAAGAGACAAAAAGCTGCTAGCTAACAGCATGGCACCAACTCCTGGTGTTAAAAAGTTTACGAAAGAAAAGGTCCGGAAGTTTTTGCTGGGTTCAAAGGAGAAGCAGGGATTTATTAAGGTATTCTGTATTTATGCATTGCTGATCTGTATTGGATTTATTTATCTCAATCCAATTCTTCACATGATAAGCAGTGGATTTATGACACTGGATGACTTGCTGGATTCATCGATTAACTGGCTTCCCAGTACCTTTAATGTGGATAATTATGTTCAGGCAGCCAAGAGTATGGATTTTTGGCCGTCCCTGGGAAAAAGTATTATTATTGCCGGAGTGCCGACACTTTGCAATCTCATATCCTGTTCCCTGATTGGATATGGACTGGCGCGTTTTGAGTTCCCGTGCAAAAAAGTAGTGTTGGGTATTATTGTTTTTACATTTATCCTGCCAAGTCAGGCTACGATGATACCGACCTATGTATTGTATTCTGATATGGGGATTCTTGGAACACTGTGGTCCTTTGTATTGCCGGCGATTCTTGGCATGGGTATTAACGCCCCGATTTTCATACTGATTTTCTGGCAGTTTTTCCGCCAGGTGCCGAAAGTACTGATTGAGGCGGCACAGATTGACGGTGCGGGATATTTTAAATCCTTTTTCATGATTTCACTGCCATCAGCTGCACCGGCATTTATCACGGTAGGACTGTTCTCCTTTGTGTGGTACTGGAATGAATCCTATCTGACACAGATCTATGTTTCCGGTGTAGTTACAAAGTCCGGTTGGACTTCGCTGGTTATTCAGCTCGATAATTTTGCTACAAACTATTCGACCTATGCGACAACGTCAAATTCAACGGCGGTCAGCTTAAATGAGTCTATTAATATGGCGGGCACAATGTTGAGTATACTGCCGCTTCTGCTCATGTATTTTGTACTGCAGCGCTACTTTGTAGAGAGTATTGACCGCACAGGTATTACCGGTGAATAATTCGGCATAATCATTTTCGCAATAGCATTTTAAAAAAAGCTATAATAATTTACAAAAACATATAGAACAATTTATTAGTATGTGCTATAATAGTAAACATATTATAGAGAAGAAAAAAAGGAGGGTAATCATGAGAAAAAAACTTTTAGCATTAGTGCTCTCCATGACTATGGTTGTAGGGATTATGACCGGTTGTGGTGGCAATTCTTCCGGCGGTGGTACAGCGGAGACTGGTTCCGTATCCGGTGAGACAGAGCAGAAAGAAATTGGCGGCATTACTTATAATGTGGCTAAAGATCTGACGGACGAGGACATTGAGTTGACGTATTTCCACTTTGACCAGAAGGAAACGGTAGAGGCGCTGGTTAATCGTTTTATGGAGATTTATCCGAATATTAAAGTTAATCCGGTATATGAGCCGGTAAAGACTTACAATGATACATTGACGCAGCTTGTTTCAAACGGCACAGCTCCAGATGTAATCATGTATTCGGATGCAGACTTTGCGCTGAGCAATTTGCTGTTAATGGATATTACAGATCTCTATAATTCGGATCCGGAGACAAAGAATCTTGCTTCTACTGTTAATGACTGTGGTCTTGGTGAGTTTTCAACAGGTCACAGATACGCGGTACCGGTCAAGTTCTTCCCGGGTGCTATGTATATTGATCTGAACTGCCTGAAAAAGCTGAATATTGAGGCACCATCCAGAAAATGGACTTGGGATGAGATGATTAAACTGATCCGCAAGGCGACTAAGAAAGATACATCCGATGGACTTTCTTACTATGGATGTGGTTACTACAACCGTCTGGATTCTTACTATGGAATCGCTGCTGCTCAGACTGTCCAGGGTGAGTTTGGTTTCAACGGTGAGTCTTTTGACCTGAGTGCATGGGCAAAGGGTGAGCAGGAGTTCGCTGAGCTGAAACAAGGAGATTATATTGCACCGACAGCATCGACAATTGAGATGGAGCTGTGGACAGGTAACTTTGATAAGTGGTGTGGTGAGACCGGTCATGTAGCTCTGTTTACGGAAGCATTCTGGACATTCCAGAATACATGGAATACAGAGTATTACAAAACAGAGTATGATCTGGATATTGTTCCTTATGTAGTTCCGGCAGTATCAAAAGAGGACGCTTCAAAAGATCACCACAGCATTGCGACGATTGACTTTGGTGGATTGACAACAGCCTGCAAACATCCGCGTGAGGCATATGAGCTTCTGAAATTTGTGAGCTATGGTGTTGATGGATGGAAGACAAGAATTCAGATTTACAACGATGAATCAAAAGTAAATGGTACTGGTACTCCTTTGAAAAATGATGTTATGCCGGCACCAATCACAACAAACGAAGAAGTTTGGAATGCTTATATTGATATGTACTGCAAAGGCATGGATGAGACTCATGTAGGTTACTGGAGAGAGTACTTTAAGAGCTGTATGCAGCCAATTCCATATGGCTGGACCAGTATTGCCGGATACTGGAACTATTGTGATCAGTATTTCAACAAACTGAAGATTCATGATGTGGTAGATGCAGGTACTTCCAAGGCTGCCGATTATGTAGATGAGGCAACGAGAAAGGCCAATTATTATCATGCAGATGCAATGATTAATTATTTTGGACCTAAGGGTTATGGAATCCTCTCTGATGAAGATATTGCGAAATACAATAAAATGAAAGAGGATAATAAATAATTAATCCAAACAATCAGGATATGTGATTTTCACAGGGCAAGGCTTTCATGCCTTGCCCTGTTATTCGTTAATAACGCTTGAGGTGAGCAAGGAGGAGCAAAGCGATGTCAACAGAAAAAGATATTTTTTATAATGAGCCATGGATATTACAAAGGGCAGATCCCTATGTATGTTTTCATGATGGCTGGTATTATTTTACTGCGTCGGTGCCTGCCTATGATGGTATTATTTTACGCCGTTCCAAAACATTGGCCGGGTTATCAGAAGCAGAGGAAAAGAGAATTTGGGAGAAACATAAGAGCGGGCCTATGAGTGAGCATATTTGGGCACCGGAACTTCATTTTTTATTTGGTAAATGGTATATTTACTTTGCCGGAGGCGAGGCAGAAAATATATGGAATATCCGTCCTTATGTTTTAGAGTGTCAGGGAAACAATCCCTATGAAGATGAGTGGCGTGAGATTGGTAAAATGCGCCGTGCACCAGAAGATATATTTTCCTTTGAAGCATTTTCTTTAGATGCCACTATTTTTGAGAATAACGGAAAATATTATTATATATGGGCAGAAAAAGTAAGTGTAGGTCCGCAGATTTCAAATTTGTATATTGCTGAAATGGAATCCGGATATCAGTTAAAGACCGTTCAGGTACTACTTACTACGCCGGATTATGACTGGGAGAGACAGGGATTTTGGGTAAATGAGGGTCCGGCGGTCATCCATCATGGCGGCAAGATTTTTGTAACTTATTCTGCAAGTGATACGGGTGTCAACTACTGTATGGGTATGCTCACGGCGGATGAATCTTCGGATTTACTTGATCCATTGTCATGGAAAAAGGAGCGCTATCCGGTTTTGAAGACAGATTATGATTTACAGGTATATGGGCCAGGTCATAATTCTTTTACGGTAGACGAGGACGGGAATGACATTATGGTTTACCATGCCCGCAAGGAAGCGGAGATTGAAGGGAATCCCCTTTACAATCCCAATCGTCATGCCATGCTTATGAGAATACGATGGGATGAAAATGGAAGACCGATCTTTTCATATAAAAATTAGTTGACAGGAAAGGAGTTTGCGGTGGCAAGATTAGTAATTAATGAAAATAAAAAAGAGAGTACGATAGAGCCGGAGATTTATGGACACTTTTCAGAGCATCTTGGAAGATGTATTTATGAGGGGATTTACGTTGGGGAAAACCCGGACATTCCGAATGTGAACGGAATGCGCTCTGATGTGGTACAGGCACTGAAGGAGCTTAAGGTACCAATGCTCCGGTGGCCGGGAGGATGTTTTGCCGATGAGTATCACTGGAAGGATGGTATTGGGCCAAAGGAAAAGAGGAAAAAAATGGTCAATACTCATTGGGGCGGTGTTGTCGAGGATAACAGTTTTGGTACTCACGAGTATATGGAATTGTGCCGCCAGATTGGATGTAAGACATACATTAACGGGAATCTGGGAAGCGGGACCGTTCAGGAAATGTCGGAATGGATTGAGTACATGACGTTCCGCGGTATTTCACCGATGGCAGATATGCGGAAGGAGAATGGTCACGAAGAGCCGTGGAAAGTTGATTTCTTTGGTGTAGGTAATGAGAACTGGGGATGTGGAGGAAACATGACGCCGGAGCATTACGCCAATGAGTACCGCCGCTATCAGACTTATGTGAGAAATTATGATGCCGAAAATCCAGTGAAAAAGGTGTGCTGTGGTGCCAATGTATCTGATTATTTCTGGACGGAGCGTGTTTTGAAGACAGCGTTCGACCATGGGGAGCATTGTCATGGATTTATGGATTATCTGTCCCTGCACTATTATGTGCATCCGGAAGGCTGGGATATAAAGGGAAGTGCTACGGATTTTGATGAGGAGACATGGTACAAGACCCTGAATAAGGCACTTTATATGGAGCGGCTCATTGAACGGCACGGTGCGATTATGGACCAGTACGATCCGGACAAAAAAATCGGAATGTGCGTGGATGAGTGGGGTTCCTGGTATACATGCGAACCAGGTACAAATCCGGGCTTTTTGTATCAGCAAAATACGGTGCGTGATGCTTTGATTGCCGGAATTACTCTGAATATCTTTAATAAGCACAGTGACCGCGTAAAGATAGCGGCGCTGGCACAGATGGTAAATGTATTGCAGGCGGTTCTGTTAACAGAAGGCAATAACATGATAAAAACACCGACATACCATGTCATGCATATGTACCGCCACCATCAGGGGGCTGAATTGCTGCAGAGTGCAGTAACCGGAGTAGATGAAATCGGAATCGGTGAGTGGAAAGTTCCAAGAATTACGGAATCAGTGTCCATGGATAAGGAAGGCGTAATCACGATTACGATGAATAACCTCTCCATTGAAGCTTCTGAGGATGTGGATATCTCATTTACAAATTCGGGATATGAGCAGATAGAGGCAACGATTGTTTCCCATGTGGACATGCATGCCAAAAATACATTTGATAATCCGGAAGAGGTATGTGAAAAAGCTTTTATGGATTATACGGTGTCAGAGGAAGGTATTCGGGTAAAAATGCCGAAAAATAGTGTAGTTGCCTTTAGAGTGAAGAAATAATGGCTGCTATTTGTAAAAAATGTCTGTTACGGGATATGGCAGAGGCAGATGCCGGGCAAATTGAAATGTACCGGAATGCAATAAAGCAGCAGGACAGAGTAGAAGAGGAGGAGTATGAGAAACGCCTTATGCTTTGTAAAGAGTGTGATTTGCTGAATGCCGGAACATGCGGAGCCTGCGGTTGTTATGTAGAATTGCGGGCCACGGCGAAGAGAGGGCATTGCCCATATAAAAGGTGGTAAGAGGCCCCCCGGGTGAAAAACTTGATTTCATTCCGGGGGGCTCTTACAGGAAAGAATGTGATTCGATACTAGTAAGGAGATGACATGTTCCGATTTATTGGTTCTCTTTTGTAATTACTGAACCATCTGCCACAAAGAAGGGCCGTGCCTTGAACGCGCTGCGTTCCGGCACGGTTTCCTTTGTGGCAGATGTTAGTTTATCGGTGCGTAGTGCAAAATGGCATTTATATCCTGTCCGTAATTGCCAAAGGATTTTCCAAAGATTGTCAGGCCTCCGGTATGGGTAGAATTCTGTTCCACGGCCAGCCGGAAACGGAGACTGCTGCGGTAATCCAGATTTAGCTGGTTAATGGTGACATTAGAAATCTTTATTCCGTCTATGAAAGTGCCCTTTTTGTTAATTACAAGCAGTTTTAACAGACCATATTGATTCCAATTCTGTGGCCACCAGCTTGGTGTAAACAGTCCGTTTACATCGCCAAAATCACCAGGCGATGTCCATTTTCCAAGAAATATATCATTCATATAAAATTTTATGTCGGACGGCCATTCACTGTTGATTCCGGGCGCTTCCGAGCCAAGTTCCATCGTTATGCTGATTTGAGTGATTCGATGAAAGCCCGGTGTGAAGTTTGGTATAACGTACTCCACATGTCCGATCGTAAACCATAGGATATCCGCATTGAAGCGGTCGGGATGCTCAAAATAACGAGCATCATCGACCTCTCCAATCAGAGCCTGGCTGGAGGCCAGCCCACAAGTAGGAGTAGCGCTGTAATCCGTGTAGTGTCCGATTCGGATTTCAGAGCTAAATACATTTTCGTCTTCTCCCGGCTGCTCTAAGTCAATTAAGATGCGGTCCCAGTGAATGGTACAGTTTTTCTGGTTTCCATGTGCCATGGATTCTGTGGATGTACTGATAAGACCACAGCTTTCCAGTTTTTTGATATGTCCGGTCAGCGCACCACTTGTGATATTAAGCATTGAGGCGAGCTCTTTCATACTTATATCTTTATTTTCCAGCAAAATATTCAGAATCTGAATACGGACATCCGAGCCGAGTGCCTTAAATATTTCAATGCCGTTATTCAGTGAAGTAATGTGTAACAACGTTAATCCTCGCTTTTTTGTTAAGCCGGCACGTAAAATGCGGCGGCGTTTGTTATTTTTTTACAGTTACTTTTTTGGTAAGCTTAATCTTTTTATAAGAAGCAGTAATAGTGGCAGTACCGGCTTTGAGCGCCTTTACCTTACCATTCTTCTTTCCAACAGTAAGTACCTTCGTTTTGGAACTCTTCCACACAGCCGAACTAGGCTTAACGCCATATCCCTTTAACTTAAATGTGGTGGATTTGCCCGGCTTCATTTTAGCTTTTGATTTTTTAAATTTAAAATAAGCTTTTTTAACGGTAAACTTTTTAGTAAAGGTCTTTGTGACGCTGCCTGCCTTATAGGTGGCTGTAATCGTACAGCTTCCAGCCTTCTTGGCAGTGACTATGCCCTTGCTGTTGACAGAGGCAACCGATGGCTTGGAAGACTTGTAGGTTATGGTGTAGGCAACAGTAGAAGAACCGTTCACCGTAAGTTTTGCGGTCTTGTTCTGATTGCCACCGAAATAAATTGTGCTTCGGCTGGATGAGAGGGATACCGGTCTTTTTGACCCCATAATTGTCTTGTTATCTGTTCCAATTGCCGTAAAGGTCATTACATTTTTGCTGTCTCCAATTTCTGTATGCTGTTTGAAGAATACACCGCTGTATGTCACACCGCCCAACACAAATTTGGCATAACAGGTTCCCTCTTTTTGTGTCCATGTCCCGGTCGCCGCCCCGGATACCTTTCCATCTGCGGTGAGAACAAGGTTTTTCGGAAGGAGGTAATCACTTGTCTGATATGCCAGGCCGTGGTTAATGAAATAATAGTCGCCGACAATCTCGCTCTTGTCGTAACCGGCTTTTGATATCTTGTCCCCCTTGTTTTCATAGACGGCGGTTACCGGCCATCCCTCTTCGTTAATAAACTGCTGGTGTACGCGTACTTCATGGACAAATCCCCTATTCAAAAACTTCTGGTGGTAAATCAGGTAACGCTCTCCGTCGCTGTCAACCAGAGCGGAGTTATGGCCGGCAGCCATCAGGGGTCTGCCGTGGCAGGGGAATTGGTAATTGCCGATGACACGGATACCAATTTGTCTGTGTTTTGACGCAGTACTCTGCGTTAATGCGGCATTGTTGCCGGCAGCATCCAGGTAAGGCCCTTCTGGTGATTTGGAGCGGAACAGGCGCATATTGTATCCGGATGTTGGATTTAACCCCTCATATGTTACATATAAATAATAGTAATCACTTTCAGCATCGTACAGGATATACGGTCCCTCACCGGAAGCGGCATATCCGCCTGCAATGCGGACTCCAAAATACTCGTCCACGATGCGGGAATCCTTTGTGTCAGAATTTTTACCGGGATAAATGGTGCGGCCGGTAGCCGGGTCGATTTCCAGAAGGAAAATACCGCCGGACCAGGAACCATAGGTCATCCAGAGTTTACCGTCCTTGTCCTCAAAAATCGTCGGGTCAATGGCGTTTGGTGCGTATCTGTTATTAAAAGCACCACTGTTAGGATTAAACCAGTTTTCATTCAGTCCGTCTTTTAACGTGCCGTTATCAATCAGTTTTTTGATATTTGTATTTGTATAGATGGTGTCTATTTTGCTCTTTCCCTTGCTGTTGCTGTCGTGTCGGGAGTTTTTGGAGAAACCGGAATATAAGAGCGTATCTACATATGTATATGGTCCCTCAATATCCTGGGAGACGCC
Source organism: Lachnoclostridium sp. UBA7215 (assembly GCA_002490465.1). Taxonomy (GTDB): domain Bacteria; phylum Bacillota; class Clostridia; order Lachnospirales; family Lachnospiraceae; genus Eubacterium_F. The sequence goes on from DKUB01000026.1 coordinate 46,674, forward strand.
AAATGCGATGGCGGAGCGGGTAGCCGTGGATGTCGTGCAGAAATACATAAGATAGGCACCTTTAGTACCGTCTGCGTTGATATAATCTTTATTCCAGAATACATCCGGCGCCCAGATACTGTAACCTGTAGCGTCCATGTCATGGCTGCCGGCCCAGGCAAATGGAACTTTGAGGTTTTTGTCAAGGTCTCCCAAAAGCTTGTTGTTCGGCGTTGTGTAGCCATTTGTAAATGTTTTCCAGTTTACCATGTCCGTTGATTTGGCTGCGTCCAGGTGGGAGCCAAATGCATAATATACACCTTCTTTTGATACTGCAATAGATGGGTCATGTACCGATACCCGTGCAGGAACAGAAGTAGTTGCGTTCTCAGGTGCGGTCGCCGCATCTGCCGTAGTTGTAAAAGCTGTGTTTCCAAATGCTGCCAGCGTGGATGCCATAAGTGCAGCAGTCAAAGCACAGGAAACAAAAGTATGGAACGTTCGTCTCATGAAAATACCTCCTTAAAAGATTGCATTATTGTATTGGTTCTATTATAATTCAAGATAGACAGAATGTCAAAAGAATAAGTATGTCAAATATATGGAAAAAGAAAGGAGATTTATAAAATGTCTGCAAAAAAAATCTTAGCTGGGGTGCTGGCGCTTTCCCTTGTTATTCCCGCACTGTACCAGGGGGGAATAAGAGAGTCAGAAGCGGCTGGAACAACAGAAATTACGTTGGAGAGGGATGCCTATTCTAACCCAATCAGCGGAACGGATGACAAAGGAAACCGCATTTATGGCGGTGACCCGGCAGTGCTTGTGGATGGTGATACCGTATATCTGTATACCGGACACGACACATCAAAAAATGATGTTTACGTGATTCCGGAGTGGGTTTGCTATTCCAGCAAGGATATGAAAAACTGGAAATATGAGAGCGTAGTTATGAAAGCAGATTCAAAGACTATTACATGGGCAAATACAGAGACATCTGCCTGGGCAGGGCAGGTAGCAAAGCACTATGACAAAGAGGCAGGGAAAGACCGCTATTATTTTTATTTCTGCACATGGGACAAGACAGCAAATGGTGACCAGTCCATTGGTGTGGCGGTGTCCGACAGCCCGAC
>DKUB01000021.1:0-5653 GCA_002490465.1 Lachnoclostridium sp. UBA7215
AGTCGTTAGCAGAACTGGATATGAAAAATAGTGAAAATTATAAGAAGTTCTGCAATCTGGTCGATGTACAGAGTTATATTGATTACTATGCCATGGAGGTCTATATCGGAAATTATGACTGGCCGCAGAAAAATACCATGTTCTGGCGCACAAGAGAAAATGACGGAACGCGCTACGGCGATACAAAATGGCGTCTCATGCTGTTTGACACCGAATATTCCATGAACCTGTACGGACAAACCACCGGGACGTATCCTCTTTCCTGGCTGCTTCAGCAGGACGAGCTTTTTCAGTCAGTGTTTCAGAATGAGGAGTTCCGCGGGCAGTTTATTAATACAATGTGCGATTTGATAAATGTAAACTTTAAGGAAGAGGATGCCATTGCTTCCTTAGAGCAGTATGAGGCAGATTATAAGCCATTAATGGCGGACTATTTTATACGTTTTGGTCTTGATGAAAAAGAATTTGACAACAATGTTTCCCGTATGAAGAGTTTCATAAGAAAACGTCCTGTTTCCATCCGGACGGATTTGAAAGCGCACGCAAATGCCGGCGGCAGTACCCTGTTGACAATAAAGGGAATAGAAGGCAGTACGGTCCAGATCAATACAACAAAGGCAGCGTTGAAAAACGGAATATGGGGAGGCACTTATTTCAGGGAATATCCGGTAACTCTTACTGCGCCGGAAGTAGAGGGGTATGAGTTTACTGGCTGGAATGTAACCAATGCAGAAAAGATAAGTGAACAGGGGAGGACCGTTCAGTTAAAGCTGTCAAAGCAGCCACTTGCGGAGGCTTCTTACCGTGAAGTGAAAAAGAAACCGGAAACGCCGCGAAAGAAAGTGAAAAAGCCGGGAAAGGTAACAAAAGTCAAGCTTGTGTCCAAAAAGAAAAAGACTCTTCGGGTCACATGGAAAAAGGTAAAAAATGCAACAGGTTATCAGGTTGTCATTGCAAAAGATGCTAAATTAAAAAAACAAATAAAAAAAGCGGCGTCGGTTAAGGCATCAAAGACGATTATGGGACTGGCTTCAAAGAAAAAATATTATGTGCGTGTCCGTGCTTATAATATGTCCGGTGGTAAAAAACAGTACGGCGCTTACAGTGTCGTAAAATCAAAAAAAGTTCGATAGGAGGCGTTGACAATGAAGAAAAGGGAAAAACGATTCCGGACAGTACTTGCGGGGGTTCTTTCTGCCGTTCTCGTTACATCTGCTGCTGCAGTTATGCCGCATACCCCGGCGCGGGCATTAACTGTGCCAGAGCAGGAGGAAGAAACAGGGAGTAATAATGCGTACGGTATTGAGATTGAGAGTGACGTTCCAACACATTTTTATGGAGATACAGAGGACGCAACAGAAATAGCGGAAATTACCGTGATCTGTCCGGACGAGTGGAAAGAGAAAATACGTTATCAATGGATGTATGAGGATTACGATGCAGCAGGAAATGAAATTTATATAAATATTGAGGGTGCAACGGAAAGCTCTTTCCGCCCTGCGTTGGATTTATTGGAAAAGCAGGGACGGCGGTGGTTTGTGTGTCGTGTAACTGTGGAGGGAGACAGTGATTTTTTTGAGGATTCCGAAATCGTGTATTACCGGAAATTGAACGATTGTATCGATTTGACGAAAACGGAGTATGATGACACGATAGATATAAGTACGAGTTACATGACCTATGTCCGCAAAGTCCAGGCCTCTGCAGAAGCAAAAGCGCTTCATATCAGCGGTGAACTGGCGGAGAATGTCTGGGAAATAACAATTATGGATGCGAGGGGGCGTTATTTTACGTTTAACCGTGATGTGGGCTTAACAAAATTTGACTTGGAAACAGAGGGCAATTACTTCTATGTGTTTGTGTATTATATGTCGGAACGGCCTAAAAGCATTGGTATTTCTGCGATTGAGGAACGGTCGGAGTTTGTAAAAAAGCCGTTCCAACTCTATGCAGAGGCTACGAATGGAGACTCGACATTTCAACCGGGGGATGCCTTTGATATTTCCAAGATGTACGTCCTGTTGTTTTACAACGACGGAACCTATGAGCAGAGAGATGCCTCTGCCCTTTCCTGGGAGGCAGGCCAGGTAATGCATTATGGCGAGAACCGGGTAAAAATTACAGATAAAGAAACCGGATTTTCTATCACGACAACCATAACAATCAGTTATATGCCGCAGTGGAAGGAAAAACCGGCGGAGGATTTTTATGCCGGAGAGCTTCAGAGGGCTTCCGTGCAATTGCCGGAGGTCGAGGGAGAAGAACCGCTCTGCTGTTTGTGGTTGATACGTAATTCACAGGGAGAATGGGCAGCGGAAATAGAAGATGACACAGAGACGGAGATTATTATCCCGAAGAATTTATCTTCTGGACGATACCAGTTATTTTGTTTTTATTACACAAAGACAGAGGGATTTCAGGAGTATAAGTATCTGCAGACCGAATTTCGCGTCAGGGCATCAGGCGCTACGCCTGCACCATCCCAAACGCCGTCTGTAACAGAAACACCGGCACCCTCTGCCGCGCCGTCAGCGTCTCCTGCGCCGGCTCAGAAAAAACCGGGAACAGTGGTCGTATCACTGAAAAAGCATAAAAAGTCCGTAACGGTAAAAATAAAAAGAAGTAAAGCGTCTTCGGGCTGCCAGATTATGTATGCGGATAATAAGACATTTACGAAAAGAAAAAAAACAATCTCAACTAAAAAGACTTCATACAAGATCAAAGGATTGAAAAAGAAACAGAAAATTTATATCCGGGTGAGGGCTTATCAGGTCGAGAAAAAGAAAAAGCAGTACGGGAAGTGGAGTAAGGTGTTTTGTTTTAAGGCATCATAAAAATGGGGGTTGTCACAATATGTGTAATATGATATACTGCCGTTAAAGGAGGGATGCTGTATGACAATGACAGATAATGAGTTATTGCTGGCTATTTCGGGTATGATGGATAAAAAATTACAATCAGAATTACTCCCGATAAAAAATGATATGAAAGCAGTGAAAGATGATGTGCAGATAATGAGAGGTGATTTGCAGTCAACCCAGGAAGAAGTACAGACGATGAAAAATGATTTACAATCAACAAAGGCTGAAGTCCACCAAATAAAGTTATATCAGGAAAATATAATACTACCAAGACTGGAGACAATGGAGTCGTGTTATGTTGACACATATAAGCGTTATAAAAATTATGCAGACAAAATGGAAGCCGTTTTTGTTGATGTGGAAATTCTTAAAAAAGTCGTTACGGAACATAGTGAAAAACTACAGCAAATATCGTAAAGACGTTACACATGCAAGAGGGGGAAGGCCAGGCTTTCCCCCTCTTCTGATTGCTCCCTTTTAAAATCAAGATTTAGTGACAGTTATTTTACATATTTCCTTTGTCCCATCTTCAGAGACATAAATATTACAGCTTCCCTTTCCGACTGCAGTTATTTTTCCGCGGCTGTCCACAGTGGCAACCGATTTTTTGCTGCTGGAAAAGACTGGTGTGATACCTGAACTGACATTGACCCGCAAAGTTAGGGTTTGCCCCTTCTTTAATGTGGCTTTTGCTGGGGTGAGTTGAATTTCCGGAGATTTAACTGTGACCTCACAGTTTCGTGTGATGCCGTCAAGTTTGACACGAATTTGTGTTGTTCCGTGCCTGTGACCAGTAATCAGGCCTGTTTCGTCAATAGAAGCCACGCTTCCCTTTCCAGAAGAAAATGCAGGTGTGCGTCCGGAGGAAGTTGTCGCTTCCAGACGGAAAGTCTGTTTGCGGAAAAGGCTGATTTCGGTGCGGTTCAATGTAATTTTTGGCTTTTTGACCGTTACCCGGCATGTGCGTTTGCTGCCGTCTGCACTGGCAGAAATCATGGTTTCTCCCGGTTTCAGGGCCTCTATTCTCCCGTTATCGTTAATAATTGCTACACTTTTTTTTGAGGATTTCCATGTAATCCTGGAGCCGTTGGAAGTGGAGCCATGCAGTACATAAACTGCGCCGTTTTCCATGGATACTGTCGCTGCGCTTAGCGTGAGTTCTGTCTTTTTGACCGTGACCTGGCAGCTTGCCTCAGCGCCGGTAACGCGCGCTGTAATTTTACAGTTTCCTGCCTTCTTTGCAGTAACCTGTCCGTATGTGTTTACAGAGGCAACCCTGCTGTTGCTGCTGGTGAACCGTGCGATTTTTCCATTGCCTGCGATAGCGGTGAGATAAAAACTCTGTCCAATTTTCGCCGTTCGGTTATAAGATGACAAAATAATAAAAGAAAAACCGGAAGAGGCAGAGGAGGCAGTGTTAATTTTTGGATTCATGACTGCTACAGCAGCAAGAATAAATGAAAGCAGGATGATTCCTGTTTTTTGAAAAAAAGAATGTTGTTTCATATAAAGCCCTCCTGTAATGCAGGAGCAATCAGAGAGGGGTACATATAATATATCACATGTATAAAAAGAATGCAAGTATTAAATGGACCAAAGATAACAATATGCCTGTGTCCTTGCTGCAAACTTTTCTTTTTGCAGAAGCTTACGAACTTCTTCTTTTGTATACCAGGCTGCCTCAATTTCTTCCACATCGGAAGAACTCTTAGCAAATGTCCCAGTGGCTGTTCCCATTACACATACATTTGTCTCATTGGAAAAACCGACTGCACTGTAGCTTAGGGGCAGAATTCCGGTTATTTCTGTCAAATCCAATCCGGTTTCTTCTTTCAATTCTCTTTTTGCACTTTGTTCCGGAGTTTCGCCCGGGTCAATCAGCCCGGCCGGGAAATTAATGACCCAGTCGCCGAGTGCCAAACGGAATTCCCTGTTTAGCAGCAGGTGCTCTCCGTCTTTACTGTGTATAATGAGCACTACAGCGTCCGGTTTTTTGGCGTGCAAATCCTGTGCGCTGTTCAGGGAAGGGTTCCTGCTTATCATCTCATAGATTTTTTCGTCTCCGTTTTCGGTCTGATATGTAATGTCATACCGATGTATGAATTTTCCCTCATGTTTCTTTTGGATATTTTTTAAAATCATAGCGGCCTCCATTTATGAACATGTATTTTGTAACGACACATATTTTTGTAAATATAACATTCGCATGTATTAATGTCAAATTTATTTTTCCCGGGCTGCCAAAACGCCGTCCAAATATTGTCTGAGATGTCTGCCGTTCTGTCCCCCTGCTTTAGCAGATAATTGATATCAATAAAATAGGGGTTGAACAGCAAAATAGCTGTAAGATTACATTAAATTTATTAGCATCCTATGGAATTGTGCAGAAAAGCCCTTTAACAGTTGATGGTGGAGATATAGAAGAAATGTTTACTCAGCTAAATACCACGCAATCATCATCTGAAAAAGAGGATGCTGTTTTGGATTTAGATGGGGAGTACACACTGACTCCAATCACAGAGTTGTTTTATAATTATATGTGTGGTATGTCACAGTTATATAGAAACAAGTTGTTTTGATAAAGATAATGCACATAAAAAATTCAAAGAATTTGAGACACAAATAGAAAACAATTGAGAAGACAGACGGATGCTCTTATGGCAGCAGGAGTAAACCGAAAAAATCTCACTGATTTTGTCATCCTTTTTGTCTGTAATGAAAAATATTGTTGAGAAGTGTCAAAAAATGTGTTACAATCTCAAAAGAGCAATCGTGTTACAGGGTGCGTTGAC
>DKUB01000021.1:5799-23522 GCA_002490465.1 Lachnoclostridium sp. UBA7215
AAAAGCCACCCTTGTACTTTGGCTAGGTAGATGGGTGGCAATGCTATTCATTCGATGGTCAACCCCCTTGTGGGCGGTTGCTTTTTATATTTATAATATAGCATATCTCAGGTTTGATTGCAATAGTTATTTTTCTCGAGTTTCCGCAAAAATGCCCATAACCATTCCCTTTTTCTCAAAACTTATCCACAGATTGAAAAATAACAGCGTAAAGGCGCATGGAACAGTAAATGTAAACTTTAGTGTCCAAATGGGGAACAATATTTTTCCAGAAACCACTTGACAAATGTTTCCTGCTGCGCTATAGTGAGTGTATCAAGTGTACCAGTTGAATAGGTACACTTGATACAACAAGCCAAATAGGAAAGGAGGAGGACATGATACGCTTAGATTTTAGGAGTACTCAGCCAATTTACGAACAAATCATCTCACAGTATAAGTTTCTGACGCTGCAGGGATATTTGAAATCTGGTGATGCCATTCCATCTGTCAGGCGGCTGGCAGTAGATTTGGAAGTCACACCGGGAACAGTGGCAAAGGCATACCGCGAGATGGAGAAACAGGGATTAATCGAGACTCTCCGGGGCAAAGGAACATTTATTGCCGATATACCGGAAAAATTAAGGGATGAGGGAGTGATTAGACAGGTGAAAGAGGGATTAAAAGAGCGGTGCATGGAGCTCATTTATCAGGGGTTGGATAAAAATGAAATTATCCATTTGATTGAAGAGATTTTGGATGAATTGCAAGGGGGAAAAAATAATGTTAGAAATTAAGGGCCTCTGCAAGAGATATCAGGATTCTGGTGATTTTATTGTGGAGGATATTGATATCTGTGTGCAAAAAGGGACGATTCACGGTCTGATTGGCCACAATGGCTCGGGAAAGACAACGATTATTAAATGTCTGACAGGAATCTACCCGCCGGATGCAGGAACGGTAACGGTAGATGGAGAATCCATTTATGAAAATCCGTCAGTAAAAGAAAAAATTGGTTATGTGGCAGACAGCAATCAGATGTTTTCCGGCTACCGCATCAATAAACTGCTCTCCTTTTATGAAAATATATACAGCAGTTTTTCCAGGGAAGATTTTTATCGTTTGAACCGGATCTTTCAGGTGGATATGAATAAGCGGATCAACCAGTTGTCAAAAGGGCAGCAGATGAGAGTGTCCTTTATGCTTAATATGGCACGCAGTCCGGAAATAATGATTTTGGATGAGCCGACTTCCGGACTGGATGCCATGGCAAAAAAAGATTTACTGGATATTCTTCTGGCGTCAGTGGAGAATAACGACATGACGGTGCTGATTTCTTCCCACCATCTGAGTGAGCTGGAAAAAATCTGCGACGACGTTACCATGATACGTGACGGACATATTTATATTCAGGATGAGTTAGATGAAGTAACAGGTAAAATGGCAAAATATCAGGTGGTTTTTCCGGGCGGTGCGCCGGATGAGCTGTATAAGCGGGGAGATGTCTGTCATATGTCTAATGTGGGGAGTGTATATACTGTTATTCTTCCGTCCGAATCGCCGGATTTTGAAGAGCGTATGAGGGAACTGGGGGCAGTTGTTGTCGAACAGATGCCTATGGGATTAGAGGAAAGTTTTATCTATATGAACAAAGAAGTACATTATGATTTGCAGGGAGGTGGGCAGAGTGAATAAAAAATTGGCACTGTACCGACATGAAATGAGGACAATGATTTGGTTCTTTCTGGGAGGGCTTCTTGCAGCACTGTTCTTTTGCGGTACGTTAAATGAATGTTTGAGCTCCAGCTATCTGCCTTATTTTGCTGAAATCAGCCAGGGCATTAGGAGTGATTCGTCGGAATCATTTACGAGTATGTTATCTTTTTGTATAGAAAACGCAACGGTTGCCGGGATATTTGGTCTGCTCATCATGAGTGTGATCCAGTTCGGGGATATGCATAAAAGGAAGGCCCAGGAGTACCTGCATTCCCTGCCTTTTACAAAGAGAGAGCGTTTTGTTGCGAAGGTAGTAATCGGATATGTGGCGCTGGCATTTACGATGATAGTGACGATTGCGGGGACATTGATTGTCCGCGGGAATTACATTGGGATTATCCAGAAAAAGGCACTTCTCAGCCCATCCTATAAATTGCTTCTTGGAAACGACACTCTCTGGCAGGCTGTGAGCATGCTGCTTGTGATGTGGCTGTCGTTATGTGCGATTTATGCTATCATAGTGTTTGTACATGTCATTGTGAACCGGAATATTCTTGCAGGAGTGATATCTTTTGGAATTATAATGACACCCATTTGGATTTTTTCAATGGTAGAAATGCTTTTGGTTGAATTCGGGTCATCTTCCGTGGAACGCTGGCATAAACACCTTCCTTATTTCGGTGTGCTGGCAGGGCAGGCGAATACCCAAATTGACTATCTGGGAGATACAGGTGCTATATTGTATCATGATAATTTCTGGATTCTGACAGCGATATGCGCAGTGATTATTATACTCTGTATTGCTTTTGCCGTGTTCACGGTTGGAAGGTCCGATTTGTCAAGAGGCGGCATGCTGGTAGAGAAGCGTCCGGCGCGGATATTCTTAAGTGCCGGAATCGGGATTTGCTTTGGCGCCGGAATCGGGTCCATTGCCAACCTCTGGTTTTTTAATGAAATCAGATGTATACCATATTTTGTTATTTCCGGCATTGCGGCGGTTTTAATCTATGCCTTGTGCGGGAAGCTGTTCCATAAAGTGTTTGGATAGAAGGGGAGGATGACAATGACAGCAATAAAAAGAATCATGGTGGCTGGCGTACTGTGCAGCGTCCTTTTTACCGGATGTGGTATGTCCGACAATGCTGCGGATATGGCAAAGGAACTGTCAGTACCAACATTAAATACCAAAAAGGACATTGATGAGATGCTGGCCAAAATCCAGTCAGAGGAAACAGTAGAGGAAAACTGGATATTAAATAAAGAAAAACAGCAGAAATTAAAGGCGTTGTATGAGTTTATAAAGGTAGAAGAAGAAAAGGGTGCTATTGATTCAGATGTGGATGAGAAAGATATTAAGCAGTGGATAGAAACTTCTGATCCGAAGGACGATGTATTTGACGCAATAGTAGACTGGAATCTGGAAATCGACACAGAGAGTAAGCTGAAATCGTTGTTTCAAAAGCTGGATGAAATCGGATTCTCAGGTGGATATGATATACTATGCAAAGAAATAGACGAGGGGAAAGAGGAAGTTGAAGAAGGAGAGGATAGGTCATGGTGGCCGGATATCAGTATTACCATAGAAAATGTTAAATTTTATATAACCTTTTTCGATTCGCCTTTTGCTACCGTAAATATAGGCATAAACGCAGATGGTATCCGGTATCCTGCCTCCCTGCAGGAAATTTTGGAAAAGAAGTTTCAAAATGGATTTATCGTGAGTGATATATACACAGGCGGCTATTTGCAGGCGGTTTCTTTTTACTCGGAAGTATTTTTAGAGGGAAGCCCCTACAATAAATCAGGTATCCTGTACTTAAAAGACGGAAAGGTGGTACAGCTGGATATGTATATTCAGTTGCCGGAGGAGATAGGAGCGCTCCAAAAAGAGGGGAAACTGGAAAGGAAATTTAATGGAAAGATGAATACTTTCTTCACAGAACAGGAGGCAAAAACGCTGGCAGGACTGCTTGAAATGTTTGGGGTAAATAGTTCTGAGGCTCTGGAATTTGCCCAAAAGGCAGGAACAGATTCTGACAGCAGGGGGATTATGAATGATGTGAGCTGGCAGTTTAAAGAGAGTGCTTTGCCAAAGCAGTCTTCTTTTGAAAAAAACTGGCTTCTCCGGATACAGTAAATTTACTTGACATTTTCGGTTTTTCATACTATGATAAAAAAACAAAAACAATGACGGAGACAGTAGCTTCTGCCAAAGCGCCGCAGTGAGTTCGGGATAGTGGAAACCGGATGTCAGTAGGCAAAAGTGAATATCACTCCTGAGTTGCGATTTTGAACGCAGAGTTCTGTCAGTAGGAAAAGCCGGAGTCCCCCGTTACCGGGATATATGTGGAAGCATAGACAGACAGGTGGTATAAGTGAAAGCTGTTAGCGGCTCTCATCCTAGTTTGGATGAGGGCCTTTTCTGTCTATAATATTATTTTCAATTTGGATGAAATGGAGGTAAGTGTTGGGATATGTATAAGAAAGTATCAAATGATATGAATTTTGCCAGCCGTGAAAAAGAAATCGAACAGTTCTGGCAGGAGCATGATATTTTCCAAAAAAGCATCGAGCTGCGCAAAGACAGCCCGACGTATATGTTTTATGACGGGCCGCCGACAGCAAATGGAAAGCCTCATATAGGCCATGTGCTCACCCGGGTAATCAAAGACATGATTCCCCGTTACCGCACAATGAAGGGGTATCGGGTCCCCCGCAAGGCAGGATGGGATACTCATGGCCTTCCGGTAGAGTTGGAAGTGGAAAAACTTCTCGGCCTGGACGGTAAAGAGCAAATTGAGGAGTACGGTATTGAGCCCTTTGTAAAAAAATGTAAAGAGTCCGTATGGGAATATAAAGGAATGTGGGAAGATTTTTCCGATACGGTAGGATTTTGGGCAGACATGGAAAACCCTTACGTCACATATGATGATGATTATATCGAGTCAGAATGGTGGGCGCTGAAAGAAATCTGGGATAAAAAGCTTTTATATAAAGGTTTTAAAGTTGTTCCTTACTGTCCGCGCTGTGGCACACCTCTGTCTGCGCAGGAAGTGGCGCAGGGATATAAGACTGTGAAGGAACGCTCTGCGATTGCCCGTTTTAAGGCAGAGGGGGAAGACGCTTATTTCCTTGTATGGACCACTACTCCATGGACACTGCCGAGCAACGTGGCGCTCTGTGTAAATCCAAACGACACGTACTGCAAAGTGAAGGCGGCAGATGGGTATACTTATTATCTGGCAGAGCAGTTATTGGATGCTGTCCTTGGAAAGCTGGCAGAGAATGAAGGGGACAGTGCGTATGAGATTCTTGAACGGTTCTCAGGTAAAGAGCTGGAAAACAAAAAATACGAGCCGCTGTTTGAGTGTGCAAAAGAATGTGCAGACAGGCAGAAAAAAGGTGGATTCTTTGTAACCTGTGATACGTATGTCACAATGACAGACGGTACCGGAATTGTTCATATTGCTCCTGCGTTCGGTGAAGATGATGCCAATGTCGGGCGCAATTATGACCTTCCTTTTGTACAGTTTGTCAACGGTAAGGGTGAGATGACAGAGGATACCCCGTTTGCGGGACTTTTTGTCAAGGATGCAGACATGGAGGTAATCAAAAATCTGGACTCCAGGGGACTGCTTTATGATGCTCCCAAATTTGAACATGAGTATCCGCATTGCTGGCGCTGCGATAAACCGCTGATATATTATGCGCGCGAATCCTGGTATATCCGTGAGACGGAAATCCGTGATGAACTGATGAAAAACAACGATACCGTCAACTGGATTCCGGAATCCATTGGAAAGGGACGTTTTGGAAACTGGCTGGAAAACATCCAGGATTGGGCGATTTCCCGAAACCGTTATTGGGGAACTCCGCTGAATATATGGGAGTGTGAGTGCGGACATCAGGAGTGTATCGGAAGCAGGGAAGAGCTTGCGGAGCGCTCTGGTAATCCGAAAGCGGCAGAAGTGGAGCTGCACCGCCCGTATATTGATGAAATCACATTTACCTGTCCGGACTGCGGCAAGCAGATGAAGAGGGTTCCGGAAGTAGTAGACTGCTGGTTTGATTCCGGTGCCATGCCGTTTGCGCAGTATCATTATCCGTTTGAAAATAAAGAACTGTTTGAATCGCAGTTCCCGGCACAGTTTATTTCCGAAGCCGTAGACCAGACGCGGGGCTGGTTCCATTCACTGATGGCAGAGTCTACGCTTTTGTTCCACAAAGCCCCTTATGAGAATGTCATTGTTCTCGGCCATGTCCAGGATGAGAACGGGCAGAAGATGAGTAAATCAAAGGGGAATGCGGTAGATCCGTTTGAGGCGCTTGCCCAGTATGGTGCAGACGCCATACGCTGGTATTTCTATGTCAACAGTGCACCGTGGCTGCCGAACCGTTTTCACGGAAAAGCCGTTACAGAGGGACAGCGCAAATTTATGAGTACGCTCTGGAATACGTATGCGTTTTATGTGCTTTATGCCGAAATCGATTCCTTTAATCCGACGGAGTATACGCTGGATTATAACAGCCTGTCGGTTATGGATAAATGGCTTCTTTCCCGCCTGAGTACAACAGTTCAGGCAGTTGACGAAAATCTGGATAATTACCGGATTCCGGAGACTGCAAGGGCGCTGCAGGCCTTTGTAGACGATATGAGTAACTGGTATGTCCGCCGCTGCCGGGAACGTTTTTGGGCAAAAGGGATGGAGCAGGACAAGATAAATGCCTATATGACACTGTACACGGCACTCGTAACAATCAGCAAAGCAGCAGCGCCAATGATTCCGTTTATGACAGAGAGCATCTATCAGAATCTTGTGTGTACTTTGGATTCAGAGGCGCCGGAAAGCATCCATCTCTGTGACTTCCCTCTTGTAAAAGAGGAGTGGATAGACGGGGAGCTGGAAAGCCAGATGGAACAGCTTCTGAATATCGTTGTGCTTGGTCGCGCCTGCCGGAACATGGCAAATATCAAAAACAGGCAGCCGATTGGCAGGCTGTATGTAAAAGCGGAGAGTGAGCTTTCGGATTTCTTCAAGGATATTCTTGCCGAGGAATTAAACGTCAAGGAATGTATTTTTACTGATGAGGTAAAAGATTTTACATCCTATAACTTTAAGCCGCAGCTCCGCACACTCGGGAAGCGCTTTGGCAGTCGTATCAACGCCTTGAAAGAGGTCCTTGGCGGTCTGGACGGCAGTAAGGCGATGGAACAGCTGAAAGCGGATGGGAAACTCACCGTTGTCCTTGATGGACAGGATGAGGTTCTCGCAGAGGAAGACCTTCTGATAGAATCTGCACAGAAAGAGGGCTATGTCAGTGAATCAGACAAAGGCATCACGGTTGTATTGGATACTGTCCTGACGCCGGAACTCATAGAGGAGGGATTTGTCCGTGAAATAATCAGCAAAATCCAGACAATGCGTAAGGATGCAGATTTCAAGGTGACAGACCACATCCGCATCTATCAGAACAGCAATGAAAAAATCCGGCAGATTATGACTGACAATGCAGAGTGGATTAAAAAGGAAGTGCTGGCAGATGAGATTTTCATTGGTGAAATGAAAGGTCATACAGCAGAGTGGATGATTAATGGTGAAGCCGCTATCTTTGGCGTTACAAAGGTAACTATCTAAAACATTAAACAGGAATGGAGGATATTATGGGATTTCTGACAGAGAAGGATAAGAAAAAGGAACTGAAAACCAATATAGAGAATTATATGAAACTTCTGTTTCGCAAGTCTGTGGAGGAAGCAACTTCCCAGCAGCTGTTTCAGGCAGTTGCATTTGCCGTTAAGGACATTGTTGTAGATGACTGGATGGCGACTCACAAGGCGTATGAAAAGAAAGATGTAAAGACCGTTTACTATCTGTCCATGGAATTTTTGATGGGGCGCGCGTTGGGTAATATTATCATTAATTTGAAGCAGGATGAAATTGTCCGCGAGGTTTTGGATGAGATGGGAGTAAATCTGGATGTTTTAGAGGATGAGGAGCCGGATGCTGCGCTTGGTAACGGAGGTCTTGGAAGACTGGCAGCGTGCTTTTTGGATTCTTTGTCTACCCTTGGTTATCCGGCATATGGCTGCGGCATTCGCTATAAGTACGGAATGTTCAAACAGAAAATTGAGAATGGCTTTCAGATGGAGGTTCCGGATGATTGGTTAAAGGAGGGCAACCCATTTGAGATGAAGCGTCCGGAATATGCAATGGAAGTGAGATTTGGCGGATATGTTACCGTGCGTAAAGATGAGAATACCGGACGTGATAAATTTGTTCAGGAAGATTATCAGTCAGTTATGGCTGTGCCATATGACCTTCCGGTTGTTGGTTATGGCAACCATATTGTAAATACGCTGCGTATATGGGATGCAGAGGCAATGGACACCTTCAACCTTGACTCCTTTGATAAGGGTGATTATCAAAAGGCAGTGGAACAGCAGAATCTCGCCCGTACAATTTGTGAAGTTCTGTATCCGAACGACAACCATTATGCCGGCAAGGAACTGCGCCTGAAACAGCAGTATTTCTTTGTTTCCGCCAGCATCCAGCGCGCAGTAGCAAAATATATGGAGACGCATTCAGATATTCACGGACTGCCGGATAAAGTCTGTTTCCAGATGAATGATACTCACCCGACCGTAACGGTACCGGAGCTTATGCGCATTCTTTTGGATGAATATGGCCTTGACTGGGATGATGCATGGGGAATCACAACGAAAACCTGTGCCTACACAAATCATACCATTATGGCAGAGGCGCTTGAGAAATGGCCGTTAGAGTTGTTCTCCCGCCTGCTTCCGCGTATTTATCAGATTACAGAAGAAATTAACCGCAGATTCCAGAATGAAATTCAGAAGCGTTATCCGGGTGATGTGGAAAAAATAAAGAGTATGGCAATTATTTATGATGGTCAGGTAAAGATGGCGCATCTTGCCATTGCTGCCGGATTTTCTGTAAATGGTGTGGCGCGGCTTCACACCGAAATCCTGAAAAACCAGGAGCTGAAAGATTTTTATCAGATGATGCCGGAGAAGTTTAACAATAAGACAAACGGTATTACACAGCGTCGTTTTCTGCTTCACGGAAATCCGAAACTTGCGACGTGGGTAACCGATAAAATCGGTGAAGAGTGGATTACGGACCTGACTAAAATTGATAAGCTGTCTGTCTATGTGGATGACAAAAAAGCACAGCAGGAATTTATGAATATTAAGTATCAGAATAAAGTCCGCCTTGCCAAGTATATTAAGGAGCACAATGGAATTGAAGTTGATCCGCGTTCTATCTTTGATGTGCAGGTGAAGCGTCTTCATGAGTACAAACGTCAGCTGCTCAATATTTTACATGTAATGCACCTTTACAATGAATTGAAGAAAAATCCTGGAATGGATATTTACCCGCGTACTTTTATTTTTGGTGCGAAGGCATCGGCAGGCTACCGCCGTGCGAAAGCAATTATCAAGCTGATAAACAGTGTGGCAGATGTAGTGAATAACGATGCGGCTATAGAGGGAAAAATAAAGGTAGTGTTTATTGAAAATTATCGTGTGTCCAATGCGGAGATGATATTTGCGGCTGCTGATGTATCGGAGCAGATTTCTACGGCAAGTAAAGAGGCATCCGGAACCGGAAATATGAAATTTATGTTAAATGGTGCTCCGACTCTTGGGACAATGGATGGTGCCAACGTGGAAATTGTGGAGGAAGTTGGTGAGGAAAATGCCTTTATTTTCGGCTTGTCCTCCGAAGAGGTCATCGAATTTGAGAAAAATGGCCAGTACGACCCAAAAGAGATATACAATATGGATTCTGATATACGTGCGGTGCTGACTCAGTTGATAGATGGAACATATTCCCGCGAAAATTTTGATTTGTTCCGTGAGATTTATAATTCTCTTCTGGAGAAAAACGGCGGCGAGCGCGCAGATCAGTATTTCATACTCAAGGATTTCCGCTCTTATGAGGAAGCGCAGAAGCGCGTAGAGCAGGCATACCGTGATGAGACGCGCTGGGCTAAGATGGCAATGCTGCAGACAGCGAAATGTGGCAAATTCTCCTCAGACCGTACCATTGAGGAATATGCAAAAGAAATCTGGCATCTGGAAAAAGTAACGCTGTAGTATAAATTCACCTCTCTTGTCAATACTACTAAAAAAAGAGAGGTGAAATTTATGTTTTACAAAGAAAAGGGCTTTTATATATCGCTGCTTTGCGGCGTAGTTGCGCTAATTGCCTTTGGCGCCATTTGTTTTAATCTTATGGGACGCGATGGAACGGAAGGTGATGTGCAACAGCAGGTTGCGGAAGAAAGTGCTCTTCCGCCGGCAGTAACATCCGAACCGGAGACAGAAGAAGTTTCTACCAATCAGGCAAAGTCAGAAGTGAAAAAGAAGGCAAAGGCTACAGAAAAGCCGGTAAAAAAGACGGTGCAGACAGATGCCAGACCGGTAAAAAATACACTTCATTTTGATCAGGAAGTAGGACTTCTCTGGCCGGTAAAGGGTGATATCCTGATGGAATACAGTGCAGATCAGGTTGTATATTTTAAGACACTTGCCCAATACCGCACCAATCCAGCTGTTTTAATAGAAGCGAAGGAAGGGGATGCTGTAAAGGCAAGTGCAAATGGCACAGTGGTTGATATTTACACATCCGAGGAAACAGGACGGACACTGTCTATGATGATTGGCGATGATTTTATTGTAAATTATGGACAGCTAAAAGAAATTACGGTAGAAAAGGGAGATTCGGTATCAGAGGGCCAGGTGATAGGAAAGGTGGCAGCTCCGACCAAGTATTTTACACTGGAGGGGACAAACCTTTATTATCAGGTTAAGGAAAAAGATACTCCGGTCAACCCACTTGTATTGCTTCGATAATTATACTTTGTCTCGATAGGTGCTTTGGCAAACTGTGCATTGTTTTCCAACCGGCGTTGTGCTACAATTCAATTAGAAATCGTTTATCCAAAAATAAGTGAAGGCTATAAACGGATTTATAGCCGTGTGCTATCAACAGTACACAAAATATACGTTAAGTGTATATTTTAGGATAACCATGGAAGGCGTGATGATTATGGTTGATGTATACAATTTATATTTGGGTGGATTTTTACCAAAGGTTTCACCTAAGACGAATGTCCACAATAAGCGGGAATTAAAGAATAAGTATAAAAATATTATCAGTTTGAACAATTCTAACCCTCTTGTTATGGTTAAGCTCTCGAATGCTACGCAGGCATATGCTTTAAATGTCAAGGAAATGTCGATGGAGCTGGGGGAGGCCGCCCAAAATCTTTTGGATGGAAAGCCGGAGGAACGGGAAGAAAATCTTCGGTCAATGACGGGGATATTTAATAAACTGCTAAAGCGGAGCGATGAATACGGTGAGCAGAATGGCAGACCCTCCAGACCGGGAGGCGAGCTTCGTCAATTGATTCATCTTCATGCATCGGCTTTAGAGGAAGCTGGGATTGGTGTAGACGAGAAGGGATTTTTAAAGGCGCCGTCCTATAGTGATGGCGAAATGGCAGAACTTCCGGAAGACTTTGTGAGCCAACTCAAAGCAAAATGTGAAGAAATGAGCATGAATCCAATGGAATATGTAGAAAAAAAGGTTTACAGTTATGCGCATCTGTACCGGAATGATATTGGTTCTGCTTATGAAACATCAATATATAGCGGTATGTTATTTAACTCCTATTGTTAGTGTGTCTTGAAAAAGACTCCCGACAATGGGAGTTTTTTTATTGTATAGGAAAGTTTATCTCTTGAGCTTTAATGAATTCTGTGTTAATATCTTTTTGTAGTTGCCATAATTTTGACACAAATATCCAATCATTAAAAAATCAAAAAGAACAGGAGGGTGGGATTTTTATGATGGGGAAAAAATCAGCAGCGTGGATAAGGAGAGCGGTTATTGCAGGAGTGCTTTTCTTTTGTGGCATCGTTGCGATGCCTGAAGTGGGAAAGGCGGCTGGAGACAATGCTGCGTATGAGCTGCAAAAGGCATCTGACCTGCTGCAAAAGGGACAGTTTAAGGTATCTGGAGGCAAAATCAAGCTGACAGAGGACGAAAAGGCAGGCGGGGTTATGCTCCAGGGAGATGCCTCGGATTATTCCGGTGCAGTGTTTTCGCTTGGTGATACTTTTGTTTTTGGACAGAAAGGGCCGGATTATCTGGTGATTGACGCACTTGCAGAGCGCAAAAAGAATATGGAGCTTGCTTTTTACTTGGATGATGCGAAAAAGCCGTTTGCAACGATAGCCCTTGGCAAACAGAAAAGAAAAGAGATTTGGTCAACAGTCAAAAACCGCTGTGCGCGTTTAGATCAGCCGGATGTGTCGGGTAAACACAAGATCTCCTTTAAGGTACAGACAAAAGAGACAGGAAATTTGAAACTGGTATTCCGTTCGCTGTTTTTTATGAAGAGTGACATCCCTGTAGTGGAATTGGATTTAGATGAGTCACAGGGCACGATTGCGGAGATGAATGGTGATTCGGAACACGCCACGGAATGTTATGGGGATATGACTTTAAGGATTCCGGAGGGATATCGGTCGGAGTACACGGACAAAGCGTGTGAGACACAGACATATAAACTGGATTATATCCGCGGGCGCGGAAATTCAACATGGATGACCCCGAAGAAGCCATATAAGCTGAAATTGGAAAACAAACAGGATCTTTTGGGGATGGGTGCTAATAAGCACTGGATTCTTCTGGCAAATTATTATGATGTGACAATGCTGCGCAACAAAATAACGTACTGGCTCGGTGAGCAGCTTGGCATGGAGTTTACTCCGCGGTGTGAATTTGTCAACGTGGTAATGAATGGGGAGTATCTTGGCAGCTATTATCTGTGTGAGCAGATACGGGTTGGTAAAAGCCGTGTAAATATTGATGATCTGGAAAAAGATGCGCAAACAGAGCAGGCAACGGACGAAGAAACCATTTCCGGTGGATATCTGCTGTCCATGTTTCCGTATGAAGAAGAGCCGCAGCGGACATTTGAGACAGCTATGGGAAACCGGTTTTTGATAGAGAGCCCTTCCTTTGAGGATTATTATAACGAGATGCAGGCAAAATATATCAGGGATTATGTTCAGAAGACAGAAAATGCCATTTATGGTGAAGGGTTTCAAGACAGCAGCGGAACAGCATATCAGGATTATATGGACATAGACGCGGCGATTGATTATTACTGGGTACAGGAAGTGTCCCAAAACGGAGACGGTTTCGGATCAAACAGCACATATTTATATAAAAAGAGAAATGGGAAATTATTCTGGGGACCGCTGTGGGATTTTGATTTTGTGGCGTGGGGAGCAACAGAGTATACAGAAAATCATTATTCTGGATATATGCACAATAGTACAATGTGGTTTCGCCGTTTGTTTCTTGATCCTGTATTTTACAAAAAAGCGGTTCAGCGCTGGAAGGTAATCCGTGAAAAGTTGCTGGAGGCATGTAAAGATGGAGGCCAGATTGATAAATATTCGCAAAAGCAATATGAATCCCAGAAACATAATTATGAGGTTTGGGCGAAATACAGTGATGATGTGGGCTGGGATTATCTGGACGGAGATGGGGATAGTGTCCTCACAGCAATTACCTATGACAGTGAAGTAGAACGTCTGAAACTATGGATAAAACAGCGTGTAGAATGGATTGATAACAATCTGGATGCATTAAAGAAAGAATATAAAACAATTACATTTGTAGTAGATGATACAGAAGTGGCCCGTATTCAGGTAGAGGGAGAGGGCGAAGACTTCTTTGAGATGCCTGCTGAGCCGGTAAAAGAAGGATATGTGTTC
This sequence comes from Lachnoclostridium sp. UBA7215, assembly GCA_002490465.1. Lineage (GTDB taxonomy): Bacteria > Bacillota > Clostridia > Lachnospirales > Lachnospiraceae > Eubacterium_F. Next base: position 19,319 of record DKUB01000021.1, read on the forward strand.
GACGGCTGGTATACAACGGTTGAATATGATGGAGAAGAATACGAATATCCGTTTAGTACGGAGTATTATATAACGGATGACATTACTGTAAGGGCAAAGTGGTCTGAAGAGAAGTCAGTGTTGCCTGTGGAGCGGGTTGCGTTTGCCAAAGATGATATATATATGTTTTGGTATGATGAGGCATATTTGCAGAATGATATTTCAGTATTGCCGTTTGAGGCAAAGGCAGCCGAACTGACATGGAGCAGTGATAAAGAGGAGGTTGCCAGTGTAGATGGCACAGGTTTAGTTACCACTAAAAATCAATCCGGTGAGGCTGTTATTACGGTAACGGATGCAAGCGGGGCCAGTGCCAGCTGTACGGTTCATGTTGTAAAGAATGGAGTAATTCCAAGAGCAGTTTCTTTCCGGCTGGAATCCAGGGAGGTAAATGTAAGGGCAGGAGAATATACGCAGATAAAAGCTGAGGCAGTTCCCGAAGGTTCGGACTATTTCCGGGAATACCAGTTTGCCTCTTCGGACGAAGATGTTGTAAAAGTGGATGATCATGGTTTTGTGTATGGAGTAAAAGAGGGAACGGCCCTTGTTGCTGTCACAACCTATGATTTTGGTACGAAGTTTTGCCGTGTGACGGTTGGCAGGAATGACGGAACAGTACCGACTCCAAAACCAACTCAGAAACCTACCCCGAAACCAACTCCGATATCAACTCCAGTATTAACAACGACCCCGGAAGCAACATCCACAGCACCGGTTCCGTCTGTTTCGCCTTCAGCATCGCCTGATGTTACGATTACTCCGGAACCATCAAGAAAACCGGATAAGGGCCAGGTTAAAAAAGGGAAAGTGTTTTGTGTACAGGGGATAAAATATAAGGTTCTCTCTGTTGGAACAAGCAGAAGGGCAGCCTGTGCCGGCATCCAGAATAAAAAGCAGAAAAAACTTATCATACCGGGTACGGTAAGTTATCGGGGTAAAGTTTATTCTGTTACAGAAATAGGGAACAGGGCTTTTGCCGGATGTAGGAAACTTGTAAGAGCAGAAATTGGAACGAAGGTAAAACGAATTGGAGTCAAGGCGTTTACGAATTGCAAAAAACTTAAAAAAATAAATATTCTTTCTCCAAAACTTCAAAAAGTTGGAAAAGATGTGGTAAAGGGTGCGCCATCCCACATTAAGCTGACAGCGCCCGGAAAGAAAAAAACAAAATATAAGAAAATGTTTGGAATATCATAGTATGTAATCATTGACAGAGGCCCGCGTTTCTCAGCCGGGCCTTTTTTGTTTTACTGTACCGTTATTGTATATTGACCTTTTTGTATTTTCAATTGTATATATAGTGAAGGGAGGTCAGAAGATGGGAATGAAAATGAGTGCTCATGAATTTGATGTTGTTTATGAACGGTATAAAAATCTACTATACCGAATTGCCTATACTTATCTGAAAAACAGTGATGATGTGGAGGATTTGCTTCAGGAAGTCTTTATGAAAAGGCTGTATAACGCCCCCCCTTTCGAAACCGGGGAACATGAGAAAAGGTGGATGATACGCGTCACCGTCAATTTGGCAAAAAATTACGTGAAAAGTTTTTGGAACCAAAATAGAAGAAATCTTGATGAATTGTCGGAGATGTCTGAGTCATGGCAGTGGGATGAGACGGATAAAAGCGTTTATTCTGAAGTGATGGCTTTGCCGGATAAGCAAAGAATTGTGATTTATCTGCATTATTACGAGGAATATACTTGTAAAGAAATTGCAAATATCTTAAATTGCAAGGAATCTGCTGTAAAAATGAGGTTGAAAAAAGGGAGAGACTTGTTGAGACTAAAGTTTAGTAAGGAGGAATTTGCATGGAATTAAGAGATTATAAACATATGTATGGCAGAATGGGTATGCCGACAGATATGGATGGGAGAATAAGAGACACTGTATTAAATCAGCAGGAAGGGAAGGATTTTAGCATGAAGAGAAATAATTTTAAGAAGAAGGCAGTGGCAGCAGCATTATGCGGCATAGTATTAGCGGGAGGCGTGTCGGCATATGCGGCAACAGGAAATGGTCCTTTGTTGTCCTTGTTTAAAAATGAGAGCAGTGAGGTAAAGGATCATGCTGCTCACTTGATTGACACAGAGGTGGTTCAGGAGAAGGGCAATAAGCTGTTAGATTATGCGGCGTTTGAGGTTACAGAAGCAGTCTGTGACAAAAATCAGGTTATTGTGCAGGTTGAAGTTAAGGCGGCAGACGCGGATAAGTATCTTCTTATACCGCAGGATTGCGAACCGGACCTTGACCCTGTTTCCAATCTTGATATCAGGAACGCTAAGGTAAATGAGCAGTTAACGGTTGCAGAATATGCAAAAAGCCTTGGGAAAAAATGCCTCAGGGTGTCTGCATCGGTGGATTGCCAAGCGGACTCCCAGAGTATCAATAATTATATGAAGGCTGACGGCACTATGGTATACACCATTCAATTTGAGAATAAGGAAAAGGGAAAGAAACTGAATTATGTATGCGATACAGCAGTCTCAGCTCCGGGCAGTGATAATGTACTCAGAGACAGCCTGAAGTTTACATTGACCGATAAAACGGATGTGAAGACGGTAAAATATATTCCTGCCACGGATGGCAAAATTGCCGGAACAAATTTGATTGTCGATGAAGTTACTTTTGAGAAGAGTGATTTGTCTATGGTGTGCAATGTTAAATACCATTATACAGGTAATAAGAAAAACTGGGAATACACAACAATAGATGGCGGAATTGTTTTTGATTTGCTTGACGAGAACGGCAATATGGTTGACCTCAGTGACAGTGGTTATGGCGGGGAGACCAGTGTTGATGGAAACACCGCGGTACAGAGCAGCAGTTTTTCATTAAAGGATTTGCCGGATATTGTTACTTTTAATGCCAAGAGCCTGGATGAGTATGACGAAAATGGAAAGAAGTCATATGGTAAATTTGATGTGAAACTCGCTAAATAATCAATACAAATTATCTTTCATGACATAAATAAGACGGCAGTCACCTAAAATGGGGGCTGCCGTTATATTTTCAGTTTTTTAAGGCATATTTTCCCGAAAATTCCTATGAGTAAACCTGCGAGGAGCCCGGCAAAGTACAAAAAAGGGAAATATGGGAGTACGGCTTCTGCGCCGACAAGGAATGAGGCGACAAGAAATTGTCCTGCGTTATGTAAGATCCCGCCGATACTGCTAATAGTAATTACGGAAAGGTTTAGCGGTTTTATGCGGCGCAGCCCTTCCATGGCAAGCAGGCTCAAAATACTGCCGGCCAGGCTGTAAAACAGCCCGAACAGGCTGCCGAAAGTAAATGCATTCAGGACATTGCGGATAAGGGATACGCTGAGCGCAGCGGCAAAGCCGGAGCGGTACAAAAGAATGATAATAACCAGATTGGCAAGGCCGAGTTTTATTCCGGGAAACGGAATAGGCAGGGGAAATAAACTTTCAATATAGCTGAAAATAAAAGCGAGAGCAGTAAAGAGAGCATATTCTGCCATTTTTTTTACATCTGTTTTATGCATAGTTCCTCCTGGTTAATGTACGATGCCGTCCGGTTCTGTTTTTGTATTGCTATTTTTTTCTTCTGACGCGACAATTTGAAGCACCAGACGGTGCGGCAGACAGACAATAGATTCTCCGCCCTTTTGTATGTTTCCTGTCTGTATACAGGTATGGTCGCCGCAGTCCGCTTCTATCATAGAGACGCTGCCGTCCTGTATGATAAAGGTGTTTGTTCCTCCGCCTTCCGAAGAAATTGTTTCTCTGGAGTTCTGGTCCAGCGGGAGGGTTTTCAGAACTCTTCCATTCTGGCGGACTTCAAGGATATTACCGGGAGCGGAGGCCGGGTGGAACATCCAGACAGAAAAAAATACTCCAGCTAAAATAAGGAAGAGCAGTATAATAATATCCCATTTTGTAAAAATCTGTTCTTTTTTGTCCATGTTTGGCGCCTCTTTGTTTTTGAATTTATAATCTTAACATAACAGAAAGATATGGAATTGTCAAAAATCAAGTTGGCGTGGACAGATGCTGGAAAAAATTCAAAAAAGTGCAACTTTTTTGGGTTTTAAATCGTTCTATAGATAAAGGCAGCTGTCACAAACAAATAATGCCATTGTTCTCCGGCAACAAGATGAAAGGAAAAATTATGCAAAGAAGGGTTTGTCAAGTAAAGTGTGTA
>DKUB01000089.1 GCA_002490465.1 Lachnoclostridium sp. UBA7215
CACAAATTTATTTACACTACCCCTTTTTGCTACAATCAGCGTCATATTTTCTAAAACCAATTTCCGCCCATTTCCATTTTCCGTTTAAGACAAAAGTCAATGGAATTGCAAGAGAAGAAAGCATAAATAAGCCTTGAAAAAATAATGTTTCAGTTTTTTCTAAGGACAGAATTGCTGATAGTATACCTGTAAAAACCGGAAAGAGCAAAATGCACCCTCCCCATAAAAAAGATTTACATAAAGCGACTATTTTTCTTTTATCCATTTCAATTTCCCTCATACTTATATACTACTTTTTCTAACGGAACACCCGTTTGAATTAGAAAATTATCCACTGCTTGTTTTATCAATATCATTATTTCTTTTTCAGATATATTCATTATACCTGTTGCAACAAAAGTAGCTAATCCAACTTTTTTGTATAGCATTAAAGCTTTTTCATTCCATTTAGCAACATGTAACATAATAGGCTCATTACTGGCTTGGCGAATATGGCTCATTCCCCAATGAACATCTTCCTCCGAAAAAGGAAACTTTTTTCTGTGCAATACCTCGCGGTATTCCTCTAAAATTTTATCATTAAACACAGGAATCAGATTCCCACTGAATACATGCTTTAAGACAAGTCCCGTCACAGAATTCCCTTTTAGCATCGCTGATACAAGAACATTCGTATCAATCACACCATATCTTATCATGAATCCTCTTTTCTATTTGCCCTGACGGACAGCCTGTATCTCCTGATTGATTTCCTCCAACGGCATATCGGCAACTCCGTTTTCTTCTGCCGCCTGACTCATTCGCTGCATTGCGGAAATTGCCCTATTACCATGCTGTATATCGGTAAGCTTCATACTAAACGGAATTCCCTTTTCCTGTACGGAACGCTTTAAGAAAATGCGAATTGCTATTGATATTATTGCGCACTATTCTATATACTCACCCACCTTATCTATTAGAACAAGCAGACTTTTCCTTGTCAAGTCGGGAAAGACAACAATTTTTTTATTATTTTCTTCAATATGAATTAACCCCTTTTATTCATCATAATGTCCCCTACACGATATAATTCTTATATTTTGCAATTCATCAATATCATAAATGAGTCGATTAGTTTCATCTATACGTCGTGAATAACCATGCCTGTGTTTTAATGTCTCCGGTTTTCCAATCCCTTGCATGGCACCATTCCGTTTAATATCATCTAATAAGTTATTTATCTTTTTAATGGTTTTCTTGTCTTGAAATTGCCAATATACATAATCAGCGAATCCTTTATCTGTAAAAGTCAAATCATTCATTTTCCTGCTCCATTCGCTTCATCCAGTCCAATATCTTTTTAGTTGGTTTCCAATTGTCAGATTCCATTTCCCGCAATTCTTCCATACTAAAAGATATTGTTTTCCCTTCTTCAAACTGTTTAAAACTTTCGTCTAATTTAGCCAGATATTCTGCATTATGTTTTGCCTTTGCTAATTCGTTATACTCTGCTTCGGAAATAATCACAACATTTTTATTTTCCTTACGGGATACAATTACGGGTTCCCCATCAAAAGCCATATCGAAATATTTTTTAATATTTGCTCTTACATCCATTTGTTTTGTAGCAATCATAAAACACCTCTTTCCGTACCAAAAACCGTACCATTAATTATGCTAATATTATACCCATATATTTTCTGCCAGTCAAGTTATCAATCAGAAGGTTGAGCAAACACTGAAATATAGTTAAAAAACTTCTACTCTTCCAATCAGGAAATCTATTAGATTGCAGTGAAATATGCCGTTTTCGTCATAGTAATTATGTGGTATGTCCATACGGACAATAATTTTTTAAAAAAAATCCTTTGTGAGCATTAAAGAGGCAAGTTCCGATGATTCTTTTTGGTCAGTATCCATTCGCAGCGCAGACTGAATATAAAATTTTTTATCTGCATCATTGACGACAAAATCAATTTCCCTCTGTACATGTCTGCCGCCAGAGCGGTCCGTTACAACACCAACATCAACGGAATAGCCTCTCTGAATCAAATCATTATAAATAATGTTTTCCATAACATGCCCGGAATCATATTGCCTGTAATTCAATCTGGCATTACACAACCCCGATCAAAAAGGAATCCATGATATGCTGGACATAATTGGATATTAACGCCGGGTTGATTTTTTCTTTCTCATACTTGAAATGGCATTGGCAATGTTTGTAGGATTTGTCAGTGAACTGATTTGTGAAGCAAGAAAGTTCAGACTTTGATATACAATTCGTTGTACAGTGATAAAAGATAATCTTTCTTGTCCTTTTCATTATCCAGGGCAAGCACTCGCAGCATTCCGCCATAAAGCATATAACGTTCAAGAGCCTTTCGCTCATCCCCGCCAAAGTAGGAATAATACTCTTCAAACGAAAGTGGAAATACGTAAATTTGCGTAGCTCTGCCTCTGAATTCTGTCGAAATATCCTTTGATAGTCCCTTTTCCTGTAATAACCTTAATTTCACTGTTCCACATGTTGTGAATGAGCCTGTTCAAATAAAAATCTCTCTTAATCATAGCTTTCACCTCGAACTTGCGACGTTTTTGACGATACTTTTATGCATAGTATGTCATTTTTTATGAAAATAGCAAGCCTTGATAAAAACACAAATCTCCTAACTGCAGATCTTCTCCACATACTTCCCGACAAATTCAATGACCGGACCGAGAAACGCCGCCACCAGTATCGTTACAAGCTCCGGTTTCCCTCCAAAAATTAACCCGATACCTATGACAAGAAAATCAAAGGTAATGCGCACTGCTTTAAACGGAACCTTCTCCAGATGCGAGGACACAATCATCGGTATGGCGTCATAGGGTGCTGTGCCCAAATCCACGTCCATATATACGGCAGCGGCAAAAATAAAGATAAGGAAAGCCGGCACAAAAACCCCGATCCGGACACTCCACAGCTGAAAGGCCTCAAGCGGCAAAACCTTCTCCCACAACCAGGAGAAAAAGTCAATGGAATATCCCACCAGAAACATATTTGCCAGTGTTCCAAATCCCAGATTCCTTCCGCCAAAAATAAGTACGGCAATTAACAGCAGGACATTGAGAAGCGCCTGCCAGTTCCCAATGGACATCCCAATTCTTGCTGCAATTGCCTTATTCATCATGGTGCACGGATCTGTCCCAAGATTTACAAGAAGAAGAAACGATAAAGAAAAACCCATCACCGTAACCGCAAGGACTACCATGATGAAACGTTTTATGAAATGGTCTTTTTTATAAAAACCCTCTACGATGCTTTTAAACCCGCCCATCTTTCCTACAAATCCTCATAGTGCTTTTTCTCAACAAAATGCTGGTAATCTTTGGCATGGTTCCACTCTCCCCCCCAGCGGAATCCGTTGCGCCAGAACACTTTATAGGCAATATCCCCTTTGTGAATCATTTTATCTTTATGTTCCCCTTGGCAGAGCGCCGGATCACGCTCTAAATACTCCTCTGCGTTTTTCGGGAAAAATCCGTCCTCTCTCACATAGGGGTTTATCCGGGGATTTATGTCAATGGCAAAACCAAGGGCATGCTTTGACAGCTCTTCCTTTCCCTCTACCGTGCGGTAATTAAAGGCGGAAGAATTGTTATCCTCCATGGACAGATTATCATCTCCGTCATATTCATCTACAAGCCGAATTTTTTCGATTGGGTACTCAAGTTTATAAAGCTGGTAAAAGGCACGCATCGTCTGGTAGGCAATGGACTGATGTACAATCAGCTCCCCTTCTTTCACCTGGCCGTCAAACCCGTAATGAAGCACTCTTGTATAGCGCAAATCATCCAGCGATATATCATTATTTTCATGAAAGGTCACACCCTCCATTTTCTCGCGGATATAATCCGGGATCACAGCACTGTTAAATCCCTCACGGTATGCCTTGTAGACACCGACATACTTTCTTGTCTGAATAAGCTGATAGAGATAAAGCAGAGTAAACAAAACCGTAACCGCCTCATAACCATGGCGCACAGAAGAAATCCCGACAAAGGTAAGGCAGAAAATAAATACCCTGGCAAAGACCGTAACCCACCAGCAAAACTGCATGCGGCGGTTTGTCCCGTAATTTGCCATATTATCGGAAATCCCAACCGTTGTGTAAAGTACCCGGTACTCCATCCAAATTTTGAATGCGAACGACAGGGGAAACAGAAGAAGCGTTGACACAATCCGCTCACCGCCATTCAGATAAAAGGGGGCAACGCGGAGCGCCACAGACAGCACTCCTGTCACAACAGCCAGAAACAGGCTGCTGATATAACGCTTATTATGCTTCATCAGCAAAAACACACCAATCACAATAAGCAGGCACCCAATCACATCCGGCAGGATGTCAAGGCGCAGCGTATCACCGAGTATATTTTCATTGACATACGTCTGTATTCCCTCTTTAATATCAATGCCATGAAACTCCCCCTGTGGCTTTATATAAGCCGGGTATGCAATTCCCGTAGCAGGATAAAAATCAATCCCGGTAAATAATAATCCTATTGCAATCAGAAATATCGCCATATTAACCTCATTTCTACATCTGTTTTTTTACTACCTTATACTCATTATCTTCCTGAAAATACGGACAGGACTGGTAAGAGGTGCTCAAAAACCGCGCCATTTCATCCTCATCCAGATTCACACTGCACTCAGCATCTCCATCCTCATCATACACATAAAAGGTACAAAATTCACAATTTGAAATCATAACAAACCACCATCACTAAATATGTTGCCCAACATTCCCATCCGGGATATGCTATCATTCAGGTTTTTCATAATCTCTGTTCTATACTGCTCCATGTCTTCATCCTTTGTATCAGAAGTAATTTCAACCGTATCTCCAGCAGGTGGAATAACCTCTGTACTGCCTGCCGTCAACTGATATTTTACTGCCATTGTAAACAATGCTGCATCGTTTGACGTAACCTCAATATCATCCAGAATATAACTTACGCAAGAACCCTTCTTCAAATCTTTAATGCTTCCCTTTGCCCGGATGCCATACTTATTTCCCTCGACATCATCCCAGTTGATGTTCATCTGATAGGAACCGTCATCCGGCGACACCTGTTCACGAAACACCAGGTGGAGCAGTGAGGTTTCGCCCTCTAATAACTCTATATCAAAAGCTGTTTCACAGGTATCCTTTGTTTTATCCGATTTTTTTATAGCCAGGGTACATGCTTCTCCCCCTATTTCCCCTTTGCAGAAAAATGTCACCATGGATTTCCCATTTTCATCTGTAGAGAAATCCAAAGAGAAATCATACATTTCCCCGGCAATCGGAATTTCCGTTTCAATACTGCCTAATCTGCCTTCCTCACCATAAATTTTCAATATAATATCCTGTGCCACAGACCAATTCTTTGCACTTTCCCCGATGGATGCAAATAACTCCTGTTTTTGGAGCATTTCAGCAAAATCCTGCAAAAATGTATTTACAGTTTCTTTGGGAATAACGGCTTCATAACCTTCATCCCATATATAGTTTAATTCCGTTTCTCTGAGACTGGCAGACGGTATTTTATCAAATAACATTTCTTTTTGCATTTCCACGGAACTTTCTATCAAAAATGCCTCTAAATCCTGCAAAAAAGACAGCGCATCTTTTATATCTGTACTATTATTTCCAGAAATATGTTCTCCAAACATATCACTTTTCTCTTTTGCTGTTATATGAAAGACTTTCCCTTCCAGAAGTTCCGGTAAGGCAATCCAGTCCTCATCCTCATCCTGACAGCTGATATATGAAATCTTCTCTTCCCCTTTTGCAATGGATACGGCATTGCTTGTCCGGCCGGAACTATTATCAATTTTTTGATTCCAGTTAAACGTATAATCCGATATTCCTTCCCAGCCTGCTGCCACGCCTGCACCTGTCCTGAAAAGTGACGATGGTCCATCACTGCTTCCCAAAATCTCTTTCCAGATACCGTCCCCCGGATTCAGATCCGATATACTGATATCAAACTGGCCACCCTCTTTTAGCAGCTCTCCTGTCATCTTTTTTGACCCAATATAGTTATCTGTGGCAGACCACGTGAGCTGCTCAGAAGCCTGAAGCAAAAGCTTCATTGCCTCGGTCCTGTCGGACTGAAACAGACCGCTGTGTGCCATTACCCCAATTGCTGTACACACTGCTGCCACAACAAGAGCGACAATAAAAATAATTTTTACTTTTGTACTTTTCCCCATTGAAATACCCCTTTCTTCTCCAACACCCGCATAAGCCATTCTGCCAGAAAAGCCATAAGAATTCCTAAAACAATTCCTGCCAGAATATCTGTCGGATAGTGAACATAAAAATACATCCTTGATGCAGCAATAGCAGCCGCCATAAATAAGGCAGCCGCCCCTCCCCGGCGCGATTGAAAACAGAGACAGGATGCGGCAGCAAAGGAAGATGCACTGTGCCCGGATGGAAATGAATAATCGCCCGGAATACCAATTAACATTGCCAAATCAGGATTTCTCCAACACGGGCGCGGCCTGGCAACCACATTTTTCAAAATCCCATTACAAAAAATCAGGCACAATAACAGCGATAATAAAACAACAGCTCCCGTACGTCTTGTCTGTTTCCAGAAAAGAAGTATTACACCGATTAATATCCAAATAATGCCGCCCTCCCCCAGCATCGTAAATACCTTCATCACAGGAGTCAGCAAAGGTTCCCTATGCGCTACAAACCAGTCCAGAACCGCAGTATCAAACCATTGGATCAGATAAACTCCCCCTCTCTATTTCTTCTTAACCCTGATTATGCAGCTCTTTCTTTTACTTCCGCAGTAAACATAAATACGTGTTTTCCCTGCCTTTTTTGCTGTCACCTTACCATTTGGGCTGACCACCGCTATCTTTTTATTTTTAGATACGAACCGCAGTTTTGACTGCAGACGGGACGGCCATACCGAATTCGCCCTCAAACGAAAACTTTTTCCTTTTCTCTTTGTAACACGGGTACGATTCAGACGCAATGTCCCTATATTAGCAAGATAATTTCTGATTTCCTTTTGTGCTCCCTTTCGGTACAAATCGGTATAGCAGAACAATATATATCCCTCTGTATTTCCGGATCGGATTTTATTCATCTGCCGGGATAAATTGGTATTTGATTTCTTCCATCCCGTATCGTACGTTACCCTCTCTCCCGCCTTGTACAGTGCCAGTCCAATATACATTGGAACATCACGGGTATTTAAAGAACGCCAGAGCTTTAATCTCTCTTGAAACAGTTTTGTCTTTTTCCCATTTAACTTATAATCATCAGACCAATACAGTTGCGGAGCTATATAATCAACATAACCTGTCTGTGACATCCATGTCTTAATATCTGCCCCTATCTTTTCACAATATGTAATATCCCCGGCAGGACTGATACCAAATACTTTTCCTTTTTTTCTTGCCGCCTTATGGACTTTATGGATCAGGTCATTGACATGCTCCATCCTCTCTTCTTTTTTAACCTTATTATACTTTTTCTCTGAGGTGTAAAAATAATCGTCAAAATGAATGCCATCAACCGAATAACGGTTCAAAATTTCCTTAACCTGTTTTACGATCCGCTCGGTTGTTGCTGTATTCCCTGGATTCAATGTTTTTTTCATTGTCACCCGGTAAGGATTCATCCATGCATGGAATTTTATGCCATACTTATGGGCATATTGTATCAACAACTTTAATGGGTCGTATGTTGGAGCACTTCCCCCCGCCAGCAACCGTTTACTCCATCCGGTTACTGAAGAAGGATAAATAGCGTCATCAAAAGAACGCACATGAAAATAAACGGTATTGCACCCGTTTGCCCTGATATTGGAAAATATCCTGTCTGCACTGGCACAAAAGTCTGCCTCATTTTTCCCCGCCAGACCAATTTCATCATATTCAAAGCAGGAAACCCATACTCCTCTTGTTGAGAGAGAACCTGCTTTTACCTCCTTAACACTCCCAAATCCATACGCTCCAAAAACAAACAAAAACAAGAAAATAAAAACGAAACGTTTCACAAATTACTCTCCTTTGTCTTTTTATAATAATCCAGTGCTAAAATAGCGCTCCATCCTGTCTGCGAGAATCGTGGCAACAATTTTATCTTTTCCATACTTTCCGGCAATTTGACAGGATGCCCAAACGTTAGCCCCCGAGGATGTTCCGCACAAAAGTCCCTGCACTCTTGCCAGTTCTCTTGTAGTGGCAATGGCATCCTCGTCTGACACCTCAATCACATCATCTATTAAGTCTGTATCCAGCACAGCCGGTATAAATCCGTCACCGATTCCCTGAATGCTGTGCAGGCCCGGTTCATGACCAAGCAGGGCAGAGACATTTTTCGGCTCTACTGCCACCACTTTCAAATCCGGATTTTTCTCTTTCAAATAGGAACCAATACCCTGCAGTGTCCCACCGCTTCCCAGTCCGGAGACAAAAACATCCACCTTTCCCTCTAATTGTTTATAAAGCTCCGGTCCTGTTGTCTCATAATGTATCCTGGGATTATCCGGATTTTCAAACTGCTGCGGCATAAAGCAATTTCCCATTTCTTTCACAAGCTCCTCCGCTTTTTTTACTGCACCGCCTATACTGAGTTCCGGCGGTGTCAGAACAAGCTCAGCCCCTAAAGCATGGATAATCTTTTTCCGCTCCTCGCTCATATTCTCCGGCATAACAATAATAACTCTGTAGCCCTTTCTCACGCCAACAAAAGAGAGTCCAATTCCCGTATTGCCGGATGTCGGCTCCACGATGGTCATGCCTTTTTTCAAAAGTCCCCTTTTCTCTGCCTGTTCCACCATATTTTTTGCCACACGGTCTTTTATACTTCCCCCGGGATTTAAAAACTCCGCCTTTGCATAAATGGGAAGTCCCATTGTTTCCCGCAGACTTACAAGCGGAGTATTCCCAATCATATCAATTACGTTTTCAACTATCATTGCCGTTTTCGTCCCTTCCTATGGCCATTGTTATCTCTTATTACTATATGTAACCGTATCAGCTTATTATACTACATTCCTGAGAATGATGCAAATTTTACGAGCACAGAAATTCCTCTGCATTTTGGTAGTGAATTCCATTTTCTGTCCACTGTTCTTCCCCCAGATACAGGATACCACTTTCAATAATTCTGCCAAACCTCTCTTCAATGAGATGGCGCATGGCATCTTCTGTCATCCATGCAGGAACCGGTGTATCCGTATCATCCCTGTATCTCACTGTGTACAGCCAGCACTCCGCCGCCTTTGCATCATAGGTGAGAAATGCCTTTTCATCAAGACAGTTCTCCATGTACAAACAGCAAACCTTTTTGCCGTGGCAAGCTGACTTGCCGCAGCAAACTTTTTTACCATCTCTGATTCGACGCCCATTCCTGCCGGCTGCCATTAAAATCACTTCGTGTAAAATGATATCGGCAAGCATTCTCTCTTTTGCTTCCTCAAACATCCTGTCCCGAATCAGCTGTTTATCCCGTTCGGAAAGATTTGCAAAATAATGGTCACTCATAAAGGCATCCAATAACGTTTTAACCTGTGAACTGCGTATCCATGGCAACGCAAAAATCCCCTTTTCTTCCAGCCTTTCTCCCGTTTTTAACCTTATTGTAGTATAGGGTACATACAAATCAAGTTCTGTCAGATATCGGACTGCTTCCTGTGTTTCCTCATCATCAAAAACCATTCCTCCACGCAGCTTTTTTGCTACTCCCTGCCAGTCATACATTTTAAAATCATGCGAAAAAATGGAAATAATAATTTCTTCATTCAGATTATAGATTACTTCTTTAATATTATCCGATTTATCCTGTCCCATATCCTGACAGATTACATTGTCAATATAGGCCTCTACAAATTGTTCTTCCCTCAACGGAATAGCGGCATCTTCTCCCCATACAGTGCCCGTCTGCATCATTCCCCCGCACAACAAAAAATCATCAAGGGATGTTCTCCCAAATATCTGGTTATACTCTCCAAAGGACAACAGCGTGGTATGTATAGCAATAACTTTATCAAAAAGATTTGCCTTTATCACTTTCACTGCTCCTGCCGCATTCATAGCGGAAATAACAATTTTCATCCCCATTTTACCATATATATCAGACAACAACTCCACTGTGGCAGCAAACTCATCCCACAGCGGTACTTCGTCTATAAACAGATAACAAAACCCTTTCTCTGCCAGCTTTTTCACATCTCTGAGCAGCTCCTTCCGTCCATCCGCCGCTGTCATGCGGATATAAGCCGTCTTTTCCCTATTCTCCGGCCTACTATCACATATAGACTGATATATCATCATTGTTTTCCCGGTTTTGCGCAAACCAAGCAAAAGGCACACTCGTTTTTCTACCGTATCCTCAAGGTAGGCAGCAAGCTCCTTTGCCGCACTGCTCCTTATACTGTCCGCCGCACATTCTGCCAATTGCACTAAAAGCCGGCCGCTCAAAACATTTGTCTCGAACTCCGGCATTTTTTGTACCTGTGCGAAAGATTTATTCTGATTAGACATTGCCTTTTTTAAAATAGACTGAAGCTCTTTGCGTCTCGCTATTTGGTCCCGCACTGTATCCAAATCTCTTTTTTTTATATACTGACTTTTGGTTTTACCGTTTTCCGCCCACTGTCTGTAAAAATACTCTTTCCCACTTATTACCTTTCGGGAAATATATCCAATTGGCAGTGTGTGAATCTCTGCCTGTATCTCCTCCAGCTCATCTTCGCTCAACAACTCTTTGTTCAGCACATCCCTGGTGTCTTTCTCGTTCACAAGTATCACTCCCTGCAAAATTTTGCTGCATTATTTTACTGCCGCCCGGTAATGATTTTTGCAATTTCTTCATAGGTAGAGCCCGCAGGTATAAAATAGGTCCCCGCCTGTATCTCTCTGGCATATCCGTTCTTTTCCAATAGATCATCTAATACTTTATCACTTTTTATAATACCGGCCTCCATCATCTCTCTGGCAACCGAACTGGAGAGAAGCCCTCCCCGCACAGTAAACCGTGTTCCCTGAACCTTTGCAGACTGTCCCTTTTTCACTCCTGCTGAATTTGATGTTTCTGCGGGAGCTGCTGACATACTTGCAGAAGTTTTCCCAGATGGAATCTTGCCTGACGAAGTCTCAACTGGCGAAATCTCGCCGGGCGAAGTCTCGCCTTGCTGCCGTGATGCTGTACCCGTAGGGACAGAAGTTCCCTCCGGAAAGACCATGCCAAGCTTTCTGGCTTCCTCAACAATATTCTGTTCCGGAGCATTTACCCGATAACCCACACAGAGTATGAGAGCAGTTAAAATAATTCCTGCTCCAAGACCCCGGAGAAAAAATCTTATTTTCATTTACTCCTCCATAATCATCTATCTATCCTTTTCTGCCTTCATACAGGGCAATTACCAGTTTTACCTCACCTTGCCCAATATCCAGCTCTTTTGAAATATCCAGTACTGATTTACCGGCTTTATACATTTTCTGAATCTGAAGATTTACATTTCCTGATACCTCAGACGTCTGTAAATTATCCTCTACATCTGACTGTTGCATAGCAACATCATTTTTTTTCTGCTTTGTGGTATTTTGACTGGCGCCAGTTACTTTCTTTGATTTTTTCACCTGGGCAAGTCCTGTCAATACACCCGCCTGGGTAGGGGCTGGCTGGAATATTGAAGGATCTACTTCCGGCGTCAGATTTTCCGTCCTCACTGCCTTTTCAGCATGGACCACAGAAGCATTTTTCTTTACCGGAGCAGGTTTCTCTTCCTGCTGCATCTGATTTGACACCGGCTTCACAGTTTCCGTCATTACTGTTTTCAGCTCTTTTTGCTTTTCATTGAGCATATTATACATAAAGACTACTTCCTGATGGTTACTATTAATTTTCTCCAAAATCTGCTTCGTAAATTCATCAACGGCCATTATCTTCTCATTACATATCTGACCCATACGGTCTTTTGCCTCATCAATATACTCTTCCTGCTGCTCCTGTAAAATTTCTTCCAGACGCTGTTTAACAATCTGCTCATCCTTCTCTGTCCATATTTCCGCTGACGGATGACTGCCTCCATGTGAATCTGAAACCTCCTGTAATGCCGTTTTCCGGCTCACAAAAAAACTTGCACATACACAAGCAATTCCAATAATAATTAAACAAATTTCTATTCCTGTCATATAATATCCATTCCTATATCATAATATCAAAGCTACTATCTGAGCGGGGTGCCACCGGGGCCTCCCGCGTTTCTCTCTTTTGTTTCTTTCTCTTCCTTGCTCCAGCATTCCCGCCTCTGCCCTCACCGTCTTGTAAATCGTACTCTTCGGCATCGCTCTTTTGCATCTCTACCGTTTTTCTTGCTTCCTGTTCCGTCTTTTGCTGAAACATAAGAGCTGGCTGTTCTACAGCATTTTGTGCCTGATTTTGCTCTCGCCCCTGTATCTGCGCCGCCTCAACTGTCCTCGGCAGCATCGTAAGCTGATCAATAGAATTCATGGCCATATATGTCACTCTCCTTTACAGACCTTCCATTTTTACATCAGCGCCATCCCGAACAAATCGACAATGGCTCAAATGCTCCTGCTGAATTCTCATAGCGTCCTTTACAATAATTTTTACGCCTGAAAACAGCTCTCCGTTTACCTTAATACAGGACCCCCTGTTCTTATCTATCATTTCCTGAAGGCTGTCTGCCTCATATTTCATCTCATGTATTTCTTTTTTTATCAAAGGCTTTACTTTCGTTGCCTGCCGGATATACTCGTGCTGTTCCGGCGTGATTTCCTTCTTCTGGGCAAGCAGCTGCTTTACAGTCTCTGCTACCGCCTCAATTTTCTTCAGCTCGCTTTCCTTTTCCTCGACTTTTTCTTTTAAATCATTTCTTCTAAGCGCAAGTTCCCGTTCTGACATCACCTCTACTGTAGTGGAGGTCCCCATCGTAGAGCCAATAGATGTTGCCGTAATCGTTGCATATGTCCTCATGAAACCGCCGTTTATCAGGCCCTTTTTCCCTTTGATTTCTATGGCCTCCTTGCATTCTACCTCACTGTGCAGAACAGCATCTGCCATTAAGCCCCCTTCACACTTTACTTTACAGTTTTCCAAAAACTTAGCTGTAATATTCCCGGCAGCTCTAAGTTCTCCCCGTTCCATGCCCTGCATGCCCCGCTTTAATACAATATTGCCACCGGAATTGAGAACAGCACCCTCCACAACGCCATTCACAACAATATCTCCGGTAGCATCAATCGCATAACCGGTATTGACGTTACCCGTCACCTCAACTGTGCCGTTAAACTTAATATCCCCGGTAGAAGCATCTACATTAGCTGGAACGCGGTATACATCTGAGAGCATTACCATATCCTCTACCAAAGTTACATGACCCGGCACCTCTGCGTAGAGGTTACACTTATCATCCGACATGCGGATATTGCGTCCGTACCGCAATCTTAATACCTTTACTTTTTTAGGTGGAAGCGGCGTACCGAGTACAGAAATTCCCGGTCTTCCTTTATCCGCAGGTGTCAATGTGGCAAGTTTCATACCCTCCTCGGCAAGTTCGATATTTCCTAATTGATGGAAATCTACGCTGCCGTCCTCATTCTGCTTTGGTTTTGCCGTTGCATTAATATCAAAAAAATACTCAATGGAGGCGTCATGCCCCTCTATGGGAGCAGTCGCCTTTGCCATAATATAATCCCTGCAATATTCCCGATTATCCAAAAAATGCTGAATCGCCTTTTTACGGATTCCATGCTTTATTCCGGCAAATTGTAAATCACTCACTATATCATCTAACGTCAAAAGATTCCCTCCCGTACTGGGTGGGTAAAAGCGAACCAGTGCCCGCTCCGCCTTCTCCGTAAAACTGACAACACAACGCTCTGCCTCCGGAATCATTTCAACATCTGCAAGCAACAGCGGATTTACATATTCCTGCGCCTTTATATAATTATCTAAATCTACTAGTTCAAAATTCTCAAATGATATCAGTTCAAGGTATCTAAGCACTTCCTCAGTCGTTACCGGCTGCCCCCCATCTGCTGGAGGAAATACATGAAGCCTCACGCTTTTGCCATCACTCTCCAATTGAAAATAACCGTTTAACGCCATTTTCTCTCCTCTCCTAAAACAAATTCAATAAATCTACCGCATCTCCTAAATGTCCCTTAATTTTTTGAAGTGCTTTTGTATGCAGCTGAGAGACCCTGGACTCCGAAACACTCAAAATCTGACTAATCTCCTTGAGCGTAAGCTCCTCATAATAATAAAATGTAATTACTTTCTGTTCTTTTTCCGTCAGCATATTCAGTGCCTCTACCAGCATCTCTTTTAGTTCTTTTTTCTGTATTGCATTTTCCGGCTGTTCAAACTTTGCCCCAAAGGTCTCCATCCGTCCTTCGCTGCCCTGTTCCAGATAATCGTCCAGAGAAACCATGTTGGTAAACTCTGCCTCTGTTTTCCAATTATCATACTCTTCCCTTGAAATCCCAAGCTCAACGGCTATCTCATCTGCTGTGGCCGGCCTTCCGTTTTCTGCCTCTAATTTAGCTGCCGCCGTATCCATCTGCTTTTGTTTCTGTCTAAGTGTTCTGGGAATCCAATCCATTCTGCGGATTTGATCTAAAATAGAACCCCGAATCCTAAGACTTGCGTAGGTTTCAAATTTTACGTTTTTTGTCGTATCATATTTATCAATCGCATCAATTAATCCGAAAATCCCATACCCTACTAAATCGTCATACTCTACCGTATAACCCAAATACATGCTCAGACGCCCAGCTACCAGGTTTACAACATTCGCATACTCCAAAATCAACTGCTCGCGGATTTCCGGCGTCTTGTTCTTCATATACTGATCCCAAAGCTTTTTTCTTTCCGCTTCCCTCATCGATTAAATCCTTTCCTGGTTATATTGCATCGTCTTCTCCGGCAAACTCTGCCGCTTCTTTTTCCTCCCGTAATCTTCTCTCTTCTTCCTCCTGTCTCAGACGCTCTTCCTCTTCCTGTCTCTTACGTTCTGCTTCCTGCATTGCCTGATTCTCTGCCTGTACCTTCCCGATAATCTGTGCGGCAATCTGTCCGATAATATAAAACAACAGCAAAACAATTGCAAGCGTAATCAAACTATTCATAACAGGCCATCCCTGGACAACGCTAAGCAGGCAGCACACCAATCCTGCTGCAAGCATTACACATGCCGGAATAAAACGATATTTCATACTTAACCCCCATTCGCGCACGTCTACACATATCAATTTCCAGTTGTTCTATCATATAAGACAACCCCCAGACAGGAACCACGTCCAAGGGTTGTAATCTTTTGCAGCGGGATTCCTACCCCGTATCACGAAACTATTCTGCTTTTTTCTCTGAAATAACGGCCTTAATATCCAGCAGGGAAACAAGGCTGTCCCCATTTTTTCCAATCCCGGCAAGATAGGTTGCCTTCTTTTCATCCAGCTTAAACGCCGGTTTTTCTATTGTTCTTGTATCAATATTTACTACCTCGCGGACCTCATCCACCACAAATCCAATCATGGACATATCCTCCAGACGGATAATAATGATTCTTGTCTGATTGCCATACTCATCATTATCCAGTCCAAACCTTCTGCGCAGGCTCATAATTGGCACAACCTCACCGCGCAGGTTAATCACTCCCACATAATAGGGCTGCGATTTTGGCACACGGGTAATGCGGGACATACGCACAATATTATCTATATGGGCAATATCAATCCCATAATGCTCTCCACCAAGCTTTACAACAATATATTGAACCTCGTTTACAACTTCTGATGTACTCATCTTCTCGTCCATTCCGGCACCCCCTAAATTAATGTGTTCGTATCCAAAATCAGGGCAACCTCACCATCACCGAGAATCGTAGCTCCGCTAAAGAGCTTGTCACTGGTGATATGGCTTCCCATAGACTTAATAACGGTTTCCTGCTGTCCTAACAAATTATCCACCACAAGACCTACCTGCTGGTCACCTTTCTTAATTACCACAACAATCAGAGCGTCCGGCTCCTCCTCCTGTACATCTTCAAAATCAAGAATCTGATCCAGACGGATAATCGGAATTACATTGCCGCGCAGATGGATAACCTCTTTCGACTGCACAAAGCATATCTCTTCTTTTGTGATATCCTCGATTCCATTGATATTGCCAAGTGGAATCGCATATTTTTCATTTCTGACTTCAACCATAAGTGCCTGAATAATAGCCAATGTAAGAGGCAGCTGTATACTGAAGGTAGAGCCCTCCCCGGCAACCGTCTTAGCACTGATGCTGCCGCCAAGTGCTTCAATTTTTGTCTTAACAACATCCAATCCTACACCACGGCCGGATACATCAGTAATTTTATCTGCTGTAGAAAAACTTGGCTGGAACAAGAGATCAATAAATTCCTTACTCGTCATTGACTCTGCCTGCTTTTCTGTAATGGTACCTCTCTCTAAAGCCTTGTTTTTTACTTTATTTATGTCAATGCCGGCACCATCATCTCTGACATCAATAATTACATTATTACCATCCTGATAAGCATCCAAAAAGATAGAACCCGTTTCCGGTTTTCCGAGACGACGGCGTTCCTCATTGCTCTCCAGGCCATGGTCAGCTGAGTTACGGAGCAGATGCATCAGCGGATCACCAATCTCATCTATTACTGTACGGTCAAGCTCTGTCTCCTCACCGGACATATACAGTTCCATTTTTTTATTTAATTTACGATTCAGGTCACGAATCATACGTGGAAAACGATTTACAACGCTCTCAATCGGCACCATTCGCACTTTCATAACAGATTCATGGAGATTCGTTGTAACTCTTTCCAGATACTCAATCTGTTCATGGAACGACTGTGTATTCTCAATTTTTCCTGTATCCCCGGAGCTGACAGAAACCAGTCCGTTTTTCGCTATAATAAGCTCACTGACAAGATTCATAAGCGTGTCAAGCTTATCAATATCCACACGAACAGAACGGCTTCCCACCTTTGCTTTTGCCTTTGGCTTGTCCTCCTGTTTATTCGCTGCACCGGCATTATTATTTGCTGCGGCACTACTTGCACCATTGCCTGCTGCAACGCTGTTAGCAGCTTTTTCCGGCGATTTCGACGTCCCTGCTTTTTTGGAATCTGTTTTCTCCTCTGCCTCACCCGGCACTTTATAATCATCAATTATCACATCTCCGATTTCAGAGACATTTGAAATCAGTTTATGTATTTTTTCCTTACTCTCTGTGGTTGCGAGAATCCAACTGAAATCCAAATCAAATTCTTCGTCCTCAATTTGTTCGGTCGTCGGAACAGATTTAATCAGCTCACCTTTATTCTCCACCGACTTAAATACAAGGAAAGCCCGGGCAGATTTCAGTATGCAGTCCTCCTGCAGATATACGGTAATACCATATAAATGCTTGCCCTCATCCTTCGCCGTTTTCATTGCTGAAATCTCAAAATCAGAAATCGGAATTTTTGAGTATTTTTCCTCTTTGGTGCTCTTTGGCGTTTCCGATTCTGCTTCTGCCTGTTCCTGTGCAGGTTCTTCCTCTTTCTTCGCACCGTCTCCGTCTGAAGCCGGAGCAGCACTACTGCCTTCTTCCAGCAATGAATTTAAGTCGTTAATAATATCCTCGTTATCCTCTGTTCCTTCATTTCCCTCTGATGAGATAATATCCAGATAAGATTCCAGGGCATCCAATCCGCGAAACAATACATCGATAAGCTTCGGACTCGCTTTCATATTTCCATTGCGGATTTCTGAAAATACATTCTCTAAATCATGTGTCAGGCGCTGCATACGGGCAAACCCCATTGTACCCGCCATACCCTTTAACGTATGCGCCGCGCGAAAGATTTCATTTACCGTATCTGCATTCTCCGGTTCTTTTTCCAACACCAGAACATGCTCATTCAGACTTTGTAAATGCTCTTTGGTCTCATCGATAAATAAATCTAAATATTGGCTCGTATCCATTTTGTTCCTCCATTCACACTTTCCTCATCATCATACTGGCCACATGGTCCAGTGGCACCATATCATCTACTACACCCAGCAATTTTGCTGCCCGCGGCATACCATACACTACACATGTTTCCTCATTCTGAGCAACAACCTTTACCTTTTTACAGGTCTTTACCGTCTGAATCCCCTTGCTTCCATCTGCCCCCATCCCGGTCAGGACTCCGCAAATAACTTCCTCAAAAGAGGTATGCACAAGAGATTCAAAAAATATGTCCGCACATGGTCTCAATCCTCCACGGGCCGGTTTATCATTCTCTGAAAAAACATATTTTCCCGCTTCTTTCTGAATCAGCTCACACTGTTTTCCTCCCTGTGCAATATAGACATAACCCTTTTTTAATAACTCCCCATCCTCTGCTTCTTTTACATGAAGAGGGCTGAGTTCATCTAATCTGCTTGCCAGGGATGCCGTAAAACCAACAGGCATATGCTGAACAACAACAATTGGGTATGGAAATCCTGCCGGAAACACCGGAACTACAGACTGGAGTGCCTTTGGCCCCCCTGTCGAAGAAGCAATAACAACTAACTTATCACCTTTTCTTATCCGGGGTTTAGGCGCATTCCCTACCGGGCGTCTGTGTATCTCCTGTTCCTTCTGTTTCAGCTTTAAACGGTCTATTGGTTTATGTTCAGCCGTATCTTCCTTCAATCCACAGGCACAATACACCCGCATCAAAAGCTCATGACGAAACATCATATATGCCTCGCCCACACGCTCCGACGGCTTTCTGACAAAATCAAACGCACCAAGCTCCAATGCCTCTATGGTCTCTTTACCGGTTTCTCCGGCAATGGAACTCACAACTAAAACGGGAATGGACGCCTTTGTTTTCCTCAGCTCCTTCAAAAAAGTAATACCATCCATCTTAGGCATCTGTAAATCCAAAAGGACGATATCATATTTTTTGCCCATCATGATTAGCTCAATGGCGTTCAGACCGTTTCTCGCTGTATCCGCAACTGTCAACTGTTCATCTTCTTCTATTATATCAGACAAGAGCCTTCTCATAAGTGCAGAGTCATCAACAATCAACACTTTTTTTAACATAAATAAATCTTCACTTCCTCATTCTTCTTCGCTGTTCTTCAAAAACATATCGAATAACGGTTTCCCTCTCGGTATCTTTTACATTCTCAAATTCGCCGCGAATCTCGTAAGCAAAGCGGTTTCTATCTGTTAAGGAACAGGTAACCACCTTCATGATAAACTGAATCGGCACAATGCCACTGGAAAAGGATAACGGAAGCATCACCTCCATTTTCGTATCCGCAGCATACTCATCCTGACTGTGAAAACGGATACCGCCTCCACTGATATCGGACACCGTACCCTCCTGCCATTCCTTTGCCAGCTTTTTAATGGCACCGATACATATTTCTTTATCTTCCATCGTGTCGAAATTATCTTTTTCTAACTGCTCCTTAAGCAAAATTTCTATATCAGATACTGCCCTGAACTTCATTGGGAACACACTGTCAAGCCGATAAAATTTGCGCCGCTGAAATTTGGTCATTTCCCCGGTCAGCTGCACATCCATCACATGAATCTTTTCTTCCGTATATCCCTTTTTTATTATTGCTTTACACTGATACATGCCTGCCTTTGTAAAAAAGCAGAGCTGGTACGTATCCCCTATATCTAATGGTATCGGGCGTCCTTCATAAATGGGCATTGCCAGCTTTGCGGTCCGGATTCCATCAAAATCAAGCACTTTACTGCCATATTTTTTATCTGATACCTTTCGGAACCCCGAACTTGTCAGCTGCGTCAATTCAATCCGGTCACCAATTTCAAAATATGTATAATCTAAAACCGCCACTCACCTTCATCCTTTCTCTTAATTTTTATGAAAGCGCATACGGATAACACTGGTAAATAACTGCATAATACCAAATCCGCGCCCATTGCTCTCCCTGCTGTCCAATTTCCCCGTAATCTGCGCCAAAGAACGTGACGCCTGGGAAGCAGGTGCCGCAATGCTAATGGGCTCCTGTTTCATAATCGCCCTTGGCATATTATTATCATACGGTATTCCGCCCAAATACTCAACCTCTATATTTAAAAATTTATTAATTACTTCCCCCATTTTGTTAAAAAGGGCATCTGCCTCCCGACTATTCCTTGTCTGATTGGCAATCATTTTAACTTCTGTTTTGCCGCGATGGAAAGAGGTATTTTTATTTAACATCTTTAAAAGTGCGTAAGCATCCGTAATTGAAGTTGGTTCCGGTGTCGCCACTAAAATCACTTCTTCACTCGCTGCTACAAACTCAAGTACGGAATCACCGACACCTGCCCCTGTATCAATAAGAATAATATCGGCAAGCCGGTCTAATTCTTCCATTTTTTGAATCAGCTGATACACCTGGTCTCTCGTCAGGTTCACCATTTCCTGAATACCGGAACCACCGGAAATAAATCCAACCCCCTCCGGTCCATAGGAAATAATATCCCTCATTACTTTTCCGTGAAACATCAAATCTGATAAATTATACCTGGGGCGAATTCCCAGCATAATCTCAATATTGGCCAGACCAAAATCCGCGTCCAGCACAATAACTCTATGTCCCATACGGCTTAACTGAATGGCAAGATTCAAAGTAATACTTGATTTTCCCACGCCCCCCTTGCCGGATGTTACAGTAATAACCCGGGCAGTCCGTTTTGCAGATTCCATATTCTGTTTTTTTATAATATTTCGCAAGCTTTCTGCCTGGTCCATTTTTGTCCCTCACTTCTTCTATTCGTTTTTCATATTACCGCTTAATAGCTCCTTTGCCACTCTCTGAGCATCTACTTTTCCTATATCATCCGGTACATTTTGTCCCCAGGTGATATAAGACAGAGGACATTTTGTTTTGACTTTTAAATTCAGCATAATACCGGAGGATGAAGTCTCATCCAGCTTTGTAAATATAATAGCAAAATCTGTCAGCCTCGCATAGATAGAGGCAATCTCTAATAAATCCCTGTATTTTGTCCCGGCATTTAATACAAGATAAACCTGTCTGTCCCCTATGGGAACCTGCTCAATTAATTCACGGATATCCTCAATCTGGTCTTTATTTTTATGGGAGCGCCCTGCTGTATCCACAAGACACACATCATATTCCTCCAAATCATCCGACATCTTTCCTAATTCATCCGGGGTATAAATTACCTTTAACGGAACGGAGAGGATATTGGCATACGTTTTGAGCTGCTCAACAGCAGCAATACGGTAAGTGTCCGCTGTAACAAGAGCTATATTTGCATTTTTATCCAATTTCAGCTTTGAGGCAATCTTTGCAATTGTCGTTGTCTTTCCAACTCCTGTTGAACCAAGAAAAAAGACATATTGCGTCCTTTTTTTCTGCTCAGGCTCAATCAAATACGGCTGACCCATCATAAGGATAATCTTCTGGTATACACTGGCAAGAATCTGATCTACCGCAGCGTCAGATGGCAGGGAACGGGATATCTCCTGTATGATAGATTCTGCAATCTCACTGTCCACCTCATTCTGAACCAACTGTTTATATACAAGCTTCTGATAAGCTGCTGTCTTGTCCTCTGCCCTCTGTTCCTCCCTCTCCTTGTCCTGTTCCTCTGTCTCTTGTACTTCACTGCTGACATTTTGTTTTGTTGGATTCTTATTCTCCTGACCCGATTCTTTCATCTGCTTCTCCAATAAAAGCTGAAGAGTCATAAGTTTATCCTGAATATTCTGCTCATCCTCTTTCAAACTCTCCTGGTGCTTTGGCTGTGCCGCTATTTCCGTTGGTGTTTCCTTTGGTATCTCCACATCAATATGGCCGGCCTCGCTGTCCTCCAGGGCCGCTGTCACTTCCACCTTGCCGCGCATGAAAATTTTGGCCATTCCCTTTGGACGGACCTTTTTTATATTCATCACAACAGCATTGCTGCCGAGGTCCTCCCTGGCCATCTCAATTGCTTCCTGTTCTGATTTGGCAAGATATTTTTTGATTATCATTCAACAGTCACCATCCCAACTGATTGCAATTCCACATCGGAATCAATCTCATTATATGATAAAACATGCAGATTTCTAAACTGCTCTGCTGTCAACTTTTTAAAATACATCCGAACAATCGGGGAAGTAATGATAATTGGTGTCTTTCCAAGCTCCTCCAGTTTATTTGTCTCCTCTTTCAGCGCATTCATCAAACGCCCGGTATAATCCGGATCAAGTGCCAGATAAGACCCCTGTTCTGTCTGTTTTACAGAATTCATAATTTCCTGCTCTGCCTGTGGATCAAGCGTTACCACGCTGGTAGGCTCGCTTCCGCTGAAATACTGGTTGGAAATCGCCCGCTTTAGATTCTGTCTGACATATTCTGTCAATACATCCGTATCCCTTGTTGTCGATGCATAATCGGCAAGTGTCTCAAAAATTGTTACCAAATCACGGATAGAAATACCCTCTGCCAGAAGATTTTGCAAAACTTTCTGGATTTCGCCGACACTGAGCAATTTAGGAACAAGCTCAGATACAAGCGTTGTATTGGCATCCTTAACATTATCAATAAGATTCTGTACATCCTGTCTGGTAATAAGTTCGTCCAGATGGGTACGGATAATTTCCATTAAATGGGTAGCAATAATGGACGGCGGGTCAACAACCGTATAGCCAAGGGACTCCGCACGTTCCCGCTGGCTCTCGGTAATCCATATTGCCGGCAGGTGATACGATGGCTCAAAGGTCGGAATACCACTGATTTCCTCCTCCACATAACCAGGGTTCATCGCCATATAGTGGTCAAACAAAATTTCTCCCTCACTGACCGGAACACCCTTTATCTTAATCAGATACTGGTTCGGATTCAGCTGGATGTTATCACGCAGACGAATCATCGGCACAACACATCCGAGCTCTAAAGCAATCTGCCGCCTTATCATGACCACGCGGTCAAGAAGATCACCGCCCTGATTCACATCGGCCAAAGGAATAATACCATAACCAAACTCCAGCTCAATCGCATCCACCTGAAGCAGGGAATTGACATTCTCCGGCCGCCGGATTTCCTCCGCCGACTCCTCGTCCTCTGCCACAGAATCATCAATCTCTGTCATTTCAAGCTCATTTCGCATCATTTGCGCCGTAACAATCATCAAAATACCATAACCACAGAAAATCACAATATTGAGCGGCGTAAATAATCCCAGGCCCACAAGTGCAATACCAACAATAGTAAGCACCTTAGGCGTTGAGAAAAGCTGTCTTTTTAATATATTTCCAACATCGGCTTCCTTTGAACTCTTTGTAACGAGAATACCGGTAGCCAGAGAAATCATAAGCGATGGTATCTGGCTTGTAAGTCCGTCACCAATTGTCAAAATGGAATAGGTCTGGACAGCTGCATTCATATCCATACCATTCATAAGCACCCCGAGGGCAATACCGCCGACAAAGTTGAGAACTGTGATAATCAACCCGGCTGTTGCATCCCCCTTCACATATTTTGTAGCACCATCCATGGAACCAAAGAACGCAGATTCCTGCTGAATTTTTTCTCTTCGTTCCTTTGCCTCCTCATCCGTAATCGCACCGGTGTTCAAGTCAGCATCAATTGCCATCTGCTTACCGGGCATAGCATCCAGAGTGAATCGCGCCGTAACCTCAGACACACGTTCAGAACCTTTATTGATAACAATCAGCTGCATGATAACCAGTATAAAAAATACGATTCCGCCGACAACCAGATTACCTCCGCCAACAAAGTTACCAAAGGTCTCTACGACATTACCTGCCTCTCCATACAGAAGAATATTTCTAGTGGAGCTCACATTTAGCGCCAGGCGGAACAATGTCGTTAAGAGCAGCAAAGTTGGAAATGCCGACATGTCCAACGGCTCTTTTGAAAAAAGCGCATTGAACAGAATAACCATCGCTAATAAAATATTCAGGGCAAATAAAAAGTCCAAAACTACAAGGGGAACTGGAATAATCAAACACAGTATTGGCACAAGTATAAAAGCACCGAGTGCGATATCTGCCTTTTGCATCCAAATCCCTCCTTTCTTCTCTTATCCTAATGAAACAATCAGCTGACCTTGCCCTGAAGTCCATAGACATAAGCCAGTATTTCCGCTACCGTCTGATACAGCTCCGGTGGAATCTGATCTCCGATTTCCACATTAAAATAGAGCATACGCGCCAGCGGCTTATTTTCAACAATTTCTATCCGATTATCCCTGGCCACTTCTTTGATACGATTTGCCAGATAATCCGCTCCCTTCGCAATCACAACAGGGGCCTCTGCTTTCTCTTTGTCGTACTTTATGGCTACTGCCAGGTGGGTCGGGTTTGTAATTACCACATCTGCTTCCGGCAGTGCCTGCATCATTCGCCGTCTGGAAGCCTCCTGCATCTTACGTCGGATTTGACCTTTAATCTGCGGATTTCCCTCGGTATTTTTATATTCATCCTTCACTTCCTGCTTTGACATTTTCATATCGGTCTTAAACTTATGCTTCTGATAAGCCCAATCCGCAAATGCCAGTACAAAAAAAACAAGACTGATTTTCAATGCAATGCCTAATACCGTATCAACAATCAGACAGACCGCTGATACATAATCCAGCTGATAAATATTTGTAATTAATCCCCATTCATCCTTTAGCGACGAATATGCTACATAAAACAATATACCAACTTTTACAACTGCTTTTAATAAGTCAAAAAGTTTATCCTTTGAAAAAAATCTCTTAAACCCGTTTATCGGATTTATTTTTGAGAGCTTGGGCATCATTGGTTTCAGCGTTACTTTCCATTTGACCTGTACTACGTTAGACACAAAAGCACCTAGTAACGCAAAAACAATAATAGGCAGGATGATAAGAATAATTTCTTTTAAGCCAAAACTAAAGAGGCCCATTGCCCGCGATACCGTAAACTCCTCTGTTGCATAATCCGAGATGGCATTATAATAAAATTCATACATGGCAGAAATTCTGTCATACATAAAACTTCCAAAAATTCTCAAACCACCAAAAAGGATAAGAAGCAGGACCGCTGTATTAATATCCTGACTCTTAGCCACCTGCCCCTCTTCCCTTGCCTTTTCCAGTTTTCGTGGGGTGGCCGGCTCTGTCTTTTCACCGCCGTCTCCCTGCTTGGCAAAAAACTGCAGGTTATATTCCAAAACCATGTATCGTTAACCTCCTTTTCAAGGGGAGAATGAGTGCATCACATCTGTAATAACCTCTTTCATCTCCTGGAAGATAAAATCTGAAACAGTCGGAAGTGTCTGAACAAGAATAATCAGCAGGATAATCCCCACAATAACCTTGATCTGAATACCCACAGCAAACATATTCATCTGAGGCGCCGCCTTTGTCAACACACCGAGAATCACATTGATTAACAACATGCAACAAAATACCGGGAGAACAATACGAATGGCAATAATAAAATAATTTGCCATAAAACCCACGATAAGATCTTTCAGCACATTTGTCCGAATAATCGCCTCACCAATAGGAACATACCGGAAAGAATCTGTAATTGCCCGGATAATATAATAATGCGTGTTGGTAACTACTAACACAAGCATTAAATAATAATTATATATATTTCCTGTTACAGTAACCTGTATATTGGTTGTCGGATCATACATATTCGCCATGGAAAGCCCCATTTCCATATCCATAATCTGTCCTGCAAGACTTACAATATAAAAGCACAGATTACACATCAGCCCCAGCACCACTCCAACCAAAGCTTCTTTCATAATAAGAACAGAAAAACCAAACACCCCCTCATATGAGAGGACCGTCGGAGGCACCGCATAAAGTACAACAATGCTTAGTAAAACACTGATAGCCGCTTTGATGCGAATCGGAATGGAGCGATACCCAAAAAAGGGAGCTGCCATAACAAAGGATGATATCCGGACAAGCACCATTAAATCATATTCCAGGTTCTCAATCGTAAAACTCATACTCAGCCTCCGGTATAAGCTGCGAAATGGGTACAGAGACTATTCAAAAATTCAACGCAGTTGTTCATAATCCAACCCCCGCACAGAAGCAGGGCAATAAAGATGGAAACCAGTTTGGGAACAAACGTAAGCGTCTGCTCCTGAATGGATGTCACTGTCTGGAATATACTGATAATAAGTCCCACTATCAGCGATACAAGCAACAAAGGCGCTGCACACTTCAGTATGCACCAGACCATATCCTGTGTGATATCCAGTACATCAGCATCCGTCATTCAATCGCCTCCTGTCAGTAAAATGTTTTTACAAGCTGGCCTACTACCAGGTTCCAGCCATCTGCCAAAACAAATAAAAGTATTTTGAACGGCATAGATATTGTCGTTGGCGGGAGCATCATCATACCCATTGACATCAGAGTTGACGCCACCACCATATCGATAACAATAAATGGCAGATATATCATAAAACCAATAATGAATGCGGTCCTGAGCTCACTAATCATAAACGCCGGAATAAGAACCGTTGTAGGAATCTGGTCCTCATTTGTGATATCCTCTGCTGAGGTTTCATTCTGGTTTTGAATATCAAGAAATAACTTAATGTCTTTCCGGTTCGTCTGCTCAAACATAAATGTCCGAATCGGTTTCATCCCCGCATTCAGCGCCTCCTCCTGTGTCAGCTCCCCCTGCTCAAAGGGCTGGATACAGTCAGTGTTCACCTGTGTCATCACCGGAGTCATGATAAAAAGCGTCAAAAACAGGGCAAGTCCAATCAATACCTGATTGGGAGGTGTTGTCTGAGTTCCCAATGCAGAACGCAGAAAATGAAGCACCACAATTATTCTGGTAAAAGATGTTACCATAATCAAAATAAATGGTGCCAGTGACAAAAGCGTCAATACAAGAAGCATCCTCATGCTTGCGGACAAGCTGGAGCTTCCTGCATTTGACGTAATATTTAATTCAAAATCCTCCGGGCTGTCCGGATCCTGCGTATCAGCAGTAGTACCGCCGCCCTCTACATGATCCACATTCGCTTTGGAATCCACTGGGGCAGCATAAACCTTTGTACTACAAAAAAAGGTTAATATACAGAACAGAGCCAACAGAATACCATAGCGCAACCAATTCTGACGTATTTTCTTCTGTGTCTTCATAAATACCAACCTTTTCTATTTTTTATTTATCCCGGGAAATTTTCCCCTTGGAAATTTTTTTCAGTAAATCTGCAAACGGAGCCTGCCCGGATACGGGCGGTATTTCCGATATATCCAGCTGCTGCTCATCCAGGTCTGTCAAAAAGGTTATATGATCCTTGGTCACGCCAATAGAATAATATTTTGAGCCTAGCTGGATAATCTGAATATATTTGTTTGGTGCAATCTTAAACGTTTCAATCACTTTAATATTCCGTGATCTTGACTGCACTACCCCTGACTTTGCAATCCACTTTGTCAGATAATAAGTAGCCAAAAGCACAATGGCAAAAGCAAAAATGGCTGCTAATAGCTGCAGTACATTTCCGACATCCATTAACCAATAGCTTTCTTAACAGCTTCTAACACTCTGTCTGCCTGGAATGGCTTAACAATAAAGTCTTTTGCCCCTGACTGGATGGACTCAATTACCATTGCCTGCTGTCCCATAGCCGAGCACATAATAACAGTTGCCCCGCCATCGCTTTCTTTGATTTTTTTGAGAGCCTGAATACCATCCATCTCTGGCATTGTAATATCCATCATAACAAGGTCCGGCTTTGTCTCATTATACTTTTCAACAGCCTTCAGGCCATTCTCCGCCTCGCCTGCTACCTCATAACCATTTTTTGTCAAAATGTCTTTAATCATGACTCTCATAAATGCTGCATCATCACATATTAAAACACTCTTTGCCATTCTCTCTTTTCCTCCATTTATTAATCTTTAATGATTTCGGTTACTCTTATGCCAAAGCTCTCTTCAATAACAACAACCTCACCCTTGGCAACAAACTTACCATTCACCAGAACATCTACCGGCTCACCAGCCAGTTTATCCAGTTCGATAATGGTACCCGGCGAAAAATCAAGAATATCCTTAATGGATTTACTTGTTCTTCCCAGCTCAACTGTTACCTCCAGCGGCACATCCATAATTAAATCAATGTTTTCGGGTGCAATACCTCCCAAATCCTGCATTGGTACAAAATTCTGGAACTGTGCCGGCTGTATATTGACATCCTGCGGCGGCATAGCATACATGGGCTGCATTCCTCCCGCCATAGGTTGTTGCTGCATTGCCATCTGCTGCGGAGCTGCCGCTGGCTGCGGTGCCGGCGCTGGTTGCGGAGCTGCTGGTTCTGGTGCCGGAGCTGCTGGCTGCGGTGCCGGTTCCGGCTCTCCTCCAACATCTCCTGCAATTGTTGCCGCAAACTGCTGATATACCATACGTGCAAACTCAATTGGATACAACTGCATAATCTGGCTGTTGACCAAATCTCCAATTTCCATTTTAAAGGAAACCTGAACATAAAACTTGTCCATCATATCCTTGAGTTCTTCACCAAACTCCTCTGCAAAATCTACTCTTGTCGCTGTTGGTGGACTGATATCCACCATTGTATTAATCATGGATGACATAGAAGTGGAAGCAGAACCCATCATCTGGTTCATAGCTTCACAGATTGCACTTAAATGTAAATCACTCAGCTCGGTATCTGTATTGCTTCCATCTCCTCCCATCATCAAATCAGTGATAACTTTTACGTCATCTTCTTTTAAAATCAGTACGTTGTTCCCCTCAAGACCGGCCCGATATGAGATGTATATAAAAACACACGGTGTATCCTGTTTCTCAGCGAGCTCTTCCATTGTAGTGTAAGTAACACTAGGGGTAGTAATATCAACCCGATTATTGACAAGTATGGAAAGCGTTGTTGCCGCTGTACCCATACTGATATTTGCAATCTCCCCTAAAGCATCGGTCTCTTCCGGAGTCAGTCTATCGGATTCTGGTACACCCGAGGAGGAAACCTGAGCGCTCTCTGACGCATTCCCACTATCTTCGGAATCCGCCCCGCCCAAAAGCGCGTTGATTTCTTCCTGCGATAACATTCCGTCCATGACACTACTCCTCTCTGTAGATTGATTTTATTTTTACTGCGTAGGAGTCATCATAGGCCCCCGGTATTGCAGAAAACTTCTTTATATTTCCAACATACACATCTAACTCATCTTCTATCTTCGTATTCACCTTAATAATATCCCCTGGTTGTAAGTGTATGAAGTCGTTTACCGAAATAGCACTTTTTCCCATAATTGCCCTCACAGGAATCTGCGCTTTCTGTATGGATTCTTCCATCACTTCCTGATAAACACCATCATCTTTAACCTGTGCAGTAGAATACCAGTATTTCGTATTCACCCTGTTAATAACCGGTTCCAAAACCGCAAATGGAATACAGACATTCATCAGTCCCTCTACATTACCTATTTTAATATTCATCGTAATAATAGAAGTCATCTCATTCGGTGTAACAAACTGAGCAAACTGTGAATTTGTCTCAATCCTTTCCAACACCGGTTCTAACTGCTGTACGCTCTGCCACGGCTCAACAAGAAGATTGGTACAGACTACCATAATCCTCTCTATAATAGCCAGCTCGATTTCCGTAAACTCCCGGCTCTTATCCAACGGCTGACCGGTACCGCCCAACATACGGTCAATAATTGCGTAACCAAGCCCTGTTGCCAACTCCATAATTACATTCCCCTCTAACGGGGCAAAATTAACCACACCAAGCAGTACCGGATTCGAGAGTGAATTCGAAAACTCCTGATAGGTTGCCGCCTCGGAATGCATTACTTCTACCTGAACATTCTTCTGCAGGTAAACCGGGAGATTTGTCGATAAAAGCCTGGCATAATGCTCAAATATAAATACCAGCGTACGCAAGTGCTCTTTCGAGAATTTTGATGGCCTGGCAAAATCATACTCTTTAACTTGCCTTTCGTCCGTATCTTCGCCGCCAGCAGGGTCAAAATCCCCACTGCTCAGAGCTGATAATAAATTATCAATCTCACTTTGCGACAGAACGTCACTCATAGAATTCTCACCTCACTTGTCCGTCTTTTGTCTTAATCCTAATCAACAATACATCTATTATAGCATATTTATCAATCAACATAAAGACTTTTTTTGTTTAATTTCTTATTGTCAGTAATTTCCAGCTAATTTTAAACTTTAAAAAGCTTTTTTAAGCAGTCAGAAAACCTTTCAGGGAAATATCAACAATACATTTTGTATCATATCTTTCCTGCAGTTTCTTCACCGACTCCTGACGGACTTTTGTCTCATCAATGGTATTAAAACCGTACTCTGCAATTGTCTCTTTGACAATATCCTGGACATATACATCCGTTGTGGTAATTGTCTCGTTGATTTTCGAATAATCATCCGCCTTGCTGTTATAAGAAACAACAATGCCGTCCAACAGCGCATAATGTGGCTCACCATCCGCCTCTTTCTGAAGGTTAATCTTCAGGGACGTCTCATAATCAATCGAATAGGTCAGCAAATCCTGAATGGTATAGTCCTCAGCCTCGGAATTTGCATCCTCAATCTCAAGGTCTATCACAGAAGCCACCTTATCAACAAGATTACTCGTCTTGTTCATTGCCGGCATTACTGAAAAAATCAAAACCGCAGACAAAACAAGGTTGATTAGAGATGCCGCCATAATAACAATTGTTAATATATTCTTTTTCATGGAATAATTCCTCCTCTATTTATCAGTATAGATTTTTATTTCCACACGGCGGTTACGGGCTCTCCCATTCGCCGTTTTATTGGAAGCGATCGGATTATATTCACCGCGTCCGGCAGACTCCAGGGTTGCCGGATTCATTTTCTTCCGGTTTACAAGAAACTCAAAGACCGCCAGCGCCCTGTCGGATGAAAGCTGCATATTACTGCGGTACTGCCCGCTGGAAATCGGCACATTATCGGTATGCCCCTCGATTTTGATCATATTCTTGTCATATATCTTTAATATGTCGCCAACCTTACTGAGCAGGGAAGTCATATTCCTCTTTATGGAAGCAGAACCGGAATCAAACAGGATGGCGCCATTCATAGAAATCTGTACATACTGATACTTTTTATCCATATTAATGTTAATCTGGTCCTCAATGTTTTTCTTCTGAGCCTCAGATACTACTTCGCCATAAAGCTGTTCTGCCTTCTCTTTCTGGTCTTCCTGCTGCTCCTGCTCAAATTTCTTTTTCAGTTCTTCCTCAGAAGCATTGGCTTTCTCTGAATCCTGACCCTGAGCGCCCTTGCTCTTGTCTTCATCTGTTTTCTGGTCTCCGGGTGTTTCTGTTTTCTGGTCGTTGCTCTCCGAAGTATCCTGCCCGGACTCTTCAAATTCATTAAAGTACTGGGAAATCGATACTAACTGGTCGGTACCGCTGGATACAAAAGCACCCTCACCCACTGCACTTCCGCCTGCATCAAAGATGTTGATTCTCTCTGTCATAGAAGTAACCAACTGCTCATATTTATCGGCATCAACCGTTGACATGGAAAACAGCAATACGAAAAAACAGAGGAGCAGATTCATCAAATCCGCAAACGTATTAATCCATCCGCCAGTATCCGGTGCATCTTCTTCATGTTTTTTCCGGGCCATTATGCATCACCGCCTTGTTCCGGTTTTGCATCCCCCTCGGCCATTGTATTGCGCTCACTCGGAGCGAGGAAGGATTTCAGTTTCTCCTCAATGACACGCGGGTTCTCACCTGCCTGAATTGACAGGATACCCTCACACACTACTTCTTTCATCATAATTTCTTTTCTATTTTTGGCACGGAGCTTCGTTGCCACCGGAATACTGATCCAGTTGGCAATCAGCGAACCGTATAATGTCGTAATCAGGGCAACTGCCATATTCGGTCCGATAGAACTCGGGTCATCCAGAAGTTTCAGCATGTTAATCAGTCCAATCAGGGTACCAATCATACCCCAGGCAGGACCCATCCCCGCAAGACTGTCCCAGAAACCGATAACCTTATTATGGCGCTGTTCAATGCAATCGAGCTCTGTCTCCAAAATGCTGGATACAAGTTCCTGGTCGGTACCATCGACAATCAGCATAATTCCCTTTTTCAGGAAATCATCATCGATGTCCCCCGCAGCTTCCTCAAGCTGCAAAAGTCCCTCTTTGCGGGCAACATTGGCCAAATCGATGATTTTATGTATTGTCTCTGCCTCATTGCTCTCCGCCACTTTCATTGTGAGCAGGAAAGATTTCAGGGAATTGACAAACCCTCCTATGCTGTCCGACATTGTCATCATACACATCAGACAACCGACAATAACGATAAGGAAAGACGGCATATCCCAAAAGTTCCCAATCGCTGACATTCCCTGATCACCGGAAACAATACCGTAAAAAACGGCACCCGCACATCCAACAATTCCGATTAATGTTGTTATATCCACAATTACACCACCTTAATTATTACAAAATATGTCTTTCTTAAACAATTTTACTAGATTTTTTACTTCTTGTCTACTTTCTTTTACAATTATTTTTTTCCCATTCGTCAATGTAATTACCGTGTCCGGTATTTCCTCTACCGTCTCTATCAAATCACTGTTTATTGTAAGCACGGTTCCATTCATTCTCGTAACGTCAATCATATACTCCTCATTTCAAACCAAATATTTATGACAGGGAATGGGTGACTGAACAACAGTCACCCATCTTCCCATATTTTTACATTTCAATTACCGCTTGAGGTTTACCAGTTCCTCAAGCATAGAATCTGTTGTTGTAATAACTCTGGAATTTGCCTGGAATCCACGCTGGGTTGTAATCATCGTCGTAAACTCTGTTGCCAGGTCTACGTCAGACATCTCCAATGCGCCGACAGAAAATTTTCCAACCTCTGAAATATCAATACCAACTCCATCAAAATCACCGGAGTTCATTGATGCTGCATACATGCTGTTTCCAACAGCCTCAAGACCAGACGGGTTGGCAAAAGTTGCCACCGCAATCTGACCAAACAGGCGGGAAGCGCCGTTACTGAATTTACCATAAATTTTTCCATCCTGCTGAATGGTAAAACCACTGAGTGTTCCATATTTATGGCCTGCATTTTCATTATTTTTATCCCCGCGGTTCGGTTTCACCGAGCAGACACCGCCGCCGGCATACATCGTAAGGTTTGAGAAATCAATTTTTACACCTACCGCCGGAAATGCATTGTTTGGATCTGAAGGATCTTTGGGCGGAGTAGTTCCAACTGCCGGTTCCGCATCTGTCATCTTTAGAAGCAGAATACCTGCATCATCCGGGTCCGCATTCTGACCAGGATCTGCACCTACCCATGTAAACTCACCACTGTCACCGTCAAACTTCAGCTGAGGTATAGTACCTGACATGGCCAGCGTTGATGTATCAATACTTCCATCCTCATTTACCGTAAGTTTGGAATAATCCAAGGTCGCCTCACCAAGCTTAATTACTTTAGCCAAAGCTTCATTTACTTTCCAGCCGCCTGCATTATTATTCAGAGTTGCATCCCAAACTGTCAGAGCTGTTTTCCCATCCGGTCCAATGACATCCGAGATAGAGAGATTGTACTTACTGACATCAGTAGCATCCTGCTGGACAACCATTTTTACCGTATAAGAGTTACCTGTCTGATCAAAAACATTAACCGGGATTGGATAGCCCTCTCCGGTTGCCAGAACCTGCGGGTCTATTTTATCGATATTACCCTTTAAGGTAACGGCTGTTGTTGCCTCCGGGTCGGAATACTCATTCGCACCGCCGCGCAGTGTCAGCGTATCCGCCATATCCTTACGGATTTCTCCATTGGCATCCACACCCCATCCAAGAACCGCTGCGCCATTTGTTGTACACATAAGCGTACCATTCGCATCCAGATCCAAAGCACCTGATTTTGTGAAATAAGTATTGCCGTTACTTCTTACAATAAAGAACGCATCACCGTTTATCATAAGGTCCATGCCGCGGTCTGTACGCTGGGTTGCGCCTGTTCCGCTCAGATCAACAGCAATTGCTGCCACATTGGCGCCAAGACCAATCTGCATGGCATTTGTTCCGGCAGCACCAGTCTCCGCATTCGGACCGGAAGCGCCCTGTGTTGTCTGGTAAAATACATCGGTAAAGTTTACGGAACCGCCACGGAAACCAACGGTATTTACGTTTGAAATGTTGTTACCAATTACATCCATCCTTGTCTGATGAACTTTCAATCCGGAAATTCCGGAAAACAATGATCGCATCATAATGAATACCCTCCATTTTCTATCCGGTGCTTTATCTGGCATTCAAAAGCACCCCATGCCTCCTAAAAAGGGCCGGCATTTCTGTTATTAGTTAATAATCGCTCCATCGATATTTGTAAAGACTGCACGTTCTGTATCATTCACTGCTGT
Organism: Lachnoclostridium sp. UBA7215; assembly: GCA_002490465.1. Classification (GTDB taxonomy): domain Bacteria; phylum Bacillota; class Clostridia; order Lachnospirales; family Lachnospiraceae; genus Eubacterium_F. The sequence goes on from DKUB01000089.1 coordinate 34,434, forward strand.
AATTACCGTATTATTTCTGACATTTACGATAAATGCCAGATTATCCACCATAACCAAAGGCTCTCTCATGCCCTTTTCCCTGGCCTGATCCGCCGCTGACTGAAGTCTTACCTTCTGCTCCTCCGACATATCAATCTGCCTCGTCTGAAGCCTCTGTGAGGCATGCCTGGAAAACTTAATCCGGTCTGCCGTGTCCTGAAATACAGATTCAAAGGTCTTTACCGCCTGCGCATCCTTGCTTTCTGTATGGTTGGTCGGTTTTACCGTTATTTGATTTCGGATTTGCTCAATGGATGCATATTGTTGTTGTACATTCATATCGCCTTAACCTCCCTTATGACTGTGTTCCTGTTCCCCCTGAAGATGTCCCGTTTACAACCTGTACTATTACCTTATCTGTCACAGATGTATTGTATGGATCATCAAAATAGAATCCCATTTTATAACTTCCCGGTGTAAGCTCTTCAAACGCTCCCGGTAATATCGTGAGAATTCCCTCATCCGCATCATACTGCAGATAATCCTTGGAAACATAATCCCCGTTTATGGAAACGGCTACACTGCTTGCCTCATATCCATTGCTGCCAAGGTTAATTTTAACCTGTAACAGAGATGGTGTAGACTTATCAAATTTAACATTCTGCTCCTCTACACTCGGCAGATATTCTTTAATTGCGTAGAACGAATCCATCACCTGTACCAGATCATCAATAGAGAACATCTTACCGTCAATAGAAAGATAAGCGTCGCCGCCCTTCATTTCTACATAATCAACAACGCCTCTTGTCTCTGATGTATTTCCTGTGCTGTCGGTACTGGAAACAATAACCTCTTTCCCAACTAAGCTGTATGCCGATGTATTCGTCAGCGTCTGGTTCATATTCGTCATCTGCTCCAGCGCTGAGAACTGCGCCAGCTGAGCAATAAAGGCGGTGTCTTCCTGTGGATTCAGCGGATCCTGATTCTGAAGCTGACATACCAAAAGCTGTAAAAACTCTTCCTTGCCAAGTTCACTGGAACCCCTGTAATTTACCTTATTCGTGTCCCTGTTGGCGTATGTAAGCTCATCTAAGGAAGTAACTAAATCCTTACTTGTTACTCCTGCCATATTTTAACCTCCAATCGTCAAATTTCTTATGCTGTGTAGTCCACTACACTGTTTGAATCCCTTCTTGACGCCTCTGTCTGTGCTGTCTGTTCAAATGTCTCTTCCATTGCCTCTGTTCCTGCATCCTCACGGAAGCTGTGTTTTCCGGCTGAATTTTCCTGACGCCCATCTGCGGATTCCTGATCCTGTTTCAGACCAAATTCTGATACGGTAACTTCAACGGAATTTACCTTTAATCCCTGTTCTGCAAAGGACTCCTTTAACGTTATCATCTGGCTCTCTAACGCCTCTTTTGCTATCTGGTTTTCCACAACCATAACAGCATTGGAAACGCCGCCGGAACTGGAGACCTGTAAACTGACCCTCCCAAGACTCGCCGGATTAAGCTGAAGCTCCATCCTGGTTGTCTCCGGAAGTACACGGATTCTTACCTGTCGTACAATCTGCTCCACAATCTGGCGCATAACGGCTTCTGGTGACTGGACTGTTTCACTGGCATTTCCCTCTACTGCCTGGGACAATCTCTCAGCAAATAAATTAGCAGCCGCTGTATGGTCTACCTTGTCACTCTGTAACTGGGTATTCTGTGAAGAAGTTTCCATCTGGGCTCCGTCCTGATTTGTCTGTCCCGCTTCGCTCTGAACTTTTGTCTGTTCCGGATTAACAGTAGTTTCAACCGTAATAAAAGAATCTCCCGGCTGAACATCCTGTTTTGCGCTCTCATCAGCGACATTCACCTGTGCCATGTTTACTCCGGCATCTTTTGCACTCTGTAGGTCTTTTTCCCCTGATGCCATATACTCGGCAAAACTTTGCAGCAGAGACTGTTCCATATCCTGAAGTTCTTCCGGATTGACACCAAACATCTCGGCACCAAGCTCTGTCACAGCATTTAACGTCTGCGACAACTCGCTGTTTAACATGTCATTTGTGAGAAATACACTCTTGTCCTCAATACCATGGACGTCCATCACAAACTGCTGAATCAATTCCCTGTTAATAAGAGAAACACTGTTGTCCGGCTGGATGGCAAATAAAAATGCCCCAAAATCCATACCGCCCTGCTCAAGAATATCCGTAATTTCCTCCTCGGACATTCCAAAAATTTCACTCAGCACTCTGACCATCTGTGCCTCAAACTCATCGGTCTGGATTTCCTCTACTACCGTACTGCCTACATTATCATCGGATATTTCCTGCTTTTTAGCAGGCTGCTGTCCGGAAACCGCATTGTTCCCATTCTCTTTGGAAATAGTGTTTGCCGGCTTATCCGTGAGCTTTACAAAATCCTTATCCGAAGGTTTGTTTTCTGTAGCAGGAACTGCTTCCGCCGTATTACTGCTGTTTTGTCCTGCACTCTGAACACGGCTGTTCATAAAACTGTCAAAGCTTGCTCCTTTTACACTTGCGCCCTGCGATACACCACTGTTCAGTCCCGCGGATACAAGGGATTCTATCCCCCGGGATGCAATCCCCTGGGATGATATACCCTGTGTCTTCATTTCATTCCCTCCTTTCTTAAAAAATGTTTTACAGCTTATATATCGGCATTTTTATATACCGGACATAATATTATCTATAACAATATTATGTTTTTTATAATCCCCTGTCCCGTCTTCAATGAGCCTTTTACTGTTTCATAGACGTCATTTTCGTCGTGACCTGGGCTGCTGTCGTTGTTTTCATGTTGGCAAGAATTTCCGCACTTTTTGCGGGCTGCATGTTATCCAGAATACTTGCCACTAATGTCAGGTTGTTTGACATTTCCTCCAAAATTGCCGCCGCATTGGCCGCCTCCATTTTGGAATAAGTCTCTGCCTGGTCCTTAATCTCCTGAGAATACTCATACTGCTTGCAGACTTCCCGATATATTTTCTCTGCGTTATCCGGCTCAATCTCCTCATAATACGTCTTGTATTCCTCAGAATCAGGCGCTTTATCATTAAAAACTACATTTCTGTCAAATCGCTTCACCCGCTCTGCAAAAGCCTTCTGGCTCTGCTCGAATTTCTGAAGACGGCTGACTTCTGTCTTTAAATCGTCAATTTCATCGCTGTTTGCATTATTAGAACTGCTTGTCGCAGCCAACTGGCTTTCCAGTTCACGGATTCTGGCATTTGCTTCTGTCAGATTGTCATATTCCCCGGAATTCTCATCAGCACTTCTATCCCCTGGTTCCGGCAGTATCATATTCACAACTGGTACATCTTTTAATACCGGATATAATACATCACTTCCAAAATTTCCAACATCCAGCTTAATTAATACGCCAAAGATGGCAAGCCAGATAATAACAATCACAATGACAATCAGAGCCGTTACGACCTTGCTGCCAGTACCATCCTCCTGGTTCAGTTCTTCGGTATTCTGCCCTTGTCCCTTATTTTTCTTTGCCATTTCCTGTCCATCCTTTCCGTATAATTTCTATCTATCATCAGGCATTTTCCATTCCGGCCGTCTTCCCGGCCTGGATGCCCTGAACTCCATGACGGTAACTTATCAGTTCGTCTATTTCTTTTTGCTCTTTCTGGTTTTCCTCCCTGACAAAGGCATCAAACGCTTTCTCCCGGAGTTTCTCGAAAGTCTTTCTCTCCTTCATCGCCTCATGCAGGCGCTGCCTTGCAACCTCAACCTCTTTTTCCCGCTGGAGAACAACGAGATGCTGCTGCCTCACATACATTTTTACAATTTCCACCGCATTCTCCCGCGTCCTGATCTCCTGGATATCTGCAAGAGCGGAGACTTCTTCCCGCAGCTCTTCCTCCTTTACCACAAGCCGCCTTCGCAGTCTTTCCAGCTCTTCCTCTGCTTCCAAAAGCCTCATATTTGCCTGGCTGAAATTATTTTTTTCCTGTTCCTCCAGCTTCTCCTTCATATTCAGGATATTCTGCATGGAAAATCGAAATACAGCCATCAGATATCCCCGCCTTCCATCTCATTATCCGCAAAAATATCCCCCATCTGCTGTACAATATCATCAAACAAAAATTTCTCATCAGTTGCCTGCCGCAAAAAGTCATTGACAGCATCAATTTTTTCTATCGCAAAATCTATATTTTTATTGGAACCGGCCTTATATGCGCCGATATTTATCAAATCCTCCGCATCACGGTATGTTGCCAGCACATTCTTTATTCTGCCTGCCAGCTCTTTATGTTCTTTCGTTGCCACTGCTGTCATAACACGGGAAATGCTGGCCAGAACATCAATGGCAGGGTAATGGTTTCTCTGGGCCATGCCACGGGACAGAACAATATGTCCATCCAGAATACCACGCGCTGTATCCGCTATAGGCTCATTAAAGTCATCACCATCAACAAGAACCGCATATAACCCCGTCACAGAACCTTTATCAGAATTTCCTGCACGCTCCAAAAGCTTTGGCATCTCCGAATATACGCTCGGTGGATACCCCCTGGAAACCGGCGGTTCTCCGGAAGCAAGCCCTATTTCACGCTGGGCCATACAAAAACGGGTAAGATTATCCATCATGAGAAGGACATCCTTGCCCTTATCTCTGAAAAACTCTGCCACTGCTGTAGCTGTCTTTGCCGCTTTGCTGCGAATCAGTGCCGGCTTATCCGATGTGGCAACAACCACAACCGATCGTTTCATGCCCTCCGTGCCCAGGTCTCTCTCAATAAACTCCCTGACCTCACGGCCACGTTCTCCAATCAATGCAATTACGTTTATATCTGCTTTTGTATTGCGGGCAAACATTCCCATCAGAGTACTTTTCCCCACACCACTTCCGGCAAAAATACCAATACGCTGCCCCTTGCCAACAGTAATCATGCCATCGACTGCTTTTACCCCCAGGGGCAGCGCATCTGTTATAATCTCCCGCGTCAAAGGATCGGGTGCTTTAGCCTCAACAGAATATTTTGCCCCACTGTCAGAAAATTCAAAATCCGTAAGGTTCATTGGCTGGCCGACCCCATCCAAAATGCAGCCTGTCATATCCTCCTGCACCGTAACCTGTAATGGAGCCCCTGTATTTTCCACCCAGCTTCCAAGCCCTACACCCTCTACATTATCATAAGGCATCAAAAGAACCCTGTCATCACGGAAGCCCACAACCTCCGCCTTCACGGGTTCCTCTTTTGTGTTTGACTTAATCAGACACAAATCATTCAATTTTGCGTTTGGACCAATGGATTCTATCGTAAGTCCTACCACTTTTGATACCTTACCAAGCTGGCTGACAAAACTCTTCTCCATCAGGGCCTCGTATTTATCAAACCGAATCGGATTCATAACAATCCCCATTCCCGCACACGATGTAGTGTGACTCTCTCTATTCCTGAACCAGCATCCGAAGAGTAGTAAGCATATTATTCAGCTGGGTTTTAAACCCACAATCTACCATCTGATGCTCCGACTCAATAATACACTCATCCTTTGCCAGCCCTTTTTCTTCCTGTATATCAATAATGACTTTACCGGCTTCCTTGGAAAGCTGACGGCGGTAACTCTCCGCTGCCATCGCATCCTCCGGCGATACCCGGATTGTATAACGCCTGGCAGGCTCCATATCGGCAATACCACATCGAATTAAATGCAGCAGTATATCCTTATTGTCAGCCATAAGCACACCGGTCAGCTTCTGAATCAGTGCACAGAGAATATTAACATAGCGAGGTTCAATTCCGCTCACCATCTCCTCATACTCAAAAAGAAGATTTTGGGATTGCTCCATAAGATCCTGACGAATTTTTGCCGTCTCTTCTTCTGCCTGCTGCATCCCTTCCTGCCGGCCAGCTTCAAACCCTTCCTGCCTGGCGGCCTCCCGAATCTTAGCCGCTTCCTCGTTTGCCTGCGTCACAAGGGCATCCGCACGGTCTCCGGCATCCGCTAAAATCTGTTCAGACTGCTTTACAGCTTCCTCCCTCTTCTTTTCCATTTCCTCATTTAATTCTGCAATAGAAATACCGGGTGCAAACTTAGCAGCAGATTTTAAAAGGGTTTCTTCCTTTTCTTCTTCCTTCTGTTTTTCTTTTTCCCTCTCCTCTTCTTCCACTTCCTCAAGAGAACGAATTTTAACACGGGAATCCTTTTTTAACGGAACAAACTTATCCGCATTTTTTTCCGGATCAATCAGAACAGCATGATCCGGTTTTAAATTGACAAACTGGTACTTGATCAGATTAGACAATAATCTCGTCACCTCCGCCGCGGGAAATAACAATTTCTCCGGAATCCTCCAGCTTGCGGATTACATTTACAATCTTCTGCTGTGCCTCTTCTACATCTTTCACACGGACAGGACCCATATATTCCATATCCTCTTTAATCATCTCAGCAAGTCGTGATGACATATTGTTAAAGATAACTTCCTGGACATCATCATTAACATTTTTGAGTGCTACTGCCAGCTCACTGTTCTCAACATCACGCAGCACACGCTGGATGGAACGGTCGTCGAGCAAAAGAATATCCTCGAATACAAACATCTTTTTCCGGATCTCGTCTGCCAATTCCGGCTCCTCGATTTCCAGATTTTCCATAATATGTTTCTCTGTTCCGCGGTCTACCGTGTTCAACACTTCGACTACAGAATCGACGCCGCCGACAATGGTGTAATCCTGACTTACCAAAGATGCAAGTTTTTGTTCAAGCACATTCTCCACCTCTTTAATAATATCAGGCGATGTACGATCCATCAGCGCAATACGCTTTGCCACATCCGTCTGTTTATCCGGCGTCAATGAACCAATAATACCGGCTGCCTGCTGAGGCGACAGATACGATAAAATCAAAGCAATGGTCTGTGGATGCTCATCCTGTATAAAGTTTAGAAGCTGGGAAGCTTCTGTCTTGCGAATAAACTCGAATGGACGAACCTGAAGCGATGCTGTCAGCTTGCCAAGCACCTCTCTTGCCTTGTCTTCCCCAAGTGCTTTCTGCAGGAGATCTTTGGCATATCCAATTCCGCCCTCTGCAATATACTGCTGCGCCAGGCAGACCTCATAAAACTCATTTAAAACAGCTTCTTTTTTTGCCGGAGAAACGCTGCGCGTATTGGCAATCTCCAGCGTGAGCTGTTCAATTTCATCTTCTTTTAAGTGCTTAAATATATCAGATGCTTTTTCCGGTCCTAAAGTAATCAACAGGACTGCCGCTTTCTGTAATCCGTCCAGTTCTGCCTCTGCCATTTAAACACCTCCCCATTCTTCATTAATCCAGTTGCGGAGCAGAGAAGCCACTGCTTCCGGATTTTCATCAACAAATTTTTCAATAAGCAGACGGGTCTCTGACTTATCTCCCATTTCAATTTCTTCCAATTTATCCTCCTGAGTAGTAGCAAGAAGATCCTCCACCGAAAGCTCTGGCTCAAGTTCTGTCACTTCTACCGGGGATGTTCCACGAATAATGACAAAAACAAGAAGCGCTGCAATTAATACCGTGAGAATCACCATTAGGTAATTCGTCATATTATCAGCAAAGCTGCTTCCCTGACTCGCCTCATAAACGGGTTTCTGATATGCCTGAATAGAAATATTATTCTGGGCAATACCCGTAGCTGCCGCTACTAACTGAGGAATTTCCGGCGGAACCTGCAATGCTGTCACCGCACTGTTCTGATCCACATAATCTTCAAAAGAAATGTCATTCAGAAGCCCCTGTGCTTCCAGATTCTCCTCTTTTATAATATTAAACTGGGTAAGCACAATCGCAATAGAGGATTCATCCTCCTGAACCGCTCCTACCTCACGCTCAATATTCTGCACCGTTTTATTCGGCAGATAATTGTACTTGTCAAGCGTTGTCTCACTGTTGCTTGTACCCCCATTGCTTAACATATTATCTGTTACATCTCCGTTGGAATCTGTTCCCGGCAGACCACCCGACCCACTGGTACCGGTGGATTTATAATTATACGAACTGGAATACAGCCCCTGATCCTGTCCCTCATTCGTAGTATATGTCTCAACAAGCTCTGTGATTTTGTCCATATTAAAGACAAGATGAGAACTTCCAATCTGAACGTCGTCGTAACCTGCCTTTAAAAGCAGATTCTGAACATTTTTAGAAAATGTATTCCGTAATTTTTCAACATATTCTGAGCTGCTTGAAATGGAACCGCCCAGCGTATTATCATCTTTGGCACCATATAAAAGCGTTCCTGTCGTATCCGTCAGCACAATATTGTCCGTTGTCTGATTTCCCACAGCATTGGCAAGATAATAAGCAATAGCAACTGCCGTGTCAGCAGTCATCTCATAGCTTTGATTCAACTGCAGGGATACACTGACCGCCGTCTCCTGTTTTGTTGCAAAAATGGTACCATCGTCCGTCGGACGATTCAAATAAACCGTAGCGTCTTCCACACCATCAAAAGTTAAAAGCCCCGTCCGGATAGAGCTCTGTAAAGCAAGCGTAGCCCTCGTATCCTTCTCCATCTTTGACGTTGTCATATCAGTATCCAGCGCTTCGTCCCAGGTCATACCCTCTGTCGTGACCTTATTTTCTCCCATCAGTAATACTGCATTAGAATACTGGGAGTGTTCCACACGAAACTGCGTATTTCCATTGCTGTCCGAAACTTTTTCGTATTTTATCCCCTCACTATCCAGCGCATCTGCAAATTCACTGGCCGTCTTACCTCCCAGTGTCACCAGATCATCATAAACCGGACGTGTCAGAAAATAGCTCAAAAGGACTATAAAAAAGAAGATTGCTGCTAACACACATACGATTACTGTTTTTTGTTTGGTCGTATATCGATTCCAAAATTCAAGGATTTTGTCCTTGATGGCTATCAATTGATCCATCATAAGCTTTATCGCTCCCCAACATGTATTTTCCCAGCCATACTACCTGTCAGAACTGCATATTCATAATTGTCCGATAGGCTTCAACTGCTGTATTTTTTACAGCTACCGTATACTGCAGGGAAACGTTGGCCTTTTGCTGGGCAATCATTAAATCATGAAGGCTTGTAGATTCTCCGGTTGCATACTTGATTTTTTCAACATTAGCTGCATTGGAATAATCCTCTGTCTGCTTTACAAGTTTCATCGCAGACTGCAGCAGCGATTCAAAGCTTGTAACATTTTCATTCTTGTTATCCTGAAGCGGATTAACAGCCGTCCCATAACGGGAAACCCCCTCTAATCCGTTTACCGCCATTGTGTTAATAACGTCCATTTCGTCCTCCCTCTACTACTGACCAATATCCAACGCCTTCAGGGCCATCCCCTTCGTTGAATTGAGCACCGTGACATTTGCCTCAAAGGCACGGGTTGCATCAATCATATTTGTCATTTCTGTTACGGTATTTACATTTGGATAAATCACATATCCATCCTCATCCGCATCCGGATGAGACGGGTCATATACTTTATTGCCCTCAGAAGTATCCTCGACAATCCTCGAAGCTTTTACTCCCTTGCCAATATGACCATTCGCCATACTCAACGCCTCACTGAACGTCGGATAGCTTTTTTCCTCAAACAATACCGTCTTCCTTCTATATACATTCCCCTCACTGTCACGGGTCGTATTCACATTGGCGATATTCTCCGAAATGGTGTCCATTCTGAGCTGCTGCGCCGTCATACCGGTAGCGCTGACATCCATGGCTCCAAAAATTGACATTATTCTACCTCCTTTATCATTTCACAGTAATCTTTACCATCTGCAAAAACATCAGCCCCCTGATATTATCAGGATGTCCTCAATGCTGTCTTTAACTGCGAAAATTCATTATTAATCGAATTCATCAAAACATAATACCTTATCTGATTCTTAGCCAATTCCACATTTTCTGTCGAAATATCAACATTATTTCCATCCATGCGATAACTGAGATTTGACTGCTCCGTATATGTGGTTGCCTCCAATGTGCTTAAATCGATATTAGCAACCGTCTCATCCAGTGTATCCGTTCCGGCAATCGCATTCGATAAATATGTCTCAAACTGAACATCTTTCCTCTTGTAATTCGGTGTATCAGCATTCGCGATATTGTTTGCCAGCACATCATTTCTTGTCCAACTCGCATCTGCCGCTTTATCCAGTACATTAATGTAATTATAAGCACCTGATAAAACCATTGTTCCACCTTCCTTTCCCTCGAAAAACGCAAAGGCACTACGACTTCCCTGCCGCAATTCCCTTTGCGCTCACGAATTCCATTTCTCACGATAATAGCTATCAAACTCCGTATACACAATATCATTCAACACTTGAATATAAGTTCCTTTTGCACCTGAAGAACGGGTCTTTATCAGACCAGCACTCTCCAATTTGCGCAGAGCATTCACTATCACAGTTCTTGTAATTCCAATTTTACCTGCCAGTTTGCTGGTTACTAACATTCCATCCTGACCACCTAATTCGTGTATTACATACGTTACTGCTCTCTGCTCCAGCGGAGTAAGTGTAGTCAACGCAGAGAAAAAAATCTTTTTCTTATTTTCCTCTAAATTTGACTCCTCCTGTACAGAACGCATCATTTCAAGCCCTATCACAGTTGTGCTGTATTCACACAGAATAATATCCTCAATACAAAACATTTCTTTTGCACGGTAAAGAAACAGTGTCCCTAACCGCTCGCCGGCAATACTAATCGGCGTTATTAATGCCTGCAGCCCGGCAGTCTCGTCCACGGAAAATCCAATCGTCTCCAAATTGACATTCTCTTTTGTGGAGAGCACGCTTAAAAAGCGCTCATTAATACTCTTCTCCAGATATGTCCCCTGTCTTCCCTGAAAACTCTGAATTACATTTACAGAATCCATATAATAAGTCCCTAATCTCTTACCTTTGCTGCTGATTACAAATACACAGGCATCCAGCATCTGACCAAGAACTGTACATATATCTGTAAACGCCACTTTAGAAAAACGTTTGTCATCCAGGAGGCTGTTAATTTTCCGAGTTCTGTCCAACAGTTCTATACTCATTGGCAACCTCCAATTTCCTCGTGCAATTCATTTTACCATAAATAATTTAAAAATTCAAGCATTAACTCTTCGGTTTTTCCTTTATCGTTCCACATGCTGGATCCTCACACACCAGCTTATTTCCCTTTTCAAGCAGCATTCCCCCGCATTTCGGGCAATTTTCCCCTGACGGGCGCTGCCATGTCATAACATCGCACTCCGGATTATTTTCACATCCATAATAACGACGTCCCTTTTGCGTCTTCTTTATCACAATTTCACCACCGCATTTCGGGCATCTGACACCTATTTTCTCATAATATGGCTTTGTATTCCGACATTCCGGAAATCCCGGACATGCCAGAAACTTGCCGTGAGGACCATATTTTATTACCATATTACGGCCGCACAACTCACAGATAACATCTGTTACCTCATCTTCTATCTTAATTTTTTCCAGTGCTTTATCTGCCTGATCAATGGCATCTTTTAAATCCGGATAAAAATTCCTTACAATCGTTTTCCATTCTACCTTACCCTCTGCCACACTGTCGAGCAGTGCCTCCATAGTAGCAGTAAAATTCACATCTACAATACTTGGAAATGCACTTTCCATAATTTGGTTTACAGCATCACCAATTTCCGACATATATAGATTTTTCTGTTCTTTCACGACATAACGGCGGTAAATCAATGTCGAAATCGTCGGAGCATACGTGCTTGGCCTCCCGATCCCCAGCTCTTCGAGAGCCTTTACCAGGGATGCCTCCGTAAAATGGGCCGGAGGCTGTGTAAAATGCTGCTCATCCTTCAATGAGCTGAACTTTAACCTGGAATCTTCCTTCATTTTTGCAAGAGCAGGATTTTTTTCTTCTTTATCCTCTTCCGATTGATATACCGATAAAAAACCTGGGAATAAAAGTTTGGAACCGGCACTTGTAAAACGGTGGCCGTTACCGTCAATTTTGACGGAAAGAGTCTCGTATTTTGCCGAGTGCATACGACTTGCCACAAAACGCTTCCAAATAATTTGATATAGACGAAACTGGTCACGGGTCAGGGAATCCTTGACCTGAACAGGTGTCAGCTCAACATAAGTCGGGCGTATTGCCTCATGGGCATCCTGAATTTTCTGACTTCTTTTTGGAGCTACTACTCCCTCTATAATGTATTCATCACCATAATTTTCTGTAATAAAAGCTTTACAAGCTGTATCTGCCTCATCAGAAACTCTTGTAGAATCCGTTCTGAGGTACGTAATCAGGGCAATAGTACCATGCCCTTTTACCTGAACTCCCTCATACAGCTGCTGGGCAATCTGCATAGTTTTTCGCGTAGCAAAATTCAACTGTCTTGCACACTCCTGCTGCAGCGTAGATGTAGTAAATGGCAGCGGCGGCTTTTTATTTCTCTCTCCTCTTCGAATATCCTTAATCTCATATTCTGCATCCTTTAAATCCCTTTGGATGCTCTCAATTTCCTCTTTGGAAGAAATCTCTCTTTTATCCGGATCTCCATAATATTTGGCAATTAATGGTTTTTTCAGGTTATCAACTATAAACTCCGCCTCTAATGTCCAGTATTCCTTTGGGATAAATGCATCAATTTCACGTTCTCTGTCTGCTATAATCCTGAGCGCTACCGATTGCACACGTCCCGCACTCAATCCACGTTTTACTTTCTGCCACAGCAGTGGACTGATAGAATATCCAACAATACGGTCCAACACACGCCTTGCCTGCTGGGCATTTACTAAATCCATATCCAGTTTCCTTGACTGCTTAATGGAATTTCTAACAGCATTTTTTGTGATTTCATTAAAAGTAATACGCTTTGTCTTTTCCGGTTCAAGCTTCAATGCATGGCAAAGATGCCATGAAATTGCCTCCCCCTCCCGGTCAGGGTCTGTCGCCAGATATATCTTATCCGCCTTTTTTACCTCTTTGCGCAGACCGGCAAGCAGTTCTCCTTTCCCGCGAATTGTAATATACTTAGGCTCGAAATCATGCTCGAGATCTACTCCCATCTGACTTTTAGGAAGATCCCGGACATGTCCGTTTGATGCCACCACCTCATAATTTTTCCCCAAAAATTTCTTAATTGTCTTGGATTTTGCCGGTGATTCCACAATAATTAAATTTTTCGCCATTTGCGAACCGCTCCCTTACCAATCACGAATGTTCATCCATTGGATAACTATCTGCTGAATATCCATCCGTTTTCTTTCTATAACCCCGAAGATAAAATTACATCTGTCCAGACAGCCCTAAATCAATTGTAGGACTGCAACGTATTTTAGCATACATCTTTTTTTTATGGATTTCAAGTTAAATATTATTTTTTTCACAAATTTTCACAATTCCGCTTCGTCAGACTGCCGCATAATATCCCCTTGCCACCTCCCGTATTTTGCCGTCTTTCTGCATTTTTAACAGAGTTTTCAGCATAACAGTTACCTCCGCCCCAAGCTTCACACACAGCATATCCATGTGAAGCGGCTTTTTCTGAAGCTCCCTGTATATCTCCTCTTCTAAAGAGAATATTTCCATATTGTCCCCCGCAGAACAATTTTGAGAAGAAAAATTTTTTTCAGGTATAACCAATTTCATTGAATAGTATGACAAAATATCTTCCGGAGACAATACTGGCACTGCCCCCTGCAATATCAATCGGTTACATCCCTCACTAAGTACATCCCCAATTCTTCCCGGCACAACAAATACATCCCTCCCCTGTTCTAACGCTGCTTCTACAGTAATCAGGGAACCACTCTTTCTCCCGGCCTCCACAAGCAGAATGCCGTCCGACAGACCGCTGATAATCCGATTCCTCTGTGGAAAAAGCGGGGCCTTTGCCTGCGTCTGCGGCTTATATTCCGATATCACTCCCCCTCTTTTTATAATACTTCTATATAAAGCGCTATGCACGGCTGGATAACAGATATCCACGCCACAGCCAAGCACGGCAAAAGTCCTGCCGCCCCCCTCCAGCGCACCCTGGTGAGCCCATCCATCAATCCCCCTGGCCATTCCGCTGATAATCTGCACACCTGCCCTGGAAAGCCGAAAGGCAAACATTCTGGCTATATCTCTTCCATAGCAGGTACACTCTCTTGCCCCGACCACAGCTATCGATAACTGCTCTTCTGCGGGAATTTCTCCTTTTATATAAAGCTGAAGAGGAGGACAGGATAGTGTTTGAAGCCTCTTGGGATATCCGTCACCAAAACGGGAAACATAACGTATGCCTTGTTCCGCCAACATCTTATAACGATACTCCAGATTTTTCCTCTGTCCCGGATCTAACAGGGCATCTATTTCTTTCTCTCCAACAACCGCGAGCTTTTTTAATTCTTCTCTCCGCATCTGGTACAGAGAATCCACTCCTCCTGCTGCCTTAACAAGCCTTTCCGCCCGGACTGTTCCAATTCCGGGAACCGTTCCCAGCCAAAAAGCGGCAAGCTCCTTACTGATACATGCCATTTACCCCAACTCCCCCCAATATTTACGGTCAATGCTGCGAAAACGGACCGCCTCTGTAATATGTGGCTCCTTAATCTGCTCACACTCCTCCATGTCTGCAATAGTCCTTGCCACTTTAATAATCCGGTTGAGTCTGCGCATACTGCATCCCCCATCCAAAAAGAAACTTTCCAGATATTCTCTCTCACTCTTTTCAAGATAACAGTATTTCTGGATTGCACTGCCTGTCAGCTCACTATTATAGGAAAAACTCTCCTTCCGGTAACGCTCTTTTTGAATTTGAATTGTCCTGGTCACCCGCTCCCGAATCTGAGCAGATGACTCATTCCCTTTATCATATAAATGAAACTCCGGCATTCCTGTTTCGACACACAAATCCAGCCGGTCAAGAATCGGCTCACTGATTCTTGACAAATACTGACGAATTTCCCCCAGCGTACAACGGCATTTCTCCTGTTCCGGAAAAAATCCACATCGGCATGGATTCATTGCTGCTACAAAAACACAATCTGCCGGATATTCATAGGAATGGCCGAGTCTGGCAATGGATACCCTCCGCTCTTCTAACGGCTGACGCAAAACCTCCAGTGTCGGTCTTGCAAACTCCGGCAACTCATCTAAAAACAAAATACC
>DKUB01000035.1 GCA_002490465.1 Lachnoclostridium sp. UBA7215
CTGTACAAACTGCTGTAAAGGCGGAATAGGGTAATCGGCATAAATGTATTCCGAAACGCTTACTGACCTTTTCATGCCGCTATTATGATGCATATGTACGCCTGCCTGCTCCGAATCCCGCAGACGTGCCAACGGGCAAGCTACCAATTCGTTATCGTTCACGGTAACTGGGGTATTGCTCAAAAAGCAAGTTTCTATATCTTCCTGTTGCTGGAGCCGCTGAACATCCACACCAGGTCGCTGCCCCTGCTCTGTTCCCTCCCCTGCCTACAGATCATACACCCAGCCGGTGGGAACGGATAACAGTACCAATAAAGCAAGGGTGATGCGTATAATATTCCGAAAAATAGTAAATAGAGAAGATAATTCTTTTTTCATATAAGCTACATCCCCCCTCTATATTTATCCGTACATAGGATTTATCTCATCAGCAGGGCACCTATGCGATACCCACTCTTCAAAAAAATCATTGAAAAACGTACAATACTCAAGAGATATAATTTTTGTTAGCAAAGCCCCACCACTGGAAACAATGAGTGTATTACTATCTCTTTCCTGTTTCATAATCAGGACTTCCCCACCTCCGCCATAACCAATAGCTATATATTCCGGACAAAACTCATCCATTTCATATAACTTGCGCTCCTCCGGCAATTCCTCTAATGAATAGAGGATGATATCCCTATATCCTTTACAGTATTTTTCAGGATGATTGTCACAAATAAGCAGAAAATTTATATAGCTTTCCGGTAATATATAATGGTGTGCTTTTTCAAAAGACTCTATTGTTTTCCTATCCATTTGCTTACACACCTCCTAATATGTCTTTGTAAATTTTACCTATATAAGCTATTTTACTCCACGTAAAACACCATGTAGACGGAAGTTCGCTTGCTCCAACATTTTAATCAAATGGGCATCCGCATTTGTAATTTCTGCAAAATCAAAAGCTGTTTGCCCTGGTTTGTCAGCTAAAGACGGATCTGCGCCATATTCAATCAATAATCGGATAATTTCTTCCCGATTATCTGTATTCTTTAAGAATACTACCGCTAATGGACGGACTCCATCTTTGCGACCACGATTTGGATTTGCTCCCGCCTCCAACAACAACTTAACAATATCCGTTTTATATTGCATCACCGCAACCATTAAATAAGTATATCCTTGTTGGTCTGATATGTTAATATCCGGAATATTTTCTATAATGTTTTTAATTCGATGAAGTTGACTTGTTACACTGCCTTTAGCTAACTCCGTTTTATATACTGCCATTTCATTTAGTAATGTGTCCATCTTCTTATTCGGCTGCATGAAGCTATTTCTCTCTTTCTGCTTTATAATTCCTAATCATTATATAATGTCCGGTTCACACATCCTGCGCCAGAAAAACTTTTTTTGATGCATGGATTTCGGATCAACTTCTTTCAGCTTATTCAAAATTGGATTGTACATTTCTTCGTGTTCAAAAAGACTGAACTTGGAATCAAGCACCAGATTTCTGGCAATTTCATCCCGAAACTGCGGATAAAACGACAGCCATAACCCCAGACAATCAACAAACTGACTAATGCTATAATTCATCAAATAGAGTATTGCCATATCGTATCCATTGTCATTTACAATTTGTATTTGATAAACCGATTGAAAGGTCAGGTTGATTGCCAGTTCCCCCATTACATCCAAAGAGCCAATTTGCAGATATTGATGTTGCAAATATGGATATTTTTTTATTATCGGCATACTTAAAAATGTTATCGGCGCATTTGGAGTAATTTCATAACCCGCATGGAGCGGAAGCCCAGTCTCTGTCAAAAAGACAAATGTTTCTGTCGGCAATTTCAGCGGTTCCAGTGTTTCTTTTGGGAACGGAACTAAAGATGCTTTATATTCTTCTGTTATTTCTATGTTCATGTTGGTTCCTCTAATCATTACTTCCGGACAGGTGATAACAGAATTATTCCGTTACCATGTTATAATATTCTTCCCCATTCTCCATATATGGTATGGCATAAAACCGTTTTCCGATCAGAGTCCTCAGCTTTTGAATATCCGCCAGATCAAAAGAACCAAACTCCTGATAGCAGATAGTTTCACTTGTTTCATTTAGCTGTTCATAAAAATCTGTAACAAACAAGTTAAATTCATCCAGAAGCCCCTCAATCGGAACCTGCGTAAGATTTCTGGGTGACGCATCTTCTTCACCATAACAATCCGGCTCCATTTCAAAGGCAAGAGAAGTAACAAAAATATTTTCAGTTTCTTCTTTAAGAGTTTTATAAGGAGATTTCGTTTTATAAATTCCATCCTCTATTTTTTGAAAATCAGATGTCATATACTTTTCTGGCGTATAATTCTCAAAATTCCTCATACTGCTTAATCCTCCTCAAAATTCCGATATGCTATTAGATTTTTTTAACCAATAATGCTATTTTTATCTTGCATCGCCTTTTAACATTTTTATAACCCATTGATAGAAGCTGTCACCATCTGGTCTAAGAGTAAAACTGGTTGCTCTCCACACTTGCCCCTTTAATGGGCCAGTGATAATTAAAATAGGCTGTGTATGGAACAGTTTTTCATCGTTATATGATGCAAAAGGTAAAGCTCCTTGCAATACGCTGTATTCCGCATGAACCCATATCGGATTAAGCGGATCTTCTCTTGGAATATCAGCAAACAAAACTTCCCAAACTGGATTTTTCCTTGTAAATGCGTCAGGGCCAAAGGAATTTGTTAAGTATTTGCGAGTTTCTTCTGTATTCTCAGTGAAATAAAAGGCTTTATCTAAGTCAGGCAGGCAATCTAACTGTGCTAACGAATAAAAAACACCGCCTTTCCCGTTGCTGTTTGCTGACGGAAAGTTTTCGCACCCATCCGCAATTTCCGTAATAAAAGCAACATATTCTTCTGGCAGGGTTATACCGTGCCGCTGCTCAAAGTCTCTTACCATTTCCATTGATACGGGAGGTTTCCAGCGAATATCCTGCCTCCGTTTTGCTGTCATCAACGCTTGAATTGTAGAAAGCGGATCGCTCACTTCCTTTTGCTTTTTTTCTTGACAGAACAATTTATCAGTATATGGTATCAACTGGTTTGACAGATATAATTCCACCCAATCTAAAAAAGTACATCCGGGTAGCCGCAAAGTTCCGCTTTCATCCCGTTCCCAAACCTCGCCTTTACGTTTTCCGGAAATAACAAGAAACTGAACCACTACCGGCTAAA
>DKUB01000043.1:0-19446 GCA_002490465.1 Lachnoclostridium sp. UBA7215
GCTCTTTTTTATATCATATCACTGAACGTTATTGAATTTTAACTGAACACACAAAAAGCAGGTTCTTTTTTCCTATATTCCTTTTTTAACACAGAAAAAGAAAGGTTTAATAATATTTTTACGTTTCTTTGGTATTTTTTGATATTCTTCTTATTGTTACCAGTTATTAAATTTCACTTTTACACATCAGAGGAAGCGATATTAACATGAAAGAACAAATATTGACCTACCTGCAAACACAACACCATTTCAGTGCGTTAGAGGCAAAAAAAATTATTTATGCCCTGGAGGCAATTTTTTCTGAATCCAGTAAGATAATAATTCTTCTTGCCCTGACCATACCCTTTCATTGTGTCAGTGAATCTATCGTCATCACCGTAGTTTTATTATCCATCCGATGTTACAGCGGAGGTCTGCATTTTTCCCACTATGTAAGCTGCCTGGGATTTTCCCTGTTATTTTATGCTGTCATCATTCTGTTATCTCGCTATCCTTTATCCGATGCTGGTATTGCTTTGGGATTAATCCTTTCTATTGGTATCTTTGCCTTAATTGGTCCCATTACATCCGTGATGCGTCCAAAATTGACGGCAGCAGAATTCAGCAAATATGCGCATCATACTATATTCGTTCTGCTATTCTATTCTGTTGCCCTGTTATCGTGGAAAACACTGCCTTATAGAAACACTATCTATTGGGTAATTGTTTTACAAATATTTCAATTACTATGCGCACATATGGCGCAGAAAGGAGGGCTCCATGAAAAAATTGTACAGTCCAAAGATTTATAAGTTATGCACACTTTGCCTGGCTTTAACAGCATTTATCACAGCAAAGCATGCTAGTTATATTTTCTTTGGTGAACCAGAATTTCCAGCGGAATAACTTATTGATAATTATCAGTCAAGCGTAAAATGCTCCATTCACTAATGGGATGAATGGAGCATTTTCTTTCAGTGGTTCTTTCTTCTCATTATCAAAGAAAAACAGATATAATTCCTCTCCTCTATCGCCCGGTTTTCCACCATCAAATCAATTTTATATTTCTGCACCAGTTTCTTTACATGATATAGGCCAATTCCCCGGTTCTCGCCTTTCGTACTATATCCTTTCTCAAACATTTTCTGTATTTCGCTGTTTTTCATTTTGTCATGTGGGTTAGCCACCCGAATAAGGATTCCGTTTTCTTCTTTTATTTCAATATAGAGGAACTCTCTTTCCCCTGTTTCCTGCATATCCTGAATTGCATTATCCAAAAATGTTCCCAATATCTCAACCAAATGAATATCATCCAATTCACATCCCGCCAGACTACAGCTTAAATTTAACCGAATCCTCACCCCTGCCTCCTGCGCCTCGCCAATCTTCTCATATAAATGCGCTATTATAATCGGGTTTTCTAAAATCAACACATTCGTTGGCAGTTCATAATCCACTAATTTCCCAACATACTTTCTTTGTTCCCTTACTAACGTTTCATAATCATCATAAATCCGATGCAAAGAATAAATCGTGTCCAGCTGGTTTTGAAATTTATGCTGCCGTCTTTTTATCTGGTCAATCACACTGCAAAAGGCATCAAAGTATTTCTTTCTAAATTTCTCTTCATATTGATATCTCATCAAACGTAAAGATAAAAACCATAAAAGGGTCACGGCAAGTAAAATATAAATATAATCTCCTACATCCAGTTCCAGCGTCATATGAAAATTTACAATAGTACTCATCATAAGAATCAAACAAAACAATACTACTATAATATACAACATTTCTTGACGACTACTCCATTGTTTCAAATACCAAATTGGAACAATCTTTACTAAGAAATAGCACACTATCAAACTGCAAAAAGCTACCAAAAGGTTATTGATAGTATTAGGCATTCTTCCATATAAAGAAGCACCAATAGGGCAGGAACAAATCAATTCAACAACTCCTGCCAATACCACACTTAATATTGTTATAATTGCACTATCTTTCCATGTCTTTTTATATCCATAGCGGACATATAAAAGCGTTAAAACATAACTCCCCGTTATCAAACTATCCGGTACAAGTAATATGTATGCTACCGCAATCGTCACAAAGGCTACCGTCCAGAGCTTAGGGATTTTTTCTTCTTTACCCAGTAATCCATTTATCAGCAGCACTCCTGAAAGCAGTTCACATAAAATGGAACAAGCCACCCCCAAATACAATGTCAAGTTCATTATTTATAACCCCGCCTCACATATTTCTCATACTCGCTGCGAAATCTTTTCTTCAGGACAGACCCCATACATACAGGTTCTTTGATATCTTTTAAATATATAAACTGATTTACATAATCTACGGATTCAATATACGAAATATTTACGGCTGTTCCTTTCACAGGAGATAAAAACACCGAATCCCTTACCTGTTCTAAAAACTTCTTCAAAGGAAGATTGGCTATTTCTATGCACTCCTCTCCAGTGTAAATGGACAGCACTCTGTTTTGATAGACAACATATCGAATCTCTGCCACATCAACAGGATACGATATCCCATCATTTCTGAAATAGATTCGTTCTGGCAATTTAGAAGCTTTTTCACCCTTGTCCAGAACTTCCCTCACAATTCTTTTTACACGTTCCTCATCTATCGGTTTTTCTATATAGTCATAACAGTGAACTCTGTGCAGTAACTCTACTTCAAGACCGGCCAGCGAAGTTATAAACACGACCTCTGCCATTCCACAAGAAGGACATTCCTTTATCTTTTCAACAAATCTTATACCAGAGAAATCATTTCTTTCTTTTGGACGCAAAATAATATCTACCAAAAAGAGGTCTATCCGATGTGTTAAGGCAAAACCCAGAGCCTCCTCTTGTGTTGAAAAAGCAAAAATTTCTATCCGCTCTTCTATATCCTTCAAAATTTTTACCAGCTTATTCCGTGTCAGCTCATTATCTTCAAGTATCAGAATCTGTTTCATTTCCGTTCTTCAGGCTCATTTTAATTAACTGAATTATATACTCTAATAAACGAAGAATCATCTTGGCGCTGTCTTCTTTCGATGAATTTATCAATAGATGTGTAATCGCATCTTCCTTAACAGAAGAATCTCCGGCAGCAAAATAGTTTAAATCCACATTATAGTTTCTGTGGAGCTGTACAGCTTTATCTAACGTCATAAGTGTTTTTCCGCTCTCAATCTTTTGGTACGAGGACACGTCCCAGAACAGTTTGTTTGCAAATTCTTGCTGTGTAAGCCCCAATTTTTCACGCAGATTCTTCAATCTCTTTCCAATCGCTACAATTTCCTCGTCTGTAAGCATTCTGTCCATAGTCTGAGCCACTCCTTTTTATCCAATGATAACAAGGATGGAAACATTAATGCTATGGATTTATATTCATGTTTTAGGGAATTAAATTCTTACAGCAGCATAATAAGACTTTTCTTAATTAACCGGATTAAATATTCCAACAGACGAATAATCATTCTGGCACTATCCTGTTTCGATGAATTTATCAACAAATGTGTTATTGCATCTTCTTTATCATAGGAATCTCCAGCAGCAAAATAATTTAAATCTACATCATAATCTCTGTGAAGCTGTACCGCCTTATCCAAGGTCATAAGGGCCTTTCCGCTCTCAATCTTTTGATACGAGGATACATCCCAAAACAGTTTATTGGCAAATTCTTGCTGCGTAAACCCCAATTTTTCACGCAAATCCCTCAGTCTCCTCCCAATTGCAACAATCTCCCCATCCGTAAGCATTCGATCCATTCCTCATCCACTCCTTTTTCCCCCATGATAACAAGGATAGGACAATAAATACTATGGATTTATGTTCTTTAATATAAAGAATTATATTTTTGTTTTATGTGTAACTTTATTTTTTCTTTTTTCGCTTTTTGACTCAATTGCTTTTCCACTGCTGTAGTATATATTTTAAATATACTCTTTGTTTTTTACTTATTTATTCTATTCTACTTTTGTATAAAGGATAACCGAGATTGCAATACTACTATATAACGAACTTACAAACAAGGCATGTACACTCCACACATGCCTTGTTTGTTCCCAAATTTATCTTCATTTTCATAAAAATTCTTTAGTATGATAAACTTTTTTATACACCTCATCTAAATCAAATTTTGATTTCATTTTAAAAATTACGTTATATATTGGCAATATATCCTTTTTATCTTCTTCCAGCTCTTCTGCAATCTGCTCCAATGACTTGCCTCTTATGATTTTTTTATTTATTAGAGCAAGACCTTCTGCACGTCCTTCTTCACGCCCTTCTTCACGTCCTTCAGTACGGCTGTCCTCACGTTCTAAAGCTAATTGTCTGTCAAAAGTATAATCAAGCCTTGTCACCTTTACCACCTCCGATCGGTGCTCCATTAGGAAATCCCATAATATATCTTCCTTAATGCATTGATCAATAGCAACTTCTATTGCGTGTTCCAATTCATTGTATCCGTATTCTTTATGATAGTAACGCACATAATCTACAAATGTCATATAATCCTTTAAAAAACCGCACTTTGAAAGCAGTTTTCTATTTTTTCCATAATTGATATTATATACTTTACAGATGAGTTCCAGTTCCGGATTTTCTATCGGCTGAATATAAGCATCCGACAGCCTCAAATCATACTGTTCCGGCTGCTTTTCCTCTCCATTATAAAAAACAACAAACCGCGGGGTAGGAACCTTCACTAATTTATGTCCGTAAATATTCTGCCCCTTTATTATCTGTTCCAGTATATTGGAAAAATAAATTAGGCTTCTCACCGGCATATTAGGGCAAACGGTTGACTGGTGCTCATAGATACTCAGGTTCATATCCAGCACAAAGGCGGCATCGTTTCGGATAGATAGGGATACTCCCCTGTCAAGCGTACAGATCTCGACCATTTCCGGGTCTTTGTAATCGGAATGGTTGACGGCATTATACAAATCTAACGCATTTTGTGGGTTTTCCAGTAACAAACTAAATACATCACTCTTGTACTCCTTGTGTAGTAACTACACTGTTTCCTTTCATGCAAATCCTCCTTCCGTGGAAAAACATAACATCTGCAGCCATAGAATCGAATATCACATGATTGGTTTTTGCAAAAACTCATGCCTTTCCACAATTCTGATATTTTGATTTGTTAAAAGCAAGAATTTTTGATTATTGAAATAAAATTAACATTAGATAAGATATGCAGTCCCCGATGTCCATACCTGATTTAAAATCTGCTTTGTTATATTCTAACACATGATAAGTTAAAATGCAATATATTTTTTTGCACTTCTATAAAAAATTGGGAAATGTAAACATTTTTTGACAATGCTTAAAAAAATCGGAAATATTTAATAATCCTATTATAGAGCATGGTGTGGTTACTTGGGATGGTGAAAATATTGATTGTTCACCAGAATTCATGTACGATAATAGTTATGAATATTCATTGGTAATATAGAACTGTAATGGATGAACATAGGCATCGGATAGCCTTAAGTCGTATTGTTCTGGCTGATCTTTCTCACCATTGTAAAAGACAGCAAACCTGAGGGTTGGAATTTGCACAAGTTTATATCCGTAAATATTCTTAGGAATCAGGTTTTCCCCCATACTCCTCCCCCAACAGGGAAAGCAAGTACGAACCCCACCACTTCCCCTCATAATAATACTGTTTCCTCAAATATCCGTCCTCTTGAAAACCAAATTTTTTATATAAATTTATTTTCTGATGGTCAAACTCATAGAGCTCTGTCCATATCTTATTTAATCCGAGCTCTCCAAATCCATAATCAAATAATAATTTACAGCTTTCTTCTGCAATCCCTTCCTCATCAATGTAGGCCTCATCTTTTCCTATATACAACGACAAATCGGAATGACGGTGAACCCAGTTAATATAGCACAGGCCGCAGCATCCCAAAAGCTCATCCGTATTGTTCATGCGTATCGCAAACATAATTGTTTTATTATCACCGTTTACCACATGTTCAAACCAGTTCTGCTGCATGGTTGTGCTTATTTCCCGGTACTCCCGAAAATATTTCCTAAAATGGGGCAGGTTGCGCCAATGCCGGAGTTGTTCTAAATCCCCCTGCTCTATCGTCGTCAAATATACTTTATTCCCTTTAATCATCTGCCAATACCTCCCATGTCAGACACTCGTCTGCTTTCACATCGCATTTTACACGCCTGCCAATCACTTTTTCCATATCATAGGGATAGACACAGCCTTTTTTTAATGGCCGGAGCGGAAATATATCCTCCCGTGTGATACAGTCACCTGCACGTAAATCCCTGGTAAGATAAACGGCACGCTGCTGAACAATCACAGAATCCCGCTCATTGTCCTCAATCTTCTTTTTACCATCCCCCAGGGCCTCATATAATTCCATGGCGGCATCCACCATTTCTCGCCAGGTTTTTGGGTTCATCGCAAACCTGTGGTCAGGACCCTCCCTGCCATTATCATCCGTGAAATGTTTCTCAAATACACGGGCTCCCAATGCCATAGCCCCAAGAACAGTTGTGTGTCCATAAGTGTGGTCTGACAGTCCCAGGACGCAGTCAGGATATCTGTTAGAATATGTTTTTAATACATTTAAATTGATGGAGGCAAAGTTTCCCCTGTCTGCCGTATAATTTGTGTTGCACTGCATGAGAACAATACCCTGTGTGCATTGATTCAGAACATGCATTGCCCGGTCAACATCCGCCATGTCGGAGGCTCCTGTTGCTAACAGGACCGGCTTATTCTTTTTTGCAATATAATCTAACATTTCCGTCCAGGTAATATCCCCGGAGCCAATTTTATAGGCATTCACATAGGCATCGGCGTGATCAACCGAGGCAAAGTCATATGGGCTTGTCATATACTCAATACCCACTTCATCGCATTTTTCTTTTAACCGGGGCGTCCAGCTATCCTCCACACTGGCATCCTCATAAACTTCATATACTGACTTTTTCCAGTTTGCCTGATGCGACATCTGAGCCATGGAATCAAAACCATTGCGGCTTACAATCGTCTTTGCCTTGAAGTTCTGAAACTTTGCCACATCAGCCCCTGCTTCTTTCGCCAGTTCAATCAAATGAAATGCCCGTTTTAAATCCCCATCATGGTTTGCTGCAATGTCTGCAATAAAATACGGTTTCCCATCCTTTGTTATCTCTCTCTTACCTATTTTCATTATCTGCAGCCCCCCATTCCTTTAACTCTTTATGATAACAATCACGATATAGTTTAAAAAATCTTTCCACGCTCTCTTTCGGTGTAGGAAGCTCAATACCCAATTGTTGTCTTACTTTTTCGTTATTCATGCCCATATGCTTTGACCGTCTGGCCTTAAATGGGAAATTATCACTCACGGATTTCTGAATATGCCCCTCTGTCAGTGAAAACACCGTCTGCAGATATTTTCCAAACTCATACTTTGAAATAGAACCGCTGGCACAGACATGAAATAAGCCATGGCTATCTTCCTCTAACAGCTTCACAATAACTTCTGTCAAATCATTCACCAGAATAGGGGAGAAATCAATATCCGTAAACATGTTAAGTGTTTCCCCCTGCTGCAGCGATTTATATACCCATTCTCCAAAACTGTTTTTATCCTGGACATTAAACCCGTATATATTGGTTCTCACTACAAGGTGGTTATGCTTTATCACCTCTGCCTCGCCGAGCAGCTTTGTTTTGCCGTATTCATTTATCGGTCCCGTAATATCCTCTTCCGAATATAACCTTTCGTCCTCCCCGTCAAAGACGGCATCCGAAGAGATATACACCATTTTGCAGGAGATTTCTTCACAGATTTCTGCCAGAATTTTTGTCAGTTCACAATTAAGCTGGTAGGCCAGCCCTGTCTCATCCTCACACAGATCAACATTGATAAGTGCCGCCGTGTGGATTAAATAATCCGGAGCGCACTGTAATACGCTCTGTTTCAATTTTTCATAATCCAGCAAATCAAACTGCTCATACTTTATTTTTTCTGCGTTAAACGGTACTTTATCTACGCCGGTAATTTCATACCTGTCTTTCAGTAAATAGGCTATATTGGAGCCAAGCATCCCTGCAATTCCAGTTATATAGATTCGTTTCATAGTAATTCTTCCTGTTATTATGTCAACCGCTGAAAACCGGACTGACATACCTCTCCCTCTAATAATTCAAAAATATTTTTACTTTCCAATCCTCTTTTTATAACAGAAAAGCTCTCATCTGCCATGCTCAAATAATTATCCACCACTTGATCCGTATGAGAAAAGGAGGCATAAAATGCATTGGTAGCTAAAAATCCTCTCTTTAACATTTCCTGTGTATACAAAGTTTTGAGAGCCAGAGAATCCTCATATTCAAATTCAAGATGAGACATCGGATATATTCCGGTAATCGTTACGTTTAATTGATGTTTTTCCGCCAGCTCTTTCCATCCTGCCTGAACCTTTTGCCCTATTTTTTCCAAATGCTGCTCCACAGAATTTTCCCTGTATTTTTTTATCGTTGCAATTGCCGCTGCCAGACCGGTCCTCTCTGTCCAATAGGTACTGCTTATAAAAGATTCCTGCGCAAATTCCATCACTTCTTTTTTTCCTATAATTGCCGCCATGGGATATCCATTGCTGATTGCTTTCGCAAATACTGCCATATCCGGCTCAATGCCAAATGTTAAATGTGCACCTCCACACGTAAGACGAAAGCCGGAAGAAACCTCATCCATTATCAGCACAATTCCTTCCCGCTTTGTATTCTCTCTTATTTGCTCAAGGAACCCCGGCTGTGGATAAAAATTTCTGATTGGCTCCATAATGACTGCAGCAATCTTTCCGCTATATGTCTGCAGCAGATTTTCAAAACTCTGCAAATCGTTATATCGAAAAGGGATAATAGTATTTTTTAATCCCTGTGGGATTCCAATTGTACTCAACCCTGCAATATGCTGTCCATCAAGTGCTGTATTGTCTCCTAAATTCGCTGCTATATACCAATCGTTCCAGCCATGATACCCACAGAACAGGACAACATCTTTTTTTGTTGCTGCACGGGCAATCCGGATAGCAACCGCCAACGATTCCCCTCCGGTCTTTGCATATCTCACCTGCCTGGCCCATGGGTGCAGTCCTAACAACAGCTCTGCCAGTTCTACCTCCTCAGGCGCGTTTAATGTACACATACTGCCACACGAAATAGCATTTCGCACCGCATCATCCACATCTTCATCTGCATATCCCAGAATATTGGCGCCAACTCCCATCAGAGAAGTATCCGTATATTCCCTGCCGTCTAAATCCCAGACCTTACATCCCTTGGCCTTGCTGTAATAGGCTGGCCATTTTCCCGGCAGAAACATTTCCGGACGCTTGGATAAGAGCTGGGTTCCCCCTGGTATCAATCCCTTTGCTTTTTCATATAATGATTGCGTCTTACTCATCGAAGTTCACCTCTATTCTATCATAATGGTATCATTTTCTATAGATTTTATATATCCTTCATTCCTAATAATTCCCTGATTGATTGTCATGAGCTCCGGACATCTTTCTAACAGGGCATAAATCTCTTCCTTGCCAAACCCGGGATTTCTCTCATACAATTCCTCAAAAATTCTAGAAATGAATACAAAGTCAGCATCCGTGTCCATTGTCCACCGATACTGACTATGGTCAACAGTATCTTTTATCGAAAACTTTTTAAAACTTTTTTCTTTCTTAATATACGGTGTTACATGCTCGCGCTCTGATGCAAGCTTTGCCTCCTTCCATGCCCGTTCTAAGGCAGAAAAAGTAAAAACCTCACAGTCTAACCCGTCCGGAAAGGAATCCTCTAATGTATTTGATGTATAGTCGTTATTCATATCAAGGTGTTTTTGAATCACCATGTCAATCACTTTGTAATCGTGTAAAGGACAATCTGCCGTAATACGAACAACGTGCTTTGGCTTATAGAGCCTTGCCGCCTGATAATACCGGTCCAGTACATCATCCTCGGATCCGACAAAAACTCTTATTCCCTGTTCTGCACAGTATTTCACGATTTCCAAATCCTTTTTTTGACAGGTAGTTGCCACCACGATATCATCAATCCGCTCACTTCTTCTCACCCGATTTACCACATGCCACAGCACCGGCTTTCCTGACAGCTCTTTTAATACCTTACCTGACAAACGGGAAGAGCCCATCCTTGCCTGAATGATTGCTAAAATGTCCAAATGTCTCATCCTTTCTTTCCATTTGCCCATAAACTCGGAAAAATAATTGATTGCTCAACATTATCTATTTCTTTTTTCAGCTGCATCATGCATTCTTCCGGCACATCCGTCTGGTTTGCTTTCTGAATATCCTCCTGCAGCTGTTCTATTTTCTCTACTCCAAAAACTAAATAATCAATCTCTTTTTCATATTTAACAAACTGGAGAATTGCGGAAATCTTATCGGCCCCATACTCTTTTAAAATCCTTTCCATTGTCTCTAAATAAGGAACTGCTTTCTGCAGATGTTCCGGAATTGATTTATGGTCCATCATAAATAATCCCTGTAAAAAAGCACTCCTTGTAAAAATTGTAATCCCGGCTTCCTTTGCCGCTGTAATAAATCCCTCTTTTATGCCTCTTTGATCTAAAATACTATACGGTAATTGAATATAATCAACTACTCCTGTTTCAATAGCGGCATACCCCTCTTTTAAATCGTAAATAGAAACACCAATATTTCGGACATAACCTTCCTGCTTTAATTGAACTAATGCTGACAAAATATCTTCGTTGTAGATGTATTCCGGCGTATGCAGTAAATACCCGTCCAATTGGTCAACAGAAAGACACTTTAAAGACCCCTTACACTCCTCCGTCACTATGTTTTCTGTCATACTCCCTGGCTCTATCACATTGGGACGCAGTTTTGAAATAACTTTCAGATTATGCTTATCTGTCCGCTGTTTCAGATACTTTCCAAGGATTTCTTCCGCCTCACCATATGCACAGGCAGTATCTATTGTATTAATGCCATGTCCCAACGCATAGTCAAGCATGGCAAAACTTTCTTCCGTGGTTGGCTGTCTGCCAATCTGGTTATGAATGCCATATTTCATTCCAAACTGAACGGTTCCAAGACATAAATCCGGCATACAATCACTTCACTTCCATTCAAAAATTAATAGACAATCAGCTCATTTTTTATCAATTCCTCTATGATGGGGATTAACACATCAATGGGAACCTGAATCCTGTCACTAATATCTATGAGGTCATTCTTTCCATCGGCATAGGCAATAAAATCAAGCATAGCAGCCACATCATCATAAGTCCCTTTCTGGCTTATGGTAGGGTACAGCCCCCTTTTCCCCAGCTGAGGTTCACACAGACAATTCACCCTGTAATAATAATTGTATTCCAATGCCAGGATACATTTTTTCATTAATTTGTATGTTCCCTGCAATCCCTCTTCCGATATCAATGATAAATCATCTGCCGAGGTATGATATTCCGGGTACTCTCCATATTTTGAGCGGCATACGGCACAGACCGGCAAGTCCACTCCGGGAGCATTATACTGTCTTTCATCGGATCCCCGCTGCAAATAATCATATAATTTATAATCCGGATAATGATACTGCAAAATGTTTTTTAGCAGCCTGTCCGTCAATGTATTTCCATATTTTGTCTCAACCATGGAATATGTCCGGTTATCCCCTACACAGGATAATAAAAATCCCGCCACGGTATTTTTCTTCATGATATCAAGATTACGGCTGAGATATGTAATAGAGCCTATTGTCTCCGGAATAAAAATAATCCGATACGTATATCTTCTTTTCTTTAACGATGCCAGCCACTTTACAAGTTCTATCGCCACAACCGGCCCTGACACCTCATTATTTGCCATAGAGGGATGGCACAGATAGGTAGATAATAATACTTCTTTGGCAGTCTCCCCCGGCAGGATTACCTCTCCATAAGTCAGGCTGCCATTTTTTAAGTCACTGTCGATTACACAATGATAGGTATCCTCTTTCAGAGAATTTTTCTGATTCTCACTCATGCAGAAACCGCTTCGCTCCTGATAATAAGAGGTAACATACGGTATTACATCCGGCTGTTCCGGCTGGGTGTAGATGATTGTTTTCAATTCCTCCAATGACAGCGTGCCATCCATTGGGAGGGAATATCCTAACACATGAAGATTATTCTCTTTAAAGTCAATAACCCTGCCACCATGGGAGTCCTCAATATAAGCATCGCGGATGTTCCATTCCCTCGGTACGGTCCAGTCAAATACCCGGGTACCGGACGGGACTTCATAAATGCACAAACCATCATACTCACTTTTTAAAATCTCTAATGTCTGCCGGACGCCGTCTCCCGTTATGCTGCGGCAGATTGGAAACAGTTTTTCTGCTAATTTATACATACGAATTCCTCCCCGTGTATGTATTTAACAAAGATTTTTCTCCCATTTTCCCCTGAATCCAGCTATTTGTTTCTCCGAATAAAAATGGCTCATGTATTTATCGGAATATACCTCGTTGAGCAGCTCCCTGTCTATTTTTATATTTTTTCTTGCTTCCCGATAATATTTCTTATACCATTGCAAATCTCCAATATTATCTGAATAGAGAACAAAGTCCTCAATATTTAAAAATTCGCCTAAAACTTTATCTAACTGTGAGAGCTGCTCTAACTGAAAAATAAATAGCTCCACATTCTCATGCCGGATAATCGAATAACCTCTCTCACAATCAAAAAGATAATCATATACATCAATATGAAAAATATTTTCAACCGCTTCTGCAAAATGCTTTTCTACAAAACGGGTCTGATGCGCAGCATTTTTCTCCCTGTCATAATAAGGGATTACTTTATTATTTCTTATTTCCTGATCTATGACATCATCAAAAATTTTCTGCACATCTCCTCCCTTTTCCCAATATGCCGTCTGATCCCAAAAATTACTCTGCATATGAAAAATCATTGACAACAATTGTGAAAACGGCTCCCTGACACCTAATATCATCTTTATTTTTTCTCCTTTTAAAGGCAGGAAATCCCAAATTTTTGTAAAATACCCCTGCCGCCCCTGATAACAGGATATCCCTGCCCGTTCCAGGGAAGAAATAAGCGTTGTATTTCCGGTCTTAGCAGCAGAGTTAATAAGGATATTCTCAGAAAGGCCACAAAGGTTATGTCTCATAATTGCTTTTGCCGTATGCCCTTTTCTGTAACTATTATAAGAATCCAATTCAGCAGTAAATACAGAATCATCAATTGTTACACCATCTTTTTGTAAATAAAGATACCTTGATAAGTCCAGCATTCTTTGCTCAAACTCCCCATAGGATATAATCCTTTTATCAGATACGCCCATGTCCAGTAACTGCTTTTCAATATCATCTGAACACTCACTGGTAATCTGGATCACGATATTTTCGTCCTCTTCCAATATGGATAACATTTCTTTTAACGTCCTAACCGGTATGCCAAGGCGGTAAGTGCCCCATTGTTCCTGGTCATTATCAACAAAACATATTACATTCTTCTCAAATCTGTCCAAGACTCTTTTTGCATATGCCCCTGTACTGCCGCAGCCAAATAAAACAACTCCCCCGTCATAGCAGGTCAGTTTGTCATCTATCACTGAAAATATCATGTCCATCTCCTCCTAATTCTTTACATTCCCATTTTTTTTCGTAATTCCTCAACACTTAACCACTCGGTATTGTTTCCTGAATTGTACTCAAATCCTTTTTCCACAAGCTTCCCATCCGGAAGAATCTTTTCACTCCACCAATTATAATGGGGATATATTATGTAATGCTTGTCATATTCATAGGTGGTCATGGAATCCTCTCTTGTCACCATCACTTCATGGAGCTTTTCTCCCTCCCGGATGCCGACTTCCGGTTTTTCACACCCGGGCAGCATAGCCTCTGCTAAATCCGTAATTTTAAAAGAAGGAATTTTTGAGATAAATGTTTCCCCGCCTCTGGCATCACGAAGGGCTTTAATAACCAGCTCTACTCCCTCTTCCAAATCAATCCAGAACCGCGTCATTCTGTAATCTGTAATTGGCAGTTCTTTTCCTCCATTATCAATGATGTCCTGAAAAAATGGAATGACACTTCCCCTGCTGCCTGCCACATTTCCATACCGAACAACGGAAAAATTTAAATCCCTGGCTCCCGCATATGCGTTGGCAGCAATAAACAATTTATCGGAAACCAGCTTGGTACCGCCGTACAGATTAATTGGGTTCACCGACTTATCCGTTGACAAAGCTACGACTCTTTTTACAGACTCTGAATCCAGAACAGCATCCACAACATTCATTGCTCCGTCAATATTGGTTTTCACAGCTTCAATAGGATTATACTCGCAGGTAGGAACTTGTTTCATTGCTGCGGCATGGATAACATAATCCACACCATTTAACGCTCTTTTCAGCCTGTCCTTATCCCTGACATCACCAATAAAAAAACGCAGCACATCTTCATGCTCTTTAAATTTGTTTGCCATGATAAACTGCTTGTACTCATCCCTTGAATAAATTATGATTTTTTTAGGAGCGTAGTGTTTTAATACATACTGTACAAAATGATTTCCAAAAGAACCTGTACCTCCTGTTACTAAAATCGTTTTATTATTAAGCATTATCTTCCCCTCTTTCTATTATGATTTTTTCAATTTCGTTATTTATGTTTTCCACGGCGTGTTCAGCAAAAAAAGAGGTATCTGTTTTATATCTTGTTCCTGAGTCCTTTGTGATACATGATAATAGTGCAATCTCATCATTTACTAATTCCGCTCTTTTTGATTTCAATAAAATATTCATTTTTTCATACATATCCTCTGCCAAAATGTATATGGGTACTGGGTAAATTGCCGCCTCATAAAGGGCAGTGGAAACAATTCCTATTACAATATCCGATTTGGCAAAATAAAAATATATATCATGCTCATTATTATCAATCACCTGGATTTTGTCTGGCAGATTATGATACTGTTCCTTCCATGAGGCAAATTCCGTCGGATGTAATTTAAAAATAATTTCATAATTATTCAAGTCAAGATTCCTTGATAAAACTTCCATATATTTTGCCATGACAGGATTACCACAGGAAATAAATAATATGGTCTTTTTTTTCGTTTGCCTGTCCACGACTGCCAGCATCTCATTTTTCTTTTTCTCCAGCCAAGGCCAGCCCACTACTCGAACATTCTTTTTAGGGATTCCCCAATGAATAATGTCCTTTTGGATTTGACTGTACACAAAAATATAATCCGGCAGTGCATTGTTAAGGTTTATATCTAAATAATTATAGTTGACCGTAGTGTCTTCTACATAGCCGTGTAATAGCTCAATGCTGGGGATATTCATTTCTTTTAATGTCTCGGTTAAAACTACCATGTCTCCAATATAGGCACATGTATACAGTACTACCTTCGGGGCAATTTTCTTAATTATTTTCTTATAATTATTTATCAAATCACCGCGATACATAATATAATAATTTATATTTACCAATAAAATTTTCTTTTCCTCGTTTGTGAACTCTATATCATATTCATTTTCAAAAATTTTTAAAATTTGTTTTCGAAAACATCCACGGTTTAATGGCGCACGCAACTTTGTATCCTCCCCTACACCATTCCATACATCAAAATAATTGATCCCCTTGATTGGTGTGGGACGATAATATCCTCCGCAATAAGGCGCTTCTATAATACAATGGCTTCTCTCTAATCTTAACGATATTTCGTCCGTTACGGGCGAAACATATTTCTTACCATCCTTTACTCTCCGATTAAAGGAAAATAATAAAACATCTTTTTGTGTACATAAATGAATATTATGAAGAAGCATATCCGTCAACTTCTGATATCCATGCGTGTACCTGGATAATTTCCACTCGTCTCTTTTGTCATTATCAAACCAAAAAGGGACGCTTGTTCCATAAATTTTATAACGAATCATGTTATATACAAAATATCTGGCATGTTTCCAATAGGCTATCCCATTAAACTCAACATCAAATAATTTATGATTTGCTTCAAGTTCACAGAATTTCTTACAAAAGTCATTTTGATTTAGCATTGATACACCTCCAAAACATATGCTATTTCTCAATTCTTCCTGCACTTATTGGAATCAGGCTTCCCGTCATATATTTCCCCTTTTCGGATAACAAAAACTCTATGATATATGCGATATATTCCGGCTCTATAATTCCAAGCGGCTGTTTTTCCTGCAATAGGGCAAGCTGGTTATCCGAACTATCGTGTAATACCGTCATTTTTGTATTTACATAAGCCGGCAGAACCGCATTCACACGGATTTTTCTCCTGATAAGTTCCTTCGCCATTATCTCCACCGCAGCATTCAATGCAGTTTTTGACATCGAATAAGTACACATACCTTTTGTTTTATCCCATGCCGACATAGAAGACACGGCGACAATTCCGGCCCCATCCTGCATATATTTCTTTTTTGAAAAAAATTTCCCCATTTCTACAAAAGCCAAAGCATTTATGTTCATATCTCGCTGCATTGCGCTAATATCTATTATTTTTACCGGTTCGGATGTACATACGCCAGCACAATAAATGGCACCTGACAGCGTTATTTCCCACTCTATTAATTTCTCAAAAATAGCATCAATATTTTCCAGCTTACTGAAATCACAGACAATGTATTTTGCCCGTTCTTCCCGTCCGGCAACCAACGTTTGTAAATCCGCTTCTGTTCTGGCTACTGCTACAATATCATACCCTTTTTCCATTAAATAGATTGCCGCCGCCCTGCCAATTCCACGTGACGCCCCGGCTATTAAAATCGTTCCGGCCAATTTCTTTTCTCCTTTCCTTTACTTGTTATTCATGGACTGCCATAATTCAGATAAGTGTTTCCGATCTATTTTCCCCACATAATTTTTCGGGATTTCCTTCACCTCGATTATCTGATATGGCATTTTATAATGTTCAAGATATTTTCCCAAATATTCCTTCAAGACAGAATCTGAAAAGCGCTGATTCCCAGATCCTACTACAAAAAGCACCGGCACGTGTCCACGAACCCCTTCCGGGTCTTCTACACCAATGCAGGCACACTCGCTGACCCCCTCATTATCCAAGGCTGTATTTTCAATTTCTAAGGGCGATACCTTTTCCCCGCCGATATTCATTACGTCATTGTTTCTTCCTGCCAGATAGATATATCCATCCTCGTCCATATAGCCTAAATCTTCTGAATAAAATATGCCATCCTCCAAAATCTGCTCTGTCGCTTGGTTATCGTTAAAATACCCTACCATATTCATATCCCCACATATGGCAAGATGACCAATGCGATTTCTGGATGAAACAATTACCTGATGGGCCTCATCTACGATATGGACAGAGACATTTTGTACTGCCTGTCCAATGGCATCCAGTTTATCCATATTTTGGTCTAAACGCATATAGACAGTCCTTGCAGATTCCGTGGCGCCGTAAGAATTGTATAAGCGAATTCCCTTTAATTGCTCTGATAACACCAGACGCATTTTTTTATCCAAAGGCGATGTACAGAACTCTATTTTATCTAATGTCCCCAGCAGCAAATCCAGTCTCTGCCTAGTCTGAAAATACAGAATCCTCAGTGCAGCCGGAACCAGATAAAGAGAATTACAGCGGTTCTTCCTGATATTTTGGTTCATTTTCTTTAAGGATGCTATTCCATCCTGTAATATAGCGGTACTCCCCTTATATAAAACGGCCCTGAGTGTCGTAAGGCCAAAGGCATGATGTAATGGCATCGTCAACAGATTCCTGTCGTTTTGTTCCATTTTACCGCCATTGATTACGTTACATGCACCTGCCACTTCATTTTTGTGGCTGAGTATTACCCCTTTTGGCGTCCCTGTCGTCCCTGTCGTATATAAAATATCCGCCCACGCACTCGCAGTAAATGTTCCTTTTGAACAGCTGCCATCTGTATCTTGAAATATTTCATACGTTTTTCCGCCACTGTCTGAATGATTTAGAATAAGCAACTCTGGCAAAAGCTCCTGAAGTAATGGGGAAAGTGATAATTCTGTTGCATTTCTTTCCACAACGATACTAACAGCCCCCAGCCAATGCACGGCAAAATATACACTGACAAAACGTTCGGAATAATCCGCTGCCAAAATTACTTTGTCACCATTTTTTACTCCATATTCCAATAATTGTGCAGCATATGAAAGTATCTTTTTTCTTAGTTCACCATAGGTTACTTTTGAACTATCCGTGATAAGCGCTGTTTTATCCGATAAATGTTTCCCATGGTACATGACAGCCTCAACAACTGAATGAAACATATTATATTACCTTTCCTGCCGTAATCTCCTTAATCGCCCCTAAAGAATCCATCTGTAAAATATCGTCAAATTCATATTTAACATGAAACTCTTTCTCCAGCATGACAACCAGAGACATACTGGCAAGAGAGTCCCACTCGTCCAAATCGTCACTACTCATGGTGTCCTTTAATTCCATATCTTCATCAAGTTCCAAAACATTACGGAAAATTTCTTCTATTTTTTCGTTCATAGCACCTCACACTTTCTTATAAATATATGTAAAAACGTTATCATAATTTAAAATATTTCTCTTTAATGATTTAGCATTCTTTGTATTTATCCATGAATACTTTAATATCACATCATAATTTTCTATTACCTCCATATGGGCACGTTTTTCTAGACAATATAAAACAACCGCCGGAAGCGAATTATAGGAAATATTCGAATAAAATTTTTTTCCCTGTATCTGAAAAAGATACAATGCGCTTATCTTCCCTTTGTCCCGATATATCAAAATCCATTTTTTTCTGGCATACTCTTTTACGTTCTCCACCGTAGGAAGATGATCCATTTCCTGGTCAAACACTTCATCCAATACTTGGACAATTTCTTCCGCATCATCCTCCGTTGCATACTCGCCAATATTAGGGCTATAATAGGGCTCTAACATCTCTGAATGCGAACGCTTAAAGTCTTTTCCCTCTTTTTTTAAATTTATCGATTTTCTTGTGTATGTAGCGATTTCCCTGAAATTTCCCCCAATGAAAACATTCCCTAACTCATTTTCCCCTTCACAAATATAATCAAGAACAGCCCCCTCGGGGAAATAGGACAATTCCTCTTTTAGCTCCGGCAAATTGAAAGATGTAAAAAAAACCCGATATACTCCTTTCTCATCAAAATAAGCAAATGAAAGAGAGGAATCCGTCACCCGGTAATCGCACGTTATATGTTCCATCTCAGGAGCAAAAAAATGATATATATTGGAATACACTTTATCTGAAAATTCTTTGGCATTTTTTTTAATTTCCTTCTGAAATAAAAGTATATTCTTCAATTTCATCTGTTCCATATTCAGTCCTCTCATTTTCCTTTTTGATAAATAAAATTATATAAATGCGGTGTCGGAGAAGAATTCCTTTTTAA
>DKUB01000043.1:19735-58129 GCA_002490465.1 Lachnoclostridium sp. UBA7215
GTCGGAGAAGAATTCCTTTTTAAAGCCCTTTTGTTTGACATATCAATCCAGGAATAAATATAATTCACACCATAATTAT
This sequence comes from Lachnoclostridium sp. UBA7215, assembly GCA_002490465.1. Taxonomy (GTDB): domain Bacteria; phylum Bacillota; class Clostridia; order Lachnospirales; family Lachnospiraceae; genus Eubacterium_F. The sequence continues at coordinate 19,815 of DKUB01000043.1, forward strand.
GAATAGCCTGTAATTGTATCTTTTTCTCTATGCTATAGGAAATATCTGCGGTTCCTTTGTTATATGTCAAATTATAGTATAGCTTTTTACCCTCTATCCGGTATATTACAATACAGATTATGTTTCTCTCTTCTTTTTCAATATAAACGGAATTATCCTGAATAAGCCGCTTCATTTGTTCATCCGTAAACAGATGATCTGTTTTGGCATCAAAATTCTCTGCTATCAGTTTCTGTATCTCCGAAAGGTCCTCCTGACTGGCATATTGTCCATAGTTTTCATTATAAAATTTATTCATTCGGTTCTTTTCTAATATTGCTTTTTGTTCCTCATAACCAGGAATCTGTATACCAAAGCGTCCATAAACGGAATACAATTCAAATCCTGTTAAACCAATCCATTTTTTAAAGAATGTATCTTGCTTTTCAATAATATCCAAAATAGCGCCCTCTGGCATTTTCGATAGAGCGTCTGTCAATTCTGCAATATTACAGGAATAAAAAAATACTCTATAAATTTCCATTTCCCAAATACAAAAAATCACAGTTTCGTCCATTTCACATACGTCAAAAAGGACATCAGAGGCATTATAGGAATAATAATAATTGGTACAGACCTTTTTTTTCTGTTTTCTTATTCGATTCATAGCTTTTGAAATTTCATTTATATTTTTCTTTTTCATCCGCCCCTCCAAAATCAAATTACAGATCAGATACAATATATTCACAAAAATTCAGATATCCAAGTTTCATAATTGCCGCTGCCCAGGTCAGACCGGAACCAAAACCAGACAGGCAGCAATCATAACTTTTTTCCAATAAGGTTTCCCCAAGATTATAGGCAATGTTAATAGGGATACAACTGCCACTGGAATTGCCAAAATTCTCAACAATATTACACGGCATTTTGGTCTGAGGAATTTTTAATCGCTCTGCCAGCTTCTGCACCATAAACCGATTGGGCTGATGAAAAAGATACCAGTCCATCTGTTCTTTGCTATACCCGGAATATTCCAGAAGTTCCTCAATCATAGGCGGGACTTCCTTCTGAACAAAATTAAATACTTTTGAGCCATGCATCCATATTTCATTCAGCGGCGCCATCGTGCCATCGCCAATATCCTGTAAAACAGCAGTCTCTGGTGTCCTCGGCATTCGGTAACCGCCCGCATGCATAATCAGCGCATCCCTTCCCTTTCCGTCAGAATAGATGCTCGTATAAATTTTCTCACTATCCGGAGCATTTTCTAAAACAGTAATGGAAGCAGCATCTCCGCCAAACGAAGGACGGCTCATAGGTGCTTTTGGCTCTTTACGGCACAAAACATCTCCCGTAAACAAAAGGACTTTACGATTACCCATATGTTCGAGCAGCATACATGCCTGAATAATTCCCAGAACATGCGCAGCGCATCCCTGGGCAATGTCCATACAGATAACATCATTAGCAAAATTGAAATTGCCGTGGATAATATTGCTCATATGGGGAATAAAATAATCGGGTGTAACGGAAACAACAACAATGGCGCCAATTTCCGACACATCTATTTTTTTATTGTCTATGAGATATTGTAATCCATATTCGCAAAAATCCGCTGTGGTTGTATTCGATTTTGCGGCCCGCCTTTTATTAAATCCCATTATTTTTTTCAGGCGACGTGTCTGAGGAGTGGTAAAGGGTTTTGTTTCCTCATCAAAAATATATTCTGTCTCTGGAAGTATCCCTAATACTCCGGATATTTTCTTTCCATGAAATGTCGTAATCATACTTTTACTTCTCCTGTCTAAACAAGCACGCATCCGTCCACAGCGATAATCTGTCCCGAGAGATAAGAAGACATCCGGGATGCAAGAAACACACAGACGTCGCCGATTTCACGCGGTTCTCCCAGTCTCCCAAACGGTATATTGCTCAAGTGGTGTGCCAGATGTTTTTCTCCTACCGAACGCATCATATCCGTATCAATCATACCGGGGGCAATGGCGTTGACTCTTATGTTATGGGGAGCTAATTCCTTTGCGGCGGTTTTGGTCATGGCGATTACCGCTCCCTTTGTCGATGAATAAACTAACTGCCCCGGATTTCCTGTGATTCCTACTATAGATGATAAATTAATGATACTTCCCTGCTTTCTTTTTTTCATCAGTTTGGCGCCCCATTGAAGCAGCTCCATCATGCCAAAGACATTTACGTTATAAATGGAGTCAATTAAAGGCCTGGTAACAGAACCTATCAGGGCATCCTGCATCACACCCGCATTATTAACCAATGTGTCGATATACCCCTGCTCTTTCTTGATATGCATAATGGCGTCCTTTACTGCGGCAGAATCCGACACATCAAAATACAGGGGGGTAATATTCACCTCATAGTTATCCATCAATTTCCGGGCGGTATCATCTATGCTTCCCTGTACAATATCATTCGCATAAATGATGGCAGCTCCGGCCTTAGCAAAAGACTCCAGCGTGGCCTGTCCCAGTCCTTTTCCCGCCCCCGTGACAAGCGCAACCTGTCCCTCTAAAAGTTTCTGATATACCATGGTTATAATTCTCCCCCATTTTTTTTCACGATATCAGAAATCGCCTGTACCGAATTGAAATTTTCAGGCACAATATCTAACGCATCAATTAATACACCAAATTTATCTTCCAATTCCGTAACAAGGGAAATGACATCGAACGAATCCAAAAGACCGTCTTCAATAAAATCCTTGCTTGCCTTAAAATCAAATTCGGGCCTCAATTCTTCTAAAATACCAAAAATAGTTTCCATAATATTACCTCCTAGTCATCTGATTCATTTATTTTCTTACTGAGAAAAAGCCTGTCTATTTTACCGTTTGTATTTCTTGGCAACTCCTCCATCTCTTTCCAGACAGTGGGAATCATATAACGGGGAAAGAGCCTCCCCAGCTGCTTTCTAATCTCTTTTCCCTCTAATTTATCTTTTTCAAAAAACAGCACAATTTCTTTTTTCTTATAATTGTAAACGGCACAGCAGTTTTTTACAGCCTTTAAATCATTCACAATTACGTGTTCGATTTCGCCAAGCTCAATTCGGTATCCCATATGCTTAATCAAACTGTCTTTCCGCCCTTTAAAATATATGAGGGAATCTTTTGAACTTTTATACCCGATATCCCCCGTCCGGTATATGAGTTCCGGATACTCATGATTGAGTGGGTTCTGGACAAAAACATCCTGTGTCTTTTCCCAATTATTATAATATCCCATACTTAAGGATGTACCTCTGACGCATATTTCGCCTTCCTTATCCAGCCCGCACAGCTGATTCTCATCATCCAACAGTAAGATATCCGTATTTTTACATGGTATCCCGATTGGCAGCGGCTCATCGTCCTGAAATGACCGGTCTACAATATAATACAGGCAGTCCAGCGTGATTTCTATTGGGCCATACAGATTCGCAAATACCGTATCTGGTAATTTATTTTTCCAGTAATTAAACTGTTTGGTCGGGAACACCTCCCCGGCAAACCAGATTGTTTTTACCGAGGTCAGTTCTATCCGCGACAACAAGTCCATATTGGCAATATTGACCATGATGGTCGGCACCCAGAACATAAATGTGACTTGTTTATCCTGAAGCTCCTGAAGCAATTTGACGGGAAAAGCAGCTAATCCGGCATCCAGCATGACGATAGTAGCCCCTTTCGCCATCATCAGGCATATTTCATAATCGTAAATATCAAAAACGACTGGTGAAAGAGCGCCAATTATTTCATCTGCGCCAAAATCAAAAGTATCGATGGACCATTTCATAAAGTCAAAAAAACTTTTGTGGTTTAAGACCACGCCCTTTGGCGTACCCGTTGAACCGGACGTATTAATAATGCAAAAGGGGTCGGTATCTATTTGATGCTCCAATCTTGCCAATACCGCTTCTTTATTTATTTCCATTTCAGAATGAAGGGAATCCACATAGATGGTAAAAATATCAGGAGACAATTCAAGCAGCTCCCCCCCATTAGTATCTGTAATCACACCAATTGGTTTCATCGTTTTTATAATATTGTTTAATCGTTCTTTTGGCGTCTTTACATCCAGATTGGAAAAGATGTTATGGCTGTATGTAATCCCGATATCGGAATACACAACAGCGGTTGATTTAGGAAGCAGCACTGCTATCGGACGGTTTACTGCATCCGTCTTCTCCAGGATAACGTTGGCCAGACGCAGAGCTTTTTGATTTAATTCCGCAAAAGAAATTTTGTCCTTCCCATGTATAACAGCAATCTTTTCTTCATTCTCTGACACTGTTTTCTGAAAAATGTCTATCCAGTTCTTATCCATGCTCATACACTCCATTCGTGTTTATCAGTTATCTTCTTTTTATTCAAAGGCCTGCATCAAATCGCGGACTGTTTTATAAGCGCGTATTTCCTCGGCCAAAGGAAAACGGTCAAACTTTTCATTTATGACAGAAATAACAGATAATACCGCCACAGAGTCCCATGCCTCAACTTCATCCAAAACGATATCCTCTTTTACTTCTTCCTCTTCCAACTCAAGAATATCTGCAATTGTCTCAATTTTTTCTTCCCTTGTCATCTTCTTCTCTCCTTTTCTTTATTTGCTGTTTTTCATCTATTGGAACACATCTCTGTCATCATAAACATAATCACTGGCTATTAACGGCAGAATCGCCTTGGAATCAATTTCTGCATAAACAATTCCCCAGGACAGACCGATGCCAAACCCGCACATGAAAAACTTTTTTCTCCCATCCTTTTGGGAATGATTTGCGTGCAGGCAGATTGTCAGCGGGATGGAGGCAGACGATGTATTTCCATAATCGTCACTAGAGAACAAAACTTTATCAGTAGGCAGTCCGGCCCCCTGCGCCACTCCCTCTACAATCATCCGCTGCGCCTGGTGGAAAACATAGTAGTCCACATCATCCCCTGTCAGATGATTTTCTTTTTGAAATTCCTTTACACTTTCCACTACATCATTCAGCCCAAACAATAAGACGGCATTTCCATCCATAAAACCAGGTTTATTAAATGGCTTATATATGTAATTGGCACGCGTTCCATCACTGTAATGCCGGAATACCATGGAATGATTTTCACAATATTCTAAGGCCGTCGCACTGGCTGCATCTCCCACTAATAAAGAAGATGTGCTCTTTCCTCCGCCTTCCATCGCATGGCTTTCCCCCACAAGAAGAAGTCCTCTTCCCTTTGTTGCCAACAGAAGCCCGGCCATTGTTGTGAGTCCCCCCACATAGCCGGAGCATCCTAAATTAATGTCATATACCAAACAGTTTTTCCCTATATTTAACCTCTGTTGAATCAAAAAGGCAGTAGCCGGCCTTGAGAGTTCTGGCGACTGTGTAACGAAAATTAATACATCAATATTATCACGGTCCCATTGGAGAAAATCCAGTAACTTATCCGCTGCAACTGAAGCAAGATCGGCCGCTGTCTGACCATTTAGGCAAACATGACGGTTTTTAATGCCGGTAAGCTTCACCTGTTTTTTAATTCTTCTGTTTTCGATTTTTTTTATATAATCCAGATTACAAACCGTATTCTCGGGCACCGCGGATACTATACCCCTTATTTCAATATCATCATATTTTCCCTTCACAATGCCCTCCTTATTTATTCCAGATAGTCACAAATATCTTTTACCGTCTTAAATTCTTCCATCTCGGCAACGGTCAGCCTCTTTCCCATCTCTTTCTTCGCATAGGTAACCAGATATAATTTAAAGAAGGAGTCATATTCGTCAAGTTCCTCTAAAACGGTATTTGGCTCCAAATCACCTTTTTCCAATTCCATCATTTCCTCTAACAGCCCAATTTTTTCCTGAACATTCATTTTGATTCCTCTCTCCTATATTATTAATATATTCTTCCAGCGCCGACAGTAAAAAGTTCCCCCGTCGTATAGACCGATTCGTCTGACATAAGAAACTGCACCTGGGACGCAATAACGTCTCTCGGAATCATTCCCAACGGCTGAACATTCTCTGTATTTCCATCCGTTCTTCCGCCAGAACCGGCCATACTCTCCAGTAATTTCCCTTTTTCCGCTGCCATCGGCGTACTTACCCCCCCTGGTAATACTGCATTCACCCGAATCCTGCGTCTCACAAATTCCTTTGCTATCGTCTTCACGTATGAATTTAGGGCGGCCTTCGAAGCAGAATAGCTTGACATCCCAATTTCTGCCGTCAAACTGGCAATTGATGATATGGCAACAATAGATGCACCATCGGCAGAATTTCTTTTTTTATAAAAGTTTTTTGCCATCTCTACAAACGCAAAACAGTTAACAACCATCATCCGCTGCATCTGTGCGGTATCATTGACCTTCACCGGCCATGTGCCATCCATGCCGGCAGAATACACCATGCCATTCAATTTCATCTTGTTCGCCTTACACACGTCAAAAACCATTTCTATATGCTGGAGATCGAACAGGTCATAGGCAACCGGGAAAATATTGGTTTTGCCCTCATACTGTTTTTTTAAAGACTCCAGCTTGTCCATATTTCTTCCTACAAGAATCATTCCATCGGCATTCCCTGCCAGTTTATGTACACACGCCTCGCCTATTCCAGATGTCGCACCCGTTATCAGATAATTATTGCCCATACCACACCTCTAATCCGGAATATACTCACAAACATCACCAACTGTCACGAATCTTTTTATCTCGTCCGTCGTCAGATTTTTATTATATTTTTTCTTTATCTCCACAGTCAAAGATAATGTGCTAAGCGAATCCCATTCTTCTACATCTTTTAATATGGTGTCCTCATTTAGAATTCCCTCCTCCACATCCATTATTTCTTCCAAAAACTCAATTTTTTCCTGTAATGTCATTTTTCTTCTCCTTTTTCTTTATCATATAAAATGTTCAACCGTATCCGATATATGGATAACGGATTGGGATACGGCTGCAAATTTCGTTGAAACTAAACACTCTATTGCATTCGTCAAAAAAAATGGCCTTGACAATTTCTGCGGTTCCAAAGAACGTATATGTCTATCTATCCATTCTGTGCTGTCACCAATGTCAGGGAACAAATTAAAGCTTTCCGGCACGTATGCCACTGCATTTGCCCTGCATTTGCACTGTTCCGAAATAGTTTGCATGAATTCCCGGAGTACACTCTCGCCTTTTTCTTCTGATGATACAAGAATCACATTGCAGGTGTCACTCAACATCTCCTTTTCTTTCAAAAAAGAAACCTGCTCAAGTATTTTCTCCCCCGATTCATTTTCCATGTCAAATATTATGGCATCGTACTTTCTGGAAATATCTTCAGCTGCTTTTTCTATATTCCCCAAAAACAGGTCGCAATCCTTCCAAAAAAATTGGGACTTTAATTCTTCCAATGTATTCCCGTCCCCATACAAGCTTATATTACAGCCTGAACGATCCAGCTCACGCCCTATTAATTTACATATTTCCGTACAAGGAGACATCAAAAGCGCTCTTCTCCTATACAAACTGCCATAGTGTTTTATGTGCTCATCATAATGTTCATCTGTCTCAACAATCGGTAAAATATTCCTAGGTTCTATTTGATAAAAGGAAATCCCCATAGAAAGACCGACGCCAAAACCACAACTGCAAATATTTACTGTTTCTTTTCCCAAAAATTTATCGCCATTGTGGCAAATTGTAATAGGCACAGATGCCCCGGAAGTATTCCCATATTCCTCATATGAAGTCAACACCTTTTCCTGCGGCAGACGGCATGTATCTGCTATACTGTCTAAAATCAATTTCTGCGCCTGATGAAAACAATAATAATCTATAGCCCCGCCGGATATATTTATTTCTTTTTCAAAATTCATCAAATTTTCTGCCACATCATTGATGGCATATTCGAATACCACATTTCCTTTCATCATCGTAGAAGTTCTTTTATATTTTAAAATAGCATCCCACCCGGTTCCATCACTGAAATTACAAAAGGCAAAATGGTTTCCCGGCTGTTTTTCTATCCCTATAGCAGAACCACCTGACCCAAACATCATAATATTGATAATATTCTGCTTCTGCGTAACGCCGCCAGGCGGTATGCGAACTAAATCTCCTACCAAAAGCAACGCTTTTGCACCATCAGGCTGGCTTTGCAGCATTCCCGCTATTGTCTGTATCCCCAAATCATACGCAGAACAACCAAGATTGATATCAAATGCCATACAATCTTTTCCAAGTCCAAGGCGACTTGAAATGTCAATGGATGTCGAGGGAATTTCATAATCCGCTGTCTGGGTACCAAAGAGCAAAATTTTAATTTCTTTTTTATCCCATTTCAAATGCTCTATTACTTTTCCGGCTGCGCATATACAAAGATCAGATATCTTTTGATATCGCCGTGATAAACGGTGTCGATATACACCTGTCATTTTTGCTTGTTTTACAACCCGTCTCTTTCCAAAAAGGTCAACGTAGTCCATATTGTCCATAACATAAGACGGGACGGCAGAAGCCATACCTGCAATTTTTATATTTGAATACCGGCCTTTCATCACACTTCCTCCTATCCATGATATCCTGCGCTCATAGCAATGGACTCTCCCGTAATATATTTTGCATCATCTGACAATAAAAACCGGATAATTTTTACAACACCCCCAATAGGGATGAGGCCCAATGGCTGTTTTTGTTCTGCCCATGCGATTTCTTCTTCTGTCCACACATTTTCATCCCCCTGCATCTTTGACATCACATAAGCCGGCATAACCGTATTAATTCTAATTTTTCTTTTCAAAAATTCCTTGGCAAGAACCTGTACCTGCACATTCATCGCCTCTTTTGTCATGGCATAGGCAGACATACCCGTCTCCCTTGCGACAGCAGAGTAAGAAGAAATCCCAACAATTGATGCTCCCTTATTGGAAACCTTCACTTTTTGAAAATACCGGCACATTTCATAAAATCCAAAAACATTAATCCGGAACATATTTTCCAGTTCCCCTTTATCCATGACTTTTAAAGACTTTGTAAAACATATCCCGGCGCAATAAACCATGCCATCCAGTTTAATTTTTTGATTACTTAGTATTTGAAACAAATGCTCTATTTCATCCGGAATCGTTAGATCACAGGGAATAACGATTCCATTTCCTGTCAGTTCTTTTTGAACTCTTTCCAGAGCATCTCTCCGTCGTGAAACAAGAACAACGGTCGTTTCCCCGTCCGAAAGCTGTTTCGCTGTTTCACGGCCAATCCCGGAAGATGCGCCTGCTACCAGATAGTATTTCATTTTTATCCTCCTATACTGCGCCAGCAAATACAGGTATCGTAGCTCCTGTAATGTATTTCGCTTTATCTGATAATAGATACTCAACCAGATAAGAAAGGTATATCGGTTTGATTAATCCCAAAGGCTGATTTTTTTCGATTTGGTTTGTATCTACAAATGGCGCTTCCTCAACCATTTCTGTATCCACGCAGGCTGGCGCTATGGCATTAACGCGGATTCTGCGTTTTATGAATTCCTTTGACATTATTTTTACAGAAGCTTCAAGCGCCATTTTCGACGAGGCATATGTACACATTCCTGGCGGTAGCATGCTAGCCGCAGAAGACGATATTGCCACAATGCTTCCGCCATCCACGGAATATTTTTTTTTCATAAAAAACTTGCCCAGCTCTACAAACGCCATGTAATTTACCGCCATCGTTTCCTGCATAAATTCTACATCATTATACTTAATCGGAATGTCTCTATTCACACCCGCACAATGTACCATGCCATGAAGTTTGATTCCCTGTCCGACACAATAACAGAATATATTTTCAATCTCCTGTAAATTTAATAAATCATAGACAAATATAGAAGATTTTTCCGGCAGACCATTCTGAATCTTCCTAAGTTTTTCTTCATTTCTTGCCACCAATATAACCCTAGCTCCCCGTGAAGATAAATATTCCGCTGTTTTACCTCCAATCCCTTGGGAAGCACCCGTGATTAATATATTTTTCCCTCTCATGATTTCCTCCTAATTATCAACACGGCCTGTCCTGATCGCCGTCCCCACGAAACATTTTCAGTCCCTTTAACTGGGCATCCAATACTCGTAACGAAACATTTTTTCTCACAAATGGATGGAAATAATTCGGTATAATATTTTTACAGTTTTCATCACACCGGCAAAATCCGCCTTTCTCATATATTTCTACCGGAATCCCATAGGAATACACATCTACAAATTCATATTCCCTTTCTTTCATAAGGTTATCTATGGCCGCTGTTATCCTGCCCAAATCTTCCATGTCTCCATAGTGATCAATAATCTCACATACCTTGCCACCCTCCGCCATTTCATCCCTAGTAATCAGTACAGAATGAGAACTGTTATCAGGAGCAACCACCTTCCATATATCATAACGAAAAACGGGATGATTAAAATAACGCTTTTCTATATAGGAATAATCCTTACTCAAAAGCCGTTTCGCCAATTCCTCCTCTGGAATAATCTGTTCCATCTCGTCAACTAAACGGATACGTTCTAAATGGTATCCCGATTCTTCCACTTCCGGAATCCGCTTTGTTTTTACTGTGGCAATTTTATAGTCATCCCTGTTGGCAAGGCGGTAATAATGATCCATAGAGGTAACTTTAATGCCTGATACCTCGTTAATTTTTACAGTCTTATCACTAAGCCCCAGCCCATAACAATATCTCACATTCAGTTGTCTAAGCATATAGTCATGCAAATCGAGGCCCAGCATTGGGTTACTGCTCTTAATCACCTGCCACGTACAGCCGGAAACATCCGGATTTGCACTTTTATTGTACACAACAGCTCCTATCATCCCGTATATTTTACCGCTTGTATCATCCACCCCAATAAACATATTAAGTTTACCCCTGTCCGCAAACTGCCACTCAAAGAATTCCCTGTCTTTTGAAAGAATATTTCCTGATTTCCAGTGTTCATGCATAAACTTCATAATATCTGGAATATCTTCATATACAGCTCTTCTTATCGTAACCATAATCCTTTTACCTTCCCTAAATTTTCTATTTACAAACCCGTATTTTAACTTAAAAAAACCGTTCCCAATCTATCATGAGCACAGTTTTGTATCCTTTCAATATTCCGTGCCTCCGTGCATCTTTTGTAGAAAATTTGCCATCCCTGCAAACAAGAATCCTTAAGATAAAAACTTAAGGATGTGTACAAGATTTATATCGGACAACTTGCTACTTTTCTTAACAGGTCTCAACCATATTCCCAACCTTTTCCACAAATTCCCTTTTCTTTCTCATATCACTGTGGATATATGTGCGGAATGTAGTGCTAATATCAGCATGTCCCAAAAGTTCACTAATCGTTTTATAATCACAACCACTCTCCACTAAACGGGTGGCAAATGTATGGCGTAAACCGTGAAATGTCACATATTTTGTCCCATTTTTTTCCATTAGGCGGTTATAATATTCCCGCAAAGTGCGTGGCTCAATAAATTTATCCGTCTTCCCTGTCAACAGATAAGCGTCAGATTCCTTCTTATGTTTGTTTAAAATGGGAATACATTTTCCCGGCAAGGGAATATAGCGGTTTGATTTGACGGATTTGGGAGCAGAAACAATGACTTTACTCTTACCTGCACCATTTTCCTTTGTGTATATGCGCTGTAGCGTTTGTTTCACACGTACTACTCGATTTTCCAAGTCTACACAGTTCCATTGAAGTGCACAAATTTCGCCAATACGCATTCCTGTTGTCAATGCCAGGATAATCCCTAAACTCTTTAATGACGTCTCTTTTTTTAGACAATTTATTATCTCAAATTCCTCCTGCAAAGTCAAGCAGTTTTCAGCAAGTGTCGTAATCTCCAAATCGTTTGGATGGGGGAACTGATAGCGCATTTTCCCAATATTCAAGTAACCTTTCTGCTCTGCTTTTCCTAAAATTCCCAGCCACAATGCTGTAATATCCTTTACCGCCTTAACCGACAAGTATCCCTTTCCATCCTTTCTTTTCTTTCGGGAAAGCAGGAGAATAAATTCCTGGTTATCTTCGTGGCTGATTTGACTTATCTTTTTCCCAGCAAAGTGGGGAAGTATATGATTTTCAATTGCCACAGAATAAGTAGCGAATGTAGATTCCTTGATAAAGTCCCGATGTTCTTTCTGCCATATTCTTATCCATTCTTCTACTGTAATGTCTTCCTTTTTATAGTTTGTCATTATCTCATCCTCCGTTTTTGAATGAATTATAACATTCTAAAAAACAGGAACATACGCAAATGTGTCGTCAAGTCATTGAATAATGAAACTCATTTAATAAACTAAGCTAACCGAAGCTTAAAAAGCTGCCGACAACAGCCGACAGCTTTATGCTCAGATTCTTTCAAGTAACTCAAAAGGCTTAAGAGCAGGTACTCTACTGTCATTAAAATCACGGATATTTCTTGTGACGATATAATCCACATTGATTCTGCTTGCCTGACACATTTGCAAAGCATCTTTATAATCAGAATTAAACATTTCGGCAGCGGCTTTCAGATCAGTCGATTTGAGATCAACAATCTTGAATATCATGGTGATTTGCTGAATAAACTGCTCGGTTTTCTGCGGAGTTAGCTCTTTACGAAGAATATACACAATGTTAGGAACTGACATTGCGGAAATATATCCCTCAATTTGATTTACTTCACAATACTTCCAAACTTTTGACGAGCTTTCGACAAATTCAGAGCGATTGCAAAGCACATCAAGAATAACATTGGTATCAACCAAAATTTTCATGTGCTTCTATCCTTTCTGCACGAATGGCTCTATCATCATAATCATTTTTAAGAACACCCGTAAGTGAATCAGTAAGGAATGAAACACTTGATTTATGGGATATAAGCCTTGCAACTTCCTTTCCGTTCTTGAGAACGATAATTTCATCGCCCTGCTGAACTGCTTGCAGATAATGGCCAAAGTTATTCTGAATATCGGTAGCGGTTGCAGTGATCATAATAACACCTCCAAACATATTTAGCTAATATTAGTATATTTCTTTTTAGCTAAAATATCAATAGGAATTATAATAGTCTCTCGGATTCTATCCAATCAATACTTTTTTCCCTTCAAAGGCAAAGCCATATTTGCGGATGCGTGAATCATCGATTCCTCGGGCAATAAGCGCCTGTTCATACTTCTTTTCTTCAATCTGTGCTAATGCTGCCTTGACAGTCTCTTCTAAGGAAGTTTCCCGAATGGAATCATAAACTTTAAACTCTAAAATAATACCGTCATCTTCTTTGCTCAAAGGATATAACATCACATCATAACGTCCAAATCCGCTTTCACGGTTTGAAGTGACTTCATAACGTCCTTTCAAGTCTACTAACAACCCCAATACAAAACCATGGTAAAAGCGCTCTGGGGCGGTTTTCTGTGACGGTTTATTACCTGTGTCGAACGAGCTGAATATAGCTTCCGTAAGCTCACTCATGTAAACGTTCATAGCTTCAACATCTCCGATAAGAAGTGCTTTAATAAAATCATTATAATCCGAAGAGTCCTCACAGAACCAGTCACTGACCATATTCTTAAACATCTTACAGACCTCATAGTTGGTCAGCTCCAAGGTATATATATCGTCTTTGATGTCTGTGGCTTTCAAGTATCCGCTGGCAAGCAATAGACTCCAGATAGCATTTTCATTTTTGTCTAACTGATTAAATACAATTTCCTCGTCTATTTTATTTTTTATAGAGTGTCCCTGCAGTAATTCCTCAAACTGCATTTTTGTATCTTTACTTCCTTTCCGGAGAAGACTTCCCGCAAGGCCATTCGAGCTTGTATTGGCCCAGTAGGTTTTCAGTTTGCCCTCATCTAAAAAATTGATTATTGACCATGGATTATATATGTCTTGCAGATTTCCAATTGTGAAACCATCATACCATTTTTTTACCTCCTCTTTATTTGTTAAGCTAAACTCGTCCATAGCTGTAAAAACTTCTTCTTCGGCAAACCCAAAACAGGAGGCATATTTGTTAGACGAAGTTGTAATCACTTTTAGATTATTCAAATCAGAAAAAAGAGACTCTTTACTAACTCTTGTAATCCCCGTCATAACTGCACGCCCCAGATAGGGGTTCGTCTTAAAAGTATTGTTAAACAAAGTTCTGGTAAATGCTACAATCTCCTCCCAATAACCGCTTACATAGGCCTCCTGCATTGGAGTGTCGTATTCGTCCAGTAAAATAATAACTTTTTTTCCATAATAGCGGTATAAATAGTCCGACAGCCAATGTAAAGACATCGGAGCGTCATCTACACTCATATCATCTGCCATTTTTTTAAATTTTATTTTTTCACCGTCAGTCAGCACATCTGACTTAAGCAAATAATAATGCTTTATATATAAAGCCTGTAAAAAATCACAAATGCGATGCACCGCGCCCTTATAAGTGTTCTCCTTCACCCCCGCAAAGGATAGAAAAAGTACCGGATATGTTCCCTGCAGCTTCCTATATTTCTCATCCTTCCACACGGTAAGGTTATCAAACAATTCTCCTCGGTTCGCATATTTCAGGCTAAAAAAACATTCCAACATACTCAGGTTTAGTGTTTTTCCAAACCGTCTTGGCCTGGTAATCAGAGTTACTTTATCTCTTGTTTCCCACCATTCTTTTATAAATGCTGTCTTATCAATATAAAAACAGTTTTCTATAATCAATTCTTCAAAATCCTGCGCACCAATCGATATAGTTCTTGGCATATCGACACCTCCATTTTTTTAATTCCGTGTAATTCTTTATATTAATAGGAGTATATCACAATAGAAGTATAAAGTCTATTGCATTCAAAAGTCAAATTGGCAGCAAATCTGTACACATCCTTAAGTTTTTATCTTAAGGATTCTTGTTTGCAAGCATTGCAAATTTTGCAGGGATGGCAAATTATATACAAAAGATGCACGGAGGCACGGAATAAGGAAAAAGAAAACTGTGCCCAAAGACTGGGGACAGTTTTTTTGTAGTAAATAGTCCGATAACGGTTATCTTTGGGGGAAAACAAATGGATGGTTTCCTACGATTAGGAAAATTAACCATAAATAAAAAAATAAAGGAGAACTAAAAAATGAAAGAAATGTTAGAAATGCTTGAAGAAATTATGGATTTGGATGAGGGTACTTTGGAGTCAACTACTATTTTGGAAGATTTGGAAGAGTGGGATTCTTTGAGTGCATTATCACTTATGGCAGAAGCAAAGAAAAAATACGGTAAGAAATTATCAGTTAATGATATAGATGGTTTTGTTACGGTACAGGGTATTATTGACTATCTGCAGAAATAGAAAATAATAGAAGGATGATAGAAAGATGATAGGAAAGTTTGATAATATTAAAATACAGGGAATGTGTACGGCAGTTCCGGAGTGTGTCGAGGAGAACAAAAACTTTGTAAGTATTCTTGGAACGCGAAGGACAAAGAAACAAATTCGTCTTACAGGTGTGTCCAAACGGCATATTGCAGAGAGGAAGCAGAGAACGTCTGATTTATGTTATGCAGCAGCGCTGCCGTTACTGGAAAAACTGAAGTGGAACAGAAATCAAATAAAAGTGCTGATATATATTACACAGGGTCCTAATTATAAACTTCCTTCAACGGCTTTTTTTCTTCAGCACAGATTAGGAATCCCTAAAGATTGTGTATGTTTTGATATTAATCTGGGATGTTCCAGTTTTAATGTAGGAGTTCATGTGGTTTCTGCGCTTCTTCAGTCGTGTGAAATATCAGACAAAGCGCTTTTATTAATTGGGGATACTGCGAGCCAAGTTCTATCGCCTGAAGCCTCTATGAACGAAGATGCCATAGCGGATCGGATGATTTTTGGCGCCGCAGGTGCAGCTATCGCTTTAGAGAAAATAAAAGATAGTAATTTAATGTTCATGACAAAATCAGACGGTGACGGATTTGAAGCGATTATTCAGCATTTCGGAAGAGGAACAACCATGAATGGAACCGCTGTTTTTGAATTCGCTATAAATTATGTATCGGATGATGTAAATGTTTTCAAAAAATATTTTGGGCTTCAGGAGGATGATATAGACTACTATATTTTCCATCAGGCTCAAAAACTGGTTTTAGATAATATTGCAGCCAGCTGTGATTTGCCAGACGGAAAGGAACTCCGATCTCTGGAAAAATATGGAAATACATCAGGCACGTCTGTTCCCGTAACGGTTTGTGCAAACAGGGATAAATTTATGGATAGAGAAAGTGTAAATTTATTTCTATGCGGCTTTGGTGTCGGCTTATCATGGGGAACAATATTTGCAGAGATTCCAACAGAAAATATTCTTCCTGTTATTGAGACAAGTGAACATTATGATGAGGATAAGATTCCAAACGGGAGGCTGGCAGAATATAATATTTTGATAGTTGGAGCGGACAAACCGTTAGGGGAAAATATCAGCAGATATTTGAATGATAAAACTGCAAATGTAATTTTAGCAGGACAAGATAAGAATAAGCTGCAAAATATACAAGCGGACTTATCTTTCAAAACTCATATTATTGAGTATTCGGAACTGGATGTTTCATTATTTGATTTGGTTGCGCAGTATTGTGAGGCAGAAGATATATGTCTGCATGGTATAGTTTTTGCAAATGAAGATATAAAATCTGATGTAATTTCTGAGGCAAGCAAAAAATTATTGGAGAAAGAATATCTATTAGATAGTGGTGCAAGTAGTATTGTTTTTGTATCAAATATTGAAACATTGCGTTTAGAAAATAAACAGATGTATGATGCGAGAAAAGCAGAATTGAGTGATATTTTATCTCGAATACAGGAAAATATTGGAACAAATGGTGTCCGTGTAAATGCAGTATTATATGACGAAACAATGTTTGATCTGACACAAATCACAGGAAATGGACAGGCGTGGATTGAAAAATATTTAGGGGAGGATCGTCCAGAAGAAATGAAACGACCGCTTATTTTGGGAAAGGCAGTGATGTATTTGCTATCAGGTGATTCTCTGTATACTACAGGGGCGATGATCTCTATAAATAGATAAGGAAGACGGGCAGGGATATATGAAAAAAAATATTTTAGTTACAGGTGCATCGTCGGGAATTGGGGCTGCGGTAAGTAAATATTTATCAGAGCAGGGATATTTTGTAGTTCTTGTCGCCAGAAATGAGGATAAATTAAAAAAAATACAAGGAGAAATACCTGGAGAAAGCTTAATCGTTTCTTATGATTTCTCACGTTTAGAAAATATAGAAAATATTTTTGGTAATTGCAGAAACTCAGAACTTAAGCTTGATGGTCTGGTACATTGTGCAGGGATTAATAATGATATTCCTATTCGTGCCAATGATGTGGAAGTTATGCAGGAAGTAACAACCGTCAACTATTTTTCATTTGTTGAATTGGGCAAACATTTTAATAAGAAGAAATATTCAAATGACAAAGCATCGGTTGTGGCAATTTCATCCTCCGCATCGATTTCATGCGGGAAAGGGATGTGTACTTATGCGGCCTCCAAAGCGGCATTAAACGCATCAGTAAAAGTAATGGGAAAAGAATTTCTAAAAAGAAAGCAGCGTGTCAATGCTATTTTGCCAACATTTGTAGATACTCCAATGGCTGCGCGCATGAATGAATCCCTCGGTGATTTAGAAAAAAAGGTTGCGGGACAGCCGCTTGGACTGATTGAGCCGGAGCACATTGCCTACCTTACGGAATTTTTGCTCTCGGATAAGTCTTCTTATATAACCGGGGCCTGTATCCCCGTATCGGCAGGAGCTATCTTTTAATAAAATTTACGCGTTTTGTAACGGCTTTATGGGAAGGAAGAAACTCCATGATCACAATAAGACGGGCTGAAAATAAGGATATTCTTGGAATTATGCAGTTTATGGACGAGCATTGGAAACCGGGAAATGTTCTTGCAAAGAACCGGGATTTTTTTGAATGGCAGTTTGTAGACGAAGACAAGCTCAATATGTTTATTGGAATTGACGACGACATTGGCAAAATATATGGAATTTTAGGCGTCATCGTATACAATAATAGCCCGAATCCGGATGTCTCCGGCTGTACATGGCAGGTTATCAAGAGTAATAACCCAATGCTTGGGCCTATGCTGTTGGAACATATGTATGTGCAGCTGAACGTGAGATACAGTTACGCCGCGGGGCTTACGGATAACGCCGTAAGGCTGAATGAGCTGGCGGGATATGTAATCACGGAAATGGACCACTATTACCGACTGGCGGAGAGAACAGAATATAAGATTGCCACAGTGAAACAAAAAGTAATACCATCTGTAAAAAATACGGGATACTCCTTAGAGCTGATTCATTCTGCGGAGGAAATGAAACGGATTATCCCGCAGGGGGAACTGTCAAAACAGCTTTTGAGCAAAGACTACTCCTACATTGAAAAGCGGTATTTTAATCACCCCATCTATCACTACGATATATGGAAAATCGTGGATTCAAACGGAAACTCTCATTCTGTCCTCATGACGAGGGAGGAAGTAATGGAAGAATATAAAATGTGCAAAATAGTCGACCATTATGGCCGGATGGAGGATTTAGGGGAAATCGCGGCGGCACTGGACGTTCTGATGAAAGAAAGAGAGTATGAGTATGTTGACGTTTATTCCTTCGGTATTCCGGTGGAAATATACGAGCAGGGCGGATTTGTCCGCTGTGATACGGCTGGGGAGAATATAATCCCCAATTATTTTCACCCGTTTGTGAGAAAGAATATATCCCTGAGGCTGGTGGATTCGGGGGTGAAAGGAGTAAGGCTCTTTAGAGGCGACGGCGACCAGGACAGACCGTGTTAAGAAAAGCAGGGTTGAGCTTTGTGGCAAAATATCAATAAGAATGAAAAATGGAAAGTAGGTAAGTCATGGCAGATAAAATAGAAGAAATATTTAGAGAGGCATTGGATATTTCGGATTCTGACAATATATCAGATGATATTTGTATGGAGGATACTCCTGCGTGGGATTCTCTTGCGCAAATGACTATTATTATTCGTCTCAAAAAATTATATGAAATTAATTTTTTATATGATGAAGTTTTATCTATGAATACACTGAGGAAAATTAAAGAGATTACAGAAAAGAAATTATCAGAAAAGGGGAGATAATATTGGCTTTCTATGACAGAAATTATGTTTTTGAAGACAATATAGCTTTAGTAGACGAAAATGGTCAGAGCTATACATATGGCCAAATGTTTGCCTTGGGCAGCCAGATTTTGGATGGTACAGAGCCAAGACATGTTTTGATGCTCTTATGTGATAATTCCGTAGAAGCAATCAGCACATATGTAAGCGCTTTGCAAAGAGGAATCATACCCTTGATGGTTAATTCTGCTACGTCGGACGAACTGCTTCTTGCTATTTTTAATAAATATAAACCAGCTTACATTTTTATAAAAAAAGGAGCTAAAAACTTCTTTATGCAGTGCCATTGTCTTCATGAAATTTCCGGTTATCAGCTTTTCCAGGCAGATACGATAGAGCATTATCCGGTCAGTGACGAGTTGGCACTATTATTAACGACATCAGGAAGCACCGGCAGTCCTAAACTGGTGCGTCAGTCTTATAAAAATATACAAAGCAACGCAAACTCTATTTCCAGATATTTAGATACTAAAGAGAACGATGTAGCAATTACTACTCTTCCACTCAATTATACATATGGCCTGTCAATTGTAAACAGCCACCTGGAGAGAGGAGCATCTCTTGTTGTAACAAATAAGTCCTTTTTTGATAATGGTTTCTGGGAGTTATGCAATGAAAATAACGTCACAAATTTTGGCGGGGTTCCGTATTCGTATGATATTTTGCAGACAATTGGTTTTGAACAAATACCGGTTCCATCCCTGCGTTATATTACACAGGCGGGTGGTAAACTTCATGAGGACAAAGTCAAAGAAATGATTGAGATCTGCAAGAAAAAAGGAATTCAATTTATCATTATGTACGGGCAGACAGAGGCGACTGCACGGATGTCTTATCTTCCATGGAAACATGCCGCAGAAAAGAGCGCAAGCATTGGAATTGCGATACCGGATGGAAAATTCATATTAGAGGATGATGACGGAAGGGAAATAACAGAGACCGATCTTGTGGGCGAATTGGTATATTATGGCCCAAACGTAACGCTTGGCTACGCAGAAGGTTATCAGGATTTATGTAAGGGAAATGAATTTAACGGGGTACTTCATACAGGAGATCTCGCGAAAAGAGATGCAGATGGTTACTATTATATTGTCGGCAGAAATAAGCGATTTATTAAGTTATTTGGAAACCGGGTTAACCTTGATGAAGTAGAGCAGTTATTGATAAAAAAACATTATTCCTGTGTATGTGGCGGAAAGGACGACTGTCTTGTAATATATACGGTTGATGAAGAAAAAGATGAGGAAATTATGAATTTTATAAGCGGAATGATGGGATTTCACAAAAGTGCTTTTCGCATACAGGGTATAAAAGAAATACCACGTACAACATCAGGAAAAGTTGACTATTCTGCTCTTCCGTAAATTTTTGTTACATCAATGGAGGTTATTATGTTTGGAGAATATTCCAATATTGCAATCCGTGGAATCGTATCTGTTGTACCTACGACAAATATCGAGAATCTGGATTGTGAAAGCGATGAGCTTAGCCTTAAAAAGATAAAAAAGCAGATTAAGCTCACAGGAATTGAGAGAAGGCGGGTTCTTTCTGGTGTCCAGACAGCGTCGGATCTTGCCACGAAGGCAGCGGAAAAGCTTATAAATGAACTTAAATGGGATAAAGATTCCATAAAATTCATTATCTATGTGACGCAGGCTCCAGATTTAGAAATCCCGTCAACGGCATTATTAATCCAAAAAAGGCTGCAAATCGGAACCGACTGCCTCGCTTTTGATGTGAATTTGGGATGCTCCGGTTATGTTGCCGGGATACAGATTGCAGCAGGACTTATACACGAAATAGGTGGACGTGCCTTACTTTTAGCAGCAGATGGAAGAAGTGACAGCAAGCGGCAAAATGCAGCAGATTATCTGTTGTTTGGCAACGCAGGAACAGCAACAGCTATCGAGACAGAGGAACAACATACACTGATGTATCAGCAGCAGTCCGATGGCAGCAGATGGCAGACCATTTATCGTGAACTTGGTGGTTCAACTGTTATGGATGGTAACGCTGTTTTTGCATTTACTATAAATGATGTGGCAGATTGTATCAAGCAGACAATGGAACATTTTTCTTTAAATATAGATGATATTGATTACTTTGCTTTTCATCAGGGGCAAAAGATGATAATTGATAACCTGGCAGAAATTTGCGGTATTCCATTAAATAAAATGTTATATTCTTTAAAAAATTATGGAAATACATCCTGTGCATCTATTCCATTATCAATATGTGATGATGTGAGGAAGATAAAACCACAGCGGCAGGTCCGCATGTATCTGTGTGGTTTTGGTGTTGGACTCTCCTGGGGAAGTAATATTTTTAAAATGGATACAGACCATATAATGGAAATACACGAAAGTAATATTCATTATACAGATTAATTAATTGAGGTGACTAGCTTGCCCTTTTACACGAAAAATAGAGTATATGACAGGAGGCACGTATATGATACATGAGAGTGATTTTTGCAGTAGTTTCTGTGAAATTGAAACTAAGTATAAATTATTTGATGTAGAGTTTAATGGGATAAAATACTGGAAGCATGCCAGATATTTTGTACGTCATATGATTTTACATAAAATATATGGCATTGGTAATCCATTTTGGTTTGACTATGACAGAAAAAATGAGTGGAAACTTTCCAAGTACATACATGGATATCAAAGGGTTACAGATTTTGTTTTTCATAATATTAATATAGGTTTAAAAAAAGATATTTTATTATTTTCATTTAATCGAAGAATAAAGGATGGGAAGAACTATGTTTCGCCTGTAACGGATGAAATATCATTAAAACTTAATAGAAGTCACTATACTGTTGAGTCCCCTTATTGCGGAGGGTATTATCGTCCAACGCCAATCAGGGGAATAAAATATTATGATGTATGGAAAAATGTAGGAGAAGATGACAAGCTGCGTATCCCCATAAATCGTGGATGTTTTCGAAAGCAAATTTTGAAATTTTTTGAAAATGAATTTGATATAGAGTTTTCGAATGATGAGAAGCGAATTTTACTAACAAATATTAATTTTTATATCATGTACCGTAATGATTTAATGAAAAATTATAAGAAAATTATAAAAAAAATATCTCCAAAAGTAGTCTTATACACATGTGCATATATTGGTGATATGGTGGTTTTAACTGAGGTTTTAAAGGAAATGAATATACCCAGTATTGAATTACTACATGGCTATATAACAGAAACTGATGTTACCTATAATTACTCAGATATCGGCCTTAACAATACATTACCAGATTATATTTTTGTGTATAGCCAGATTCAAAAAGATCTAATTAAATGGGGAATTCCAAAAGAAAATATTCGCGTAGTCGGTTGGCCGTGGCTGGAAAAAAAGAAAAATGAGGTATCAGAAAATATAGGTAAGCAAAACAGAAAAAAAACTCTATTATTTATTTCCTGTGGTAATCCTGTGATAGCAAAATATATGAAAGTTTTGGAAAAAAATCTTGATTGCAATCAATTTGAGATTATATTTAAGTTACATCCAACAGAATATAAAGTATGGAAAGAAAAGTATCCAGCTATACCAGATGGCATTCAGGTTATTGACAACAATGAACATGATATTCATTTTTATTTAAAAAAATCAGATATTGTAGTAGGGATTGCTTCAACTGTCTTATACGAGGCAGCCATTTACCCGGTTTTAATTTATATTTTGGCCGAGGGTATGCATGAAAGGATGAAAATAATAATAAAGTCAGGGCGAGCAAAATTAGTGCATGATGAGATAGAATTATTGTCATGTATTTTGAATAATCCGGAAAAGGAATATAAAGAAGATTTTTCTTTTTTTGCAGAACATGCGATAGATAATATTAATAATGAAATAGAACGTATAATTAACGATATATGATATACAATAACAGGAGGCGGAGCATGCGTATTCTTCTACTTTCAAGACCAGTAGTAAATGCCGGTGATTATCTGTTTTCAAGAAAATCACTCGAAGCATTTGAACAATTATCTCCTAAAACTACAGTGGTAACCGGACATATTTCAGAAGATATGAATATTGAGGACATAAATGGATTTAACGCTATTGTTGCAGCCGGCGGACCTCTGTACGATAACCGTTTCCTTACCGAGAAGTCATTTCCAATTTTAAAATACATTGGCCGCATGATTCCTAAACTGCACTTTTTGTCAAATGGATGGTATGGGAATGATGCGGAAAAGGACTCGCTAAATAATTATAAATTTGAAGATATAGTGATGGATAATCTCAAATTGATTCAGGAGAGAGGAGGCACTTTTTCCTGCCGGGATTATATTAGTAAGTATATACTTAAAAACAATGGCATTGAAAATGTGACAATGGCTGGCTGTACAGCGTGGTATGATTATGACAGTATGGGCGTATTGAAACCGTTATATTATGGTAAGATCAGAAAAATTTTCATTTCAGATCAGGGAATAACAAAAGAACATGATAGATGGCCGTGGAAATATGCTCAGATGGTAGATATTATCAAATTATTACAATATTTATTTCCTGACGCGGAATTGATGTTTTCATTTAATGGTGGCATTTATACAAAATATTCAAGAGAATATAATCTAAAAATATGTGATTTATTAAAGCAAAATGACATTGCTTATTATGACATCTCAGGTAGTGATACGGGATTTGCTTTATATGATGAAATAGATTTGCACATCGGATTTCGTATGCATTCTCATATATACTGTATGAGTAAACGAATTCCCAGTGTATTAATTTCAGAAGACGCAAGGGGAATTGGGCTAAATACATCTATAGGGCTAAATGATATTAGGGACTTTACGGTAGAAAATGGGAGCATAGTTCCAAATAAAAACATGGTTAAAGAGTTGGAATATTATCTGGATGACCTTGACGAGTGCCAGTATAAACTATTGACAAGCGCCTATATCCGGATGAATACGATTTATCAAAATAATTTTGTGCCATTTCTAAGGAGGATCTGCTCTAATGACTAAAGGCGAACAAATATATGAACTTATGGAAGAATTGTTTCCTATCTGTCGAAGTATCACTGGAGAAGGCGTACGAGAAACTTTAAGAGTATTAAAAGAGGTCTGTCCTGTTTTAAAAACATACGAAGTTCCCTCAGGCACTCAAGTTTTTGATTGGGTAATTCCTAAGGAATGGAATATCAGAGATGCCTATGTCGAAGATTCAGAAGGCAAACGGGTCATAGATTTTAATGAAAATAATTTACATGTTGTAGGATATTCTCTTCCTATAAATAAAATGCTTGATTTACCGGAACTAAAAAAAATGATTCATACATACCCGAAACTTCCAGATGCCATTCCGTATGTTACATCTTATTACAATGAAACCTCCGGATTTTGCATGAGTCAGAATGCTTTTGATAAATTAAAAGATGGAATTTATCATGCAGTAATCGACAGTGATTTAAAAGATGGCAGTTTGACCTATGGAGAAATTTTGATTCCTGGAAAATCCAAAAAAGAAGTAATGTTTTCAACCTATATATGCCATCCTTCTATGGCAAATAATGAGCTTTCGGGACCGTGCGTTGCTATTTATTTAGCCAATCACTTACTTCAAACAGAACACAAATATACATACCGTTTTGTATTTGTACCTGAAACAATAGGATCAATAACATACATAAATAGAAATTTAGACCAATTAAAGCAAAATGTAATTGCTGGTTATAACCTGTCGTGTCTTGGTGATGACAAAACCTATACTTGTGTGTCTACCCGGTATGGCAACACGCTGTCAGACAGAACTGCGGAAATAATTCTAAAATACAAATTTCCGGAATGGAATCATTATTCGTTTCTAAACAGAGGTTCTGACGAAAGACAATATAATATGCCGGGAATTGACCTTCCTATATGTGGGATTTACCGATCCAAATCAAATGAGTATGAACAGTATCATACTTCACTGGATAACATGGAGTTTGTCTCTGCTAAAGCTTTACAGGACAGTTATGTTTTCATTCTGGACTTAATATTTGTCATTGAGCACAACGCCATTTACAAAAATCAATGCCTATGTGAACCACAGCTTGGTAAAAGGGGGTTATATCCAAAGACAAGCAGCAGAGGAAGTTCAAAGGCTGAGGGAGCATTCAAAACAATAGACTTTCTTGCATATGCTGATGGAACAAACGATTTAATAGATATAGCCAATATCATTGGTTTAACATTTAAAGACGCATATGAAATAGCAAAAAAATTAAAGGATGCTGAACTGATTACTAATCTATCATAAGTTACATTGGAAGGAGAATACATACTGATGAAAGTTCTTGCTATTATACCTGCCAGAGGCGGCTCCAAAGGTATACCCAAAAAGAATATTCGTCTGCTTTCTGGAAAACCATTAATCTCATATTCCATTCTAAATGCATTGTCATGCAATATCATTGATGATGTGTTTGTTTCCACAGATAGTACTGAAATTGCTGATGTTGCAAAAAATTATGGGGCGGAAACAATAGAAAGGGCAGATGGATTATCCGAAGATAAAGTTACTCTTGATCCTGTTATTTATGATGCCGTTTTAAGGATTGAAAAATTAAAAGGATACACATACGACTATGTTATTACCATGCAGCCTACCTCCCCATTATTAAAGCCACAAAGTTTGTCAACGGCATTTAATGAAATGCTGGAGAAATCTTTCGACTGTATGATAAGTGTTGTCAATAAACCACATCTGGCCTGGAAATTGCAAGAGGGAAAACTTGAACCAGCCTATTCAGAACGACTGAACAGACAGGAATTGCCTCCCAATTATTTAGAGACAGGGGCATTTGTTATTTCAAAAAGAAGTCTTCTGACCCCCGAAACAAGAATGGCAGGTGCTCTTTCTGTTTTTCCGATAACAGATGATGAGGGAATTGATATTGATGATAAAAATGACTGGATTCTCTCTGAAACTCTTTTAAATCGAAAACGTATAATATTTCGAGTAGATGGATATGCCTCACTTGGAATGGGTCACATTTATAATTGTATTACTCTGGCGTATTCTATGATTGAACATGATGTTTTAATCGTAATTCAAGAAGATTCCTTGGAGGGAATAAAAAAAATTAAAGAAACAAATCTTCCATTCAAAATAATAAAAAACGAAAGTGAAACGGAATCAATTATAAACGACTTCAACCCGGATATATGGGTAATAGACAAATTAAATACAGATGAGAAAACGGTATGCAATCTTAAAAATTTAGTGCCAAGAGTGGTAACCATTGAAGATCTTGGGGAGGGAGCCAGATATGCAGATGCCGTGATTAATGCATTATATTCCAAGAAGGACCTGAATGGAAAAAATATATACAGTGGCTGGAAATATGTCTGTCTGCGTGATGAGTTTCAGATAGAAAAACCAAATAGTTTCTCAGATGAAGTAAAAAATGTTTTAATTATGTTTGGCGGTACGGACCCAAGTAATTTTAATCGTATTTTATATGACATAATATCCCATATATCAGTAAAATACTTGAATGTAAATTTTAACTTCATCGTTGGTATTGGATATGACGCGGAAGGCAATGGTCTAAAAACAATAGAAGAAAAAAATATATTTGTGTATTCGAACGTCCAACGCGTAACAAAATATATGAAAAACGCAGATTTAGCCATAACAAGTCAGGGACGTGCAATATTTGAGTTCGCAAGCATGGGAATTCCGGCGATTGTTCTTTCTCAAAACGAAAGAGAAAAAACACATGGTTTTGCAAGCATGGAACATGGTTTTATTAATCTCGGGACAGAAAATGAGATTGATAATGATTTAGTCGAAAATACACTTGACTGGCTGATTAACACTAGAGCAGTCAGAAAAAATATGTATAACCTGATGTTAAAATACCCCCTCAGGGAGGGTCTTAAACGTGTCAGGGATATTATTCTGGGAACTAACAGTTGAATATCATAAGGGGAGGAAAAAAGTGAGACCATACGTTATTGCTGAAATGGGAGTAAATTTTTATGATACTGCTAAAATAATGGATATTACTCCATTAGAGGCGGCAAAACTTTACATTGATAAGGCAGCGGAAGCCGGAGTTAATTGTGCTAAATTTCAGAGTTATAAAGCAGGATTAATATCGTCTAAAAATTCACCCGCTTACTGGGATATGACGAAAGAGCCGACAAAAAGTCAGTACGAATTATTCCAAAAATTTGACCATTTTGGAAAGGATGAGTATAAGGAACTTGCAGACTATACACATCAAAAGGGAATGGATTTTACTTCAACGCCTTTTGATTATATTTCTGCTGACTATTTGGAACCATTCGTAGATTTTTATAAAATATCCTCTTCTGATGTATCCAATCTTCCTTTTATAAAATATATCGGGGCAAAAGGTAAAAAAGTGGTTATATCTGTCGGAGCATCCTATCTTTCTGAGGTTGATGAGGTAATCCGGGCATTAAAGGAATCCGGATGCAGGGAAATTGCAATTCTTCACTGTGTATTATCCTATCCAACGAATCCGGCTGACGCTAACCTGAAAATAATCCGGACTTTAAAAGACTGTTTTCCTGATATTGAGATTGGATTTAGCGATCATGTTGCTCCCGACGAGACAATGATGACTTTGGCAGCAGCATATATGATGGGGGCAGAGATTATTGAAAAACACTTTACACTGGATAAATCACTAAAGGGAAATGACCATTATCATGCAGGAGATCCAGATGATTTTAAAAAAGCAATAGCAAACTTTAAATGGATAAATAAGATAATGGGCTCTAGGGAAAAAGTTGTACTGGATTGTGAACAAATCCCGAGAAGGGAGGCCAGGCGCTCTTTGGTAATAACAAGAAATATGAAATCCGGGGAAATAATAACAGAAAAAGATCTTATGGCAAAACGTCCGGGAACGGGAATATCACCCCAATATATAGATGTCATTATTGGCCGGCATCTTGCTGCAGATTTAGATGAAGATACTATATTAACGTGGGAAATGATAGGTTAAGGAGTCCCTTAAAATTTTTTTCCTACTCCCCTGCCCATGTTTCAATCACACAGTCATGCTCTTTCGTCTTTTTGTCATAATTGATACCGACCAGCAGAATATTCCCTTTATACTCCTCTAATACTTTACTATACTGTTTCTGCTTTATCTGTGCTATTGCCCCCTCTGCAGACTTATTCCATTTTAATTCTACCAGCAGGGCGGGCTTGTCAGAGTATTTTTTTCTGGGTAAAAACACCATATCAGCAACGCCTTTACCGGAGGGAAATTCTCTGATGACAGTATAGTAATTTCTGGCTGTATAAAGAGCCAGGGCAATCGTGTAACTTAATGCATTCTCATCGTTATACTGCAAATATGAGGTTTCCAGATGCGCTTGCTGAATTCCCTCTGCTACTACTTGTTCATTTCCAGCCCATATGGCCGTCAGTATTTTCTCTGAATTAAGTATCGCATACGAAACTTCTTCCCATTTGCTCCGTGACACCACATGCACAAATTCCTCTCTTACTTCCTCATTTGGAATATATACTTCACTATTTCTCTGGTCATATGCTAAATACCCCAGATGAACCAGCAAAGTTAATACATCATCACGGCCGGCGAGGGATACCATGTCATTCTGAAAATCACGGATATTAATCCGGCATCTTCCACCAGCCAGCATAATAATAATACTGTCTCTTAGCCCTTTGAAGTTCATATCCACGTACAGACGAAGCGCCTCAAATGTTTCTGTCTGATTCCAATAATAGTCGAATCTACGAAAACGTAATGCGCTTACAACAGAGCGGGGGCAATACACTGCACCCACCCCTTCCATATGATAACCGTCATAGAATAATTTCAATTCGTCTTTATCCATGCTGTATTCCTGGGCTAAAGCAGCTACTTCCTGTTCGGTAAAACCAACAAACTCAGAAAGCGGCCCTGCATTTGTCATAGAAAATTCATCAAACATATTCAGGGCAGAATGGGAACCATATTTTTTGATGGGAAGTATTCCGGTCATATATGCAAGGGCAACGTATTCCTCGTCTTTAAGCAGGTCACGGAGAAAATCCAGATATGCTTTTTGAATGTTCTCGCTCTCACGATATTCACGGAAAATGCAATCCCATTCATCTATTACAAATACACACGGTGTATAGGTATATTCATACAGATCATACAGATATTCCTTCAAATCAGCAATGTCATAATGTTCTCTGACAATTCCCATCTGAACAAATTCTTTTCTTATCTCTGTTATCAGGCTATTCCTAATCCGGTTGATAAAGCCACCGATATCTTCCGCAACAGATAAAAAATCCTGCATATTTAACCAAATTACATGGTATTGGTTCAGGTGTTTTTCAAAGCCCGGGTCTTCTGCAATATCTAAATTTTCAAATAGAGATCTTGCGTCATTCCTCTTTCCATAATACGCCATCAGCATATTAGCAGTAACGGACTTCCCAAAGCGCCTTGGACGGCTTACACAGATATACTTTTGTTCCGTCCGGATTACCGAATTGACATAACGCAGTAAATTCGTTTTATCTACATAAATTTCTGAATTTACTGCCTCATAGAATTTAATTTGTGACGGATTTAAAAGTCTGCCCATAAGCCAGCCCCCTTCTAATTTTTATTGTAGTATAAAATGCATTATATTACAATAGTTATTTTCTCAAAATCCAAAAAAAAGAGAGCCGAAGACTCTTCCCTCTTCTGCTCTCCTTTACTATTTTATTATATTTCTTAGAACATTACATCCCCTGCTACTGCAGCAACTGAAGTGCAGACTCATTAATACCCATCGCCTGGGCTAACATGGACTGGCTTGCCTGAGACAGAATATTATTCTTTGAATACTGTGTCATCTCTGTAGCCATATCCGTATCACGGATAGTGCTCTCTGACACCTGCATATTTTCTTCAGCGTTATCATCATTCTTTACCGCATATTCCAGGCGGTTTGTATAAGCACCAATCTGCGTACGGTTTGCAGAAAGTTTGTCGAGTGCACGGTCACATTTATCAATCGACTCTGTCGCCTCTTCATGACTAAGCACGCTCAAATCAACAAGCCCAAGTGCTTGTACACGACAATCCGCAATATTCACAGACATACTCTGTTCTGTATTAGCGCCAATCTGAAGATTCAGTAAGTTCCCCACTGTTTCATCACAGGTACCATTAAGGATTTTTATCGTGTTAAATTCTGTATCATTGGCAACTCTCTCCACCTCTTCAATCAAAGCATCAACTTCAGCCTGAATATTGTCACGGTCACCACTGGTATTTGTATCATTGGCTGCCTGAACCGACAATTCACGGAGACGATGTATAATTGCCTGTGATTCATTAATCCCACCATCTGCCGTCCGAAGGAGTGAAATACCATCCATTCCATTATCTGATGCGCGGTGCAGTCCATATACCTGGGAGCGCATCTTTTCTGATATGGAAAGTCCCGCTGTATTATCTGCCGCACGATTGATACGGTAACCGGAAGCCAGCTTTTCCGCATTTTTCGAAACGTTCGTGTTGTTGATATTATATTGTCTATTTGCAATATCTGCAGACAGATTGTGCTGAATAATCATATACTTCTCCTTTCTCAAATAGCAAAAACATACCTATATAATATATCGGACAAAAGGAAAACAATCTTTAATTAATTTGGCCAAATCCTGCTACTGCAGTAACTGCAGTACAGACTCATTAATACTCATTGCCTGGGCCAGCATAGACTGACTTGCCTGGGAAAGAATATTATTTTTGGAATACTGTGTCATTTCTGTTGCCATATCCGTATCGCGGATGATACTCTCTGCCGCCTGCATATTTTCTCCGGCATTGTCATCATTCTTTACTGCATATTCCAGGCGGTTTGTATAAGCACCTATCTGTGTGCGGTTTGCAGAAAGTTTGTCAAGCGCGCGGTCACATTTATCAATCGCCTCCGTCGCCTCTTCATGGCTGAGCACGCTTATATCTGTAAGACCAAGCGCTTCCACACGGCAATCTGCAATACTAATGCCCATATCCTGTTCTGTATTGGCACCAATCTGGAGATAAAGCAAATTACCTGCTGCTGACCCTCCACCTCCGCTTCCACCGGCGGTCCACGGACGTGCTGCATCTGATGGAGCCATTGCCTGTGTTACATCCAGCACAAAAATTGTAGAAGTACCCTTACTGTCGGAAACCAAATCATTCTGTGTCAGATCACCTGTCAAAACAGAACCATTTCCAGTGCCGACAGCTGCTGCCAGAGAATGTATGAAATTGGCAGAATCCAAATCTCCGAATTTATTCTCAAAATCCTTATAGGAAGTATATTTTCCACCAGAAATATCCTTTATTACATCGCTAAGGGAATCCCCGCTTATCATTTTATCAAAGATGGTATTAATACCTCTGGCAATCGATGCGCCATCAACCGATGTGCCGCCGGATGCCATATATCCCAGATACATACTGGCCAGATATCCCGTACTATACTCTCCATAATCGTTGGTTGCCGCACGTGACAACATACGGTTTGGGCTTTTCACCATCGATTGTATCGTGGAAACATCCTTACCCTTATAGTCTGCACACCACGGATTTGCCGGGTCAAAGGCACCAGATAACGTCTGAGCCATCCCCTCTGCAAACCATGACGGAAATTTATTGGACGCATCCAGCTTCCCATCGGAGGCACCTATCATACCTGCCGTAAGCGTGTCGTCCATAAACGCATGCATCATTTCATGTGCAATCGTTGCCTCTAAAGCTGTCCGGGATGACGAATCCAGAACACCATTGGTAAAACTCAAAGAACTGGTATTCACTGACAGGCCAAGGGAAAAGGAATCCGGAGCCAATGTGCCGTCCGAATAATAACCGTAACGTATCGTCACAGATGCCAGTACATTACTGCCGGCATTATCATACAGTCTCAAACCAAGGCCGGAACTGATATTCCCGGCATTTGCCTGTGCATTGAGTGCAGGAAATCTATTCAAAATGGCATTTGTAACGTTCGGAACAATCGAATCTTTCAGGGTATTGGTCAGGGAAGCCTGCTCTGCTGCTGAGGCCCTGGATGTTATGCTGCCCGTCTGAGCCGCAGGATTACTTGAAACAGTAACCCATGTGATATCATCTGCTGCCCCCACTGCCGATGCTGAGACTAAATTGGAAGGCACTTCACCTTCACAGGAACCATCCAGAAGCTTTATTGTATTAAACTCTGTATCAAATGCAACCCTGTCCACTTCACAAATCAATGCATCCACTTCGTCCTGGATATTCTGACGATCCTCAATCGTATTGGTATCATTCGCTGCCTGGACCGACAATTCGCGGAGCCGGTGTATAATCGCCTGTGATTCATTAATCGCACCGTCTGCTGTCCGAAGCAACGAAATACCGTCCCATGCATTTTCTGATGCGCGGTGCAGTCCTCGCACCTGAGAACGCATTTTTTCCGAAATGGCCAGTCCGGCTGCGTTATCCGCTGCGCGGTTCACACGATAACCGGAGGAAAGCCTTTCAGCATTTTTTGCACTGTTATTGTTATTAATGTTATACTGCCTGTTAGCAATATCTGCCACCATATTGTGTTGAATAATCATATGCTTCCCCTTTTCTAATCCCAGTGTCCAGCTGTTTCAATTGTCATTGTTTTTCCACACTTAGGGCAACATACATCATCCGGATTATGAATAGGGAAAAATTCTTTCCCGCAATCCGGACATGTCCCCATAATATGCTTTTCCGAACCGTCCTTCAGCACATATTGCAAATGCGGCGAAACAACAAGAGTTTGGCAATGTGTACATATCCCTAACTGATTTTTATTTACATAAGTTTCTACATTATCCTTTTCTTTTTCCTTTAAGAACTCTGCGAGAATATCCTCTGGAAATACACGCTGTATCGCCAGCATATTCATCCCTGACATCCCAACACCAACCGGAAGCTCCTGTGAATATCCGCAAGAGCAGTTATATTTTCTGATTTCACCCATTTTTCATGCTCCTTATATCTATCATCCATTCAAAAGACTGAGTATGCCCTGTTTCGACTGGTTCGCCTGTGCCAGCATGGAAGTGGCGGCCTGCTGCAAAATGCTTTCCTTACTGAATACAACCATTTCATCCGCCATATCTGCATCACGGATACGGCTTTCTGCCGCCTGTGTATTCTCTGCTGCATTTGTATCATTCTTCTCTGCGTACTCCATGCGATTTGTAACGGCACCATAATAAGAACGAATCATAGACATCTTATCAATCACACGGTCAATATGTTCCAGACAGTCTGAAGCATTAAATGCTGATATTTCTTCCGGTACACGGCATTTCATTTTCTCAATTGACAAATCCCAAAGCCTGACCGGAATATTTTGGAATGAATTCGCACCTGCTTGTATGTCTAAATACTTAGGCTTTATCGTCGCTTCCGTATGTTCTGTTGTAACCTCGGTATCCACCTGTATCTCTGATTTTACCACATCCGTCTGCCGATACAATTTTTTCTTCAGCTGGATTGGACCATAAGATACTCCCCCCAACTCCGTAGGACCAGAATTTGCTGCAGCCGTTGTGCTCCACCAGCATCCAAGACCAGTATGCATTACTTTCTGCCCATCCTGCACATTATTGTCAAACGTACCATACAGTGTACTAATATCCCCCAGACAACAATCCGCCGTTCCGGTTGTCTGGATTCCTATTTTTGCATCGTCGTTTTCCAGTGTAAAGGATGTTCCGGAACGATGGGTGTCCGTCAAGTTCGGGCTCGGGGTATTCATAACGTCAAAAGCAAAGCGGATTTCAATGTTATGTGCCTGTCCGTCTGTATTTTCTACCGAATACGATATATCGTATGTATCAACTCCCTGTAAAACTACCTTCTGGGAAACCGATACTCCATTACCTAAATTATACTTTGTGGTAGCCGTCTTTTGATCAGCAGAAATTGTTGTTGTTTTTTGAACGCTGCTATTATTGTACATGTCATAATTACCTATTAAAGTACCATCCACCTTTACCGCAAGCTGCGACATGGCACAGGACAAATCAAGCCCACCTGCCTTTGTCTGCACATTAATATACCCCCCGTTGCGAACCATGACACCAGGATTTCGCAGCGAAGTATAATCCGCATCGGTTGTAAGCTCCTCATAGGTAGTAGATATGATATCTTTTCTCGTTGTTGTAACCAGCGTATTTGTGTAATCGGATGAGAACTTTACCGTCTCATGTTGGTTCTCATCTATGTCAATGACTTCCTCTGTCTCTGAATAGGTAGCATGCGGAACTGTGCGGGAAGATGTTACTATGTTTACATCATCCTGTGGGTTCGCTGTATCTGGAAGCCACAGTAACTTTGTAACCGTTCTGTCTTTCAGCTTCTGCACTACGGTTGTAGTATTGCTGTTTGCAGTGACATCAGGACCATCTACGTATTCTTCTCCGCCTTTAAATATCTTAATCGTATTAAATTCTGTCTCTCCATACATACGGTCCAATTCATCCGCAAGCGTCGCCAGCTCTTCTTCGATATTTGCACGGTCTGCATCCGTATTCACGTCATTGGCCGCCTGAACAAGAAGCTCTCTCTGACGCTGTAGCAGTGCATGAATCTCATGGATTCCACCGTCAGCAACATTGGTCAGGGAGTTTCCATCCTGGACATTTCTTGCCGCCTGTTGAAGACCACGGACCTGTGAGCGCATCTTCTCTGAGATTTGAAGCCCGGCAGCATTATCCGCCGCCCGGTTAATCTTATATCCGGATGCCAGTCTCTCAGCTGCCTTATCCTTATTTTTTGTCACAATGCCATATTGACGATTTGTATTCATGGCCTCGAGATTATGCGCTAATATCATTTATTCACCCTCCTGATAAAATTCCCCTATAAGACACAACTATATTATATATATCGGATGAATCAAAACTTAACTTTAATCAAGTTGCAGATTTATTTCTCCACTTACTATCTTGTCGCATAGGTCATCTAAGGTGCAAGTAATATGAGCTGCGCTCATATCGCCCAGCATTCTTTTTTCCATATTCTGATAAAATGGATAATTATGCGCCGCTGCATCTTTTCTAAATTCCATAAAATTACCATACAAGGCCTTTAACACATGCTCATATCCACAGGGGACTGCAATTTCCATATTCTCAAATGGCATCCAAACCACTTCTTTATACCAGTCTTCTTTAAAAATCCTTTCTGGCACATAATAAGAAAATATATACTCTGTTATCTTATCACCCTCTCCTTCATGATATAAACCGGACAGTGCATCTACGATTTTCCATAAATGGATTCGCCGAAGCTCCTCCGATATATCTTTGGGAATAGGTATACCAGTAAGTTTCTCAAACTGTGCCAGCCTGGTCTCCAGGCTGCCCTCTCTTTTCATATCCTCCCAGTTTGATGCTATGGCAAATCCCACCGATAATAGTTTATTTTGTGTATGATATGCCATTTCATCACACGGAACAGTATCCAATGGAAAAATATCAATCCCAATAAGATCAAACGGATAGCCGTGAAAAAAACGTACATATTCATTTATGTCCCAGAAATCCCGCACTGCTCCCACACGCAACTGGAAAATATCTGAATGCACCTGGCGGCACTCACCCTTTACTGCATGAATCCCCAATACTTCAACACCGTCCGGAAGCTCCTCCGGCAAAATTTGTATCAGCTTATTATAGTCTTCTCTTTTCAAGCAGATATCTATGTCATCATCCCACGGAATAAATCCCTGATGACGCACTGCCCCCAACAGCGTTCCCCAGTCGGCGAAATAAGTGAGATTATTCTCTGAGCATATATCAGCAACAAACTTTAACAACTTCAACTGCGCTGCCCAGGCACGTTTCATCATTTTAGAAATTTCAAAATTACACCGAATCTCCCTCTCAAAAAACGAATCCTCAAATTGTATTTCCTGCACTCCTCTTCTCTCCCCTTCTCTTCTCTTTCCCTAACTCACCGTTATCTCCCCGGACAAAACCTGATCACAAAAATCATCTACACTTCCGGTAAATCCTGCCTCTTTCAGTTCCTGAAGGAGCTCCTTCTCTATATTTTGATAAAAGGGATAGTTATGAATTCCCCCTCCCTTCACCATTTCATTATAATTACCATATTGAACGGTAAGTACTTCCTTATAACAGTGAGGTACCGCAATCTCCATCTGTTCAAATGGCAGCATCACAACATCACTGTACCACTCCTTATCCATCATACAGCCCGGATACTTGTATGCAATCGATGGCTGTGCCAGCTTATCTCCTTCCCCCTCCCTATAGAGGGCGGCAATTGCATCTTCTGTCCTCCTCAGGCAGGCTTTCTGCTCATCTTCAGAGGCATCCCTCGGAATTAAAATACCGGTCTGCCTTTCCAGACTGACCAGGCTGTTCTCAAGTCTCCCCTCTGCCTTTAATGTATCCCATAATGTGAAAATTGCCTGCGCCATTTCCACAAGAGCAAGCTGCGCCTCATAAGCCGCCTTATCACGCGGAACAACATCCAGCGGAAATACATCAATAGCAACCAGTTTAAAAGGATAACCGTGGAAAAAACGCATATACTCATTCCTGTCCCATAAGTCTCTATATGCAATCACACGAGTCTGCGAAGTATTGACGGGAAACATGTTACCTGCATAGATTCCCGCCGGGGCCATCCCCTCCGGAAGCTCTTTCGGAAGAAGTTTCATTAACTTCATGTAATCTTCTCTTTTTAAGCAAATATCGATATCATCATCCCACGGGATATAACCCTGATGGCGTACGGCACCGAGTAACGTTCCCCAATCCGCAAAATAAGTAAGACCATTCCTGTCACATATATCAATTACTGCTTTCAACAGCTCCATCTGCGCCGCCCATGCACGTTTCATCATTCTCGGAATTTCAAATCCACACCTTACTTCTGCTTCAAAAAATGAATCTTCAAAATACATCTCTTTCTCCTCTTTATTTACCCCACGGTAATCTCACCTGATATCACCTGCTTACAGAAATCATCTAATTCTCCGGTAAATCCGGCATCTGTCAGCTCCTGCCTGAACTGTTTTTCCATATCCTTATAAAAAGGATAATCATGAGCCCCTCTTGTCTGAGCCATTTCATGGTAATTGCCATATTTCGCTGTAAGTATTTTATCATAACCACTGGGGGCCGCAATCTCCATATTTTCAAAGGGAAGCATTACCACATCCTGATACCAGTCCTTATTATAAACAGCCCCGGGATTGCGATGCGCCAGGGCAAACTCAATTAATTTATTTCCATCTTTGGGCTGATACAGAGACGAGAGTACATCTATCACTTTTAATACATGAACCTTGATTTCTGTTTCCGGCCTGTCCCATGGAATCGGAATCCCACTACGATTTTCCAAACGGGCCAGACTGTCCTTTAACCCCTCTTCCTCTTTCAGCCTGTCCCATAGGCCATAGATCGACTGCGCCATAGTGATAATCTGGCTCTGAATCCTATAATCTTTTTTATTACTGGTTACTACATCAAGAGGAAATATATCTATCGCAATATATACAAAAGGATAGCCATGAAAATACCTGATATACTCATTCATATCCCATTGATCCCTATAGGCAACAACCCTTGTCTGTACGGTATCAACAACAAACGGGCCATTATCATCGGCATGCACGCCAACCATCATAAAACCATCCGGAAGTTCCTTTGGCAAAATCTGTATTAATTTATCATAGTCCTTTCTTTTCATGCAAATGTCAATATCGTCATCCCATGGAATAAAACCTTTATGCCGCACGGCACCGAGCAGCGTCCCCCAATCCGCAAAATATGTAAGGCGGTTTCGTTCACATATATCCATTACAACCTTCAAAAGCTCCATCTGCGCTGCCCACGCACGCTTCATCATTTCCGGAACTTCAAACCCACATCTCGTCTGTGTCTCAAAAAAAGAGTCTTCAAAATACATTTTCTCCTCCATCTGCTCCATATACTTGATTTTGCAAAATTTTCCCATAAGACAAAAAAGAGAGGGATTCTCCCTCTCTTTTTTTGCATTCTTATACAGCCAATTACTGAAGCAGGCTAAGTACGCCCTGAGTAGACTGGTTAGCCTGTGCAAGCATAGATGTTGCAGCCTGCTGC
>DKUB01000096.1 GCA_002490465.1 Lachnoclostridium sp. UBA7215
TACACACTTTACTTGACAAACCCCGAAATTTCATCTTTATTTTTTTTACGCATATATGCAGTTATCTGTTGCAGAATAGCGACATCTTCCTCTTTTAACCCTGACACATCAATCACGGACTTCTTTTCAATCCCCAAAAGGTAATCTGTGGAAACATGGAAAATTGCTGCCAGCTTTACCAATATTTCCGGGGAAGGTATACGTTCTTGCAGTTCATAATAGCTTATTACTGATTTTGTAACACCTATCTGTGCACCTAATTGCATTTGGGTCATTCCCGCTTTTGTGCGCAATTCTTTCAATTTCTTATGAAATTCCACTAATTCACACCTCACTTTTTACTTGAGTTTATTTATGTTATATGCTAAAATGGTTGACAAATATACTAAATTAGTTAACCAAGGCTAATAAAGCCATAAAATGCATAAAAAAGTGGGCATTTTGAAAAATTTGGAAAGAGAAATTAAAGTTGCTATGTTATAATACTGGGCTAACTGAACATTCAGTGTGGAAACAGGTAGAAATCAACTATTTTATGGGGGAAACGGATGAAAACGCAAAAAAGAATTATAAGCATATTGTTGCTGATTGCAGCGGTGGTATTGTATATTTTTCCGGCTAAGACACATGCAGCGGATTCAGTTGAGAAGCAGATCACAATAGGAGATTGGGTATTTTTTTATACAATGAATGAAAGTGTCGAAGCAAAAATTACGGGTTGTAAATACAATGGAGCGGTTAATTGCAGACTGGTATTGCCATCGAGGATAGATGGCTGTCCGGTCGTGGAAATCAGTGATGACAGCTATCGTGTAGATTATGCCCATGAGTTTGTGACAGAGCTTATTCTACCAGAACAATTAAAAACAATTGGAAATTTATATAATTATACGAACCTGGCAGAGATCAAGGTGCCGGCATCTGTTTCTTATATAGCTCCAGGTGCTTTTCATGGTTTCCGGGCCTTACAGAAAATAGAAGTATCAGAAAAAAATACAAAGTACGATAGCAGGAATGCGTGTAATGCCATTATAGAGAAAGCGACAAATGAGCTGGTTGCCGGATGTAAAAATACGGAGATACCTTCATCGGTAGCTGCTCTTGGTGACAGTGCTTTTTGGGGCAGTGGTTTAGAGAAAATTACAGTACCCTCAAGCGTAAAGAAAATAGGAAGTTCCACTTTCAGAAACTGTGAAAACCTGAAGGAGGTTAACCTGTACCAGGGGGTGGAAACAGTTGGAAGTGGGGCATTTAATTACTGTACTTCCCTTGAAGAAATATATATCCCGATAAGTGTAACTTTTATATATAATGAAGCATTTGATGTAGAATGTACTTTATTATGCGATAAAGAAAATACATATGTTCAGGATTATGCGAAGGGAAATGGATATTTATATGAGATTGTGGCAGGCATTCCAATCCAGCCAACGGCTGCGCCCATGCCGACGGTCAGGCCAACAAATGTGCCTGATGTTATTCCGACAGTGCGTCCGACGCCTGTACCCACCGTGAAAAAGCAGTCCCAGTGGATTTTGGCATCCTCCTTTGTCAAACCGTATGGCAGCAAAAAATTTTGGATTGATGCAAAGACCAGCGGTGATGGACGGATTTCTTATCAGGTTTCAAATAAAAAGGTAGCAGTGGTAAGCCAGGATGGGGAAGTATCGGTCAAAGGTTATGGGAGGACAACAGTTACGATTACCGCATCGGCAACAAGTCATTATTTGAGTGCTGTGAAAGATATTACGGTTACAGTTGTTCCCCAAAAAGCCTCGATTCGTAATCTTACCTCTAAGAAAAAAGGACAGATTGTTTGTAAGGTAAAAAAGCAGAAGGGCGTAACGGGATATGAATATTTGTATACTGCTCCGAGCGGAGCAAAAAAGATTTTAAAGACGAAAAAAACATCCCTTACTACTATATATGTCAGTAAAGTAAAATACCGGGTCAAGGTAAGGGCCTATAAAAAGATCGGCAAGAAGTTATACAAGGGGGCATACAGCAAACAGAAAACGATAAAGACGAAGTAGGGGCGTGTTTATATGGTTCAGTACAGGGTAGTGGCAATATCGACAAAAGGAAGATATAGGGAGCAAAACGAAGATTGCCTGTTTTGCGTGGATAAAGGATTGGATGGCGAGGTTTCGGTGCAATATCTTCTGGAAGACAGTCTTTTGGAAGACGGTCTTTTAAAAGACAGGGGAGACATGTACTTTGCTGTATTCGACGGCATGGGAGGAATGGATGCCGGAAAACATGCTTCAAAATTTTGCTGTGGAAGATTGCAGCAGATGACAGGCAGCGGTGCTGTTGAAAAAGATATGGGGAAAATGATTGAGGAGTTGAACCAAAGCCTTTGCTGCGAAAATAAGCAGACAGGGAAAAATATGGGGAGTACGGTTGTCCTGTTAAAGCTAAATGGTTCTGCGTTTAGAGCCGCCAATCTGGGGGACAGCAGATGTTATTATTTTGACCGGAAAAAAATAAGACAGATAAGTGTGGATCATACCGAAGCAGAAGAATATAGGAGGTTGATGTCTGGTTCCCCGGTGGACGGCAGGCTTCTCAAGCAGATGGAAAGTGTTCTTACACAGTATCTTGGCGTGTCTGGCGATGAGTTCGTCATTGAGCCTTTTGTATCGGAAGAAATAATGATACAGAGTGGGGAGGTGCTGATGCTGTGCAGTGATGGTGTGCGGGAGCAGGATATGTCTTCTGTTGTTTCTATATTATCTTCCGAAAGAGATTTGGGGGAGAAGGGGGAAATGATTGTGAAGACCGTTATTGAACATGGTGGAAAGGACAACATTACTGTAATACTAATTGAAAAGGAATAGGATATTTTATGAAAGTATTTGGTGATTGGGAAATAAAAGAAAGTATCGGGAAAGGCTCCTTTGGCGAGGTATACCGGATTGAGAAAGAGGACTTTGGGCATGTGTACCAGGCGGCACTGAAGGTGATAGAGATTCCCCAGCACGCAGCGGAATTTGATACGATGCGAAGAGAGGGCATGACCCAGGAGAATGTGACAGAATATTTCTACAGCATGGTTGAAAATGTGGAAGAAGAAATTATGCTGATGTATAAACTCAAAGGGGATTCCCATATTGTCAGTTATGAAGACCATGCCGTAACGGAAAAAAAGGACTCCTTTGGCTGGACGATTAAAATTAAAATGGAGCTTCTCACACCGCTTTCGGATTATATTGCAGAGAATGATATTACC
Source organism: Lachnoclostridium sp. UBA7215 (assembly GCA_002490465.1). Classification (GTDB taxonomy): domain Bacteria; phylum Bacillota; class Clostridia; order Lachnospirales; family Lachnospiraceae; genus Eubacterium_F. Next base: position 3,233 of record DKUB01000096.1, read on the forward strand.
CAGGAGGACATTGTACACTTGGGTATGGATATGTGCAGGGCGTTAGAACTATGTCGTAAACAGAACATTATCCACCGGGATCTTAAGCCGGAAAATATATTTATTTCGGATAAAGGTACATTTAAATTAGGTGATTTTGGCATTGCCAGAGAGTTGGAAAAGACATCCGCCGGCCTCTCGATGAAGGGGACAAGAGGATATATGGCCCCGGAAGTATATAAAGGGGAAAAGTATAATGCAACCGTAGATATTTATTCCCTTGGTATCGTGCTGTACCGATATCTGAACGGAGGACGGATGCCTTTTATGCCACCGATTCCGGAGAAGATTAAATACTCGGATACAACGAAAGCTTTTGAGAGACGTTATTCTGGGGAGGAGCCTTTGCCTAAGCCAACATTCGCAGAGAAAGAATTATCAGAAATTGTGCGGAAGGCATGTGCCTATAATTCCGGTGACAGGTATCCGTCTGCGGCTGATATGCGGCTTGCCCTGGAGCGGTTATGGGGTACATGGACGGATGAAGAGAAAAACAGGATTGTTCTGGTGGCTGAGGATAAAGAAGAGGAGCCGTCAGAACCAAAGCCACGACTAATACCTGAACCGTCGCTCACAACTGGAAGTGGGGAGAATGGGACAATGTGTATAGTTCCTAAGCCTGATCCTGTGGATAGGACAGAGAAGCATGATTCGGAGCAAGAATCAGAGGATAAAAAGCCGAAGGAAAAAATTTTCATTGAGCCAGAACGAAAAAAGAAGGATACAGTAAAAAAGCCATTTCAAAAAAAAATCTGGTTGATTGGTACATGCGCCCTGGTTTTTATTGTGTTGCTTTCCGTAGGGATAATAAGTTTTGCCGGAATGCATGATGGGGATGATAGCAAAAGCGTCAACGCGGTATCACAGGAAACATTTGCTGCAAAACCGACAGCTGCAGCCTTACCGACAAAAACACCTTCCCCGGTTGTGACAAAGCAGCCAACACCAAGTAAAGGGCCTGAAAAGGTGGCAGTTCCCAATTTTAAAGGACTGTCGGTGGACCGCGCTAGGAAAAAAGCGAAATCAATAGGGCTTCGCCTGAAAACCAAAAGTGTATATAGCAGCCATGCGGCAAAAGGGAAAATTGTGGGCCAGAGCCAAAAGGCAGGTAAGAAGGTCGAAAAAAAAACAGCGGTCACAATTACGGTCAGTAAAGGGAAGCGCCCGGTAAGGCCAACACTAACACCAACACAGACACCGAGGCCGACACAAAAACCAACGCCAAAGCCAACCCAGAGACCGAAGAAAACGGCTGCGCCCAAAGGCAGTGGAAAGGCTGACGATAAGGACAAAACGTTCAGATAAAAAACGGAAAGAAAAATTAAAGCGGGTGTGTTATAATGCCTGGCAAATAGTTTGGTAACCTGAATCAATTACTTTTTACGGGGGAAACAGATGATACTTTATTTGATAAAACCGGAACAGTATTTCAGCACGGTTCTGCCAGAAAGGGTGGAGGGCCGGTATTGGGTACGTGATTTTGATGCATTGGGCAATGAGAGGAGATTATTAAGCGTAGAAGCTGTGGATGGGAAATGGTTTGTCCAAAGCAATAAAACAGCAGTTGTCCTGGATGGGTCCGGTGTGGAAGTAAGAAAGATGGAGCTGACGGAAAAGAGCTTTTTTCTCGTGGATATTGATGGAAATCATAATAGTGCTGTTATTTATACAGAACCGATTTCAAATGGCAGAAGCTGTTACTCCAAATATAGGATTTCGGGGAAGCAAAGTATCCGTATTGGCAGGGATGATACAAATGAAATTGTGTATGCCAATCCGTTTATTACTTCATCACATGCTATATTGCGTTATGATGGAACCTGGCACATTACGGATAAGGACAGCAGTAATGGGACATTTGTAAATGAAATGCGGACGGATTCCAGAGACCTTAAATTTGGCGACTGTATTTTTATTATGGGACTGCGTATTGTTGTTGGCAAAGGGTTTCTGGCAATCAATAATCCAGATAGCAGTGTACAGGTAAAGATACCATCGGCAGAGAGGTATCTGCCTCAGGAGATACGGTCCCGTGCCAGAGAAGAGAGTGTGAGGGAGGAGGAATTCTTTTTCCGCTCGCCACGCCTTATGAGGGAAAATGTCATAAAGAAAATTAAAATAGACCCGCCGCCTGCCCCGCAGAAGGCAGACGCTACACCAATTGGGCTTGTAATCGGTCCTTCACTGACAATGGGGATGGCATCTGTATCGATGGGAGTTTTTTCTGTACTCAATGTTATGAGCGGCGGAGGGAAAATGATGCAGGCGCTTCCTATGATTATTATGTCGGGAAGTATGCTTTTGGGCAGTGTGCTCTGGCCCATGCTTTCAAGAAGGTTTGAAAATAACAAAACAAGGAAGCTGGAGGCAAAAAGACAGCAGAGGTATCTGGATTATTTGGAGCAGATACAGGATGATATACGGAGGATTGTGGCAGAGCAGGGAAAGAAACGGTACGAAGACATTACGGAATGGGAAGAATGTGCGGAGAGAATTATAAAGAAAAAAACAAATCTGTGGGAACGCCAGGAGGAACATCCGGATTTTTTGCAGGTAAGAATGGGTGTTGGAGACCTGCCCTTGGACATTGATATTTCCTGTGAAGAGAAAAAGTTTTCCCTGGAGGACGACAATCTTCAAAATGCTATGTTAGCGGTAGGGACGGAGCAGAAAATGCTGCGGGATGTGCCGATATCGGTTTCCCTCCGGGAGAAGGATAAGCTGGGCGTTGTTGGGCAGGTCCATATGCGGGTAAATTTCCTGAAAAGTATAATTTTACAGCTTGTGGCGCTGCACAGCTATGATGAGATGAAACTGGTTTTGTTGTGTGATGAGAAAATGATGGAGGAGTTTAGTTTTATCAAATATATCCCCCATGTCTGGAATGCGAACAGGTCTTTTCGGTATCTGGCGGCAGAGGAACAGGAAGCGAGAGAGCTTTCTGCTGAGCTGGAGCGCCTGCTATTTCCTGCTGAGGAGGAGGCGAAGCGGGCAGAAGACAGGGCTTATTTTGTACTGATTTCTGCCTCGAGAAGAATGACAGAAGCATGTAAGGTATATAAACGGGTTCTGGCACTTCCCCAAAGTAATCGAACCAGTATTTTATCGGTTGAAAATGAATTAAAAGATTTACCAAAGGAGACAAAAACCGTTATTGAGCTTGCGGAGCAGGGGAAAAAATCCTCCATTTATGACAGGGAGGATATGGCGGGCAGCCGGACAGGTTTTTTGTGTGAAACAGCAACAGGAGTGGATACAGGATCGGTATTGCAGGCGGCAGGGGAGGCATTGGCAAATATATCAATAGAGTTGGAAAGCCAGAAATATGTGCTGCCCTCAATGATAACCTTTCTGGAAATGTTTCAGGTCAGTAAAATCGAGCACCTGAATCCCCTTGCCAGGTGGAAGGAAAACAATCCGGTTCAGTCGTTGCAGGCACCAGTAGGCATGGGCACTGATGGGAAGCTGTTTATGCTGGACCTCCATGAGAAATATCATGGGCCGCATGGACTGGTTGCCGGGATGACCGGCTCAGGAAAATCAGAGTTTATTATTACATATATTCTATCGCTTGCGGTGAATTACCATCCGGACGAGGTTGCCTTTATTCTGATTGATTATAAAGGCGGAGGCCTTGCCGGGGCGTTTGCAGATGCGGAGAGGGGAATTAAGCTGCCGCATCTGGCAGGAACGATAACGAACCTGGACGGGGCAGAGGTAAACCGTTCCCTGATATCTATCCAGAGTGAGCTAAAACGCAGGCAGGCGGTATTTAACAAGGCAAAAAAAATAGCAAATGAGGGGACAATGGATATATATAAATACCAGCAGCTATATCGGGACGGTATTGTTTCCGAACCAGTTCCCCATTTGTTTATTATATCCGATGAGTTTGCTGAATTAAAATCACAGCAACCGGATTTTATGTACCAGCTGATTAGTGCGGCACGTATCGGGCGCAGCCTTGGCGTCCATCTGATACTGGCGACGCAGAAGCCAAGCGGCGTTGTAGACGACCAGATTTGGAGTAACAGCCGTTTCCGTGTCTGCCTAAAGGTGCAGGAGAGGTCGGACAGCCAGGACATGATCCAATGCCCGGACGCCGCAGAGATTTCCCAGACAGGGCGTTTTTATCTCCAGGTAGGATATAATGAACTGTTTGCCATGGGGCAGTCTGCCTGGTGTGGCGCAGAATATATCCCGACAGAAACGCTGGAAAAAACAGTGGATGACAGCATCCAGGTAGTCAACCGCCTGGGTCAGCCTATCGTCCAGATAAAACCGGAACAGGTACAGGCAGAGGAAGAGGAGGTACATCATATCCAGCAGGTGGTCGGTATTGTGCAGTATCTGTCGGAGCTTGCAGATAAAGAGGGCATTCAGGTCCGTTCGCTCTGGAAACCAAAGATTCCCGCCTTTATCTATTTGGGCAAGGTGGAGAAACAGTTTGGGTATCGGGCGGATGAAAATAATATTGAGCCAGTGGTCGGCATATACGACGACCCCTATAACCAGAGCCAGGGGCCGGTCACTATCTCTCTGTCAAGGGATGGGAACTGTGTTTTATATGGGGCTGGCGGAAGCGGAAAAGAGGAGTTTCTTATGACGCTTTGCTATTCGCTCATCAAGCATTATGCGGCGGATATATTGAATTTGTATATTGTGGATTTTGGTTCGGAGACACTCCGCGCCCTGGAGGGGGCGCCTCATGTCGGTGGCGTGGTGCTGCTTGGCGAGGATGAGAAGCTTGCCAGTCTGTTTAAGCTTCTTTCGCGTGAGATAAAAAAGCGGAAGAAAGCGTTTGCAGAGTATGGCGGAACCTATGACAGTTATGTCCGTTATGCGGGTAAAAGGATTCCGCACATTGTTGTGGTGATTAATAATGTCGGGATTTTGAGGGAGCAATTTGAGAAGGAGGAAGAGCAGTTTTCCAGGCTGTCCCAGATGGGTATGAAATACGGTCTGTATTTTGTTGTGACGGCGGCGACGACAAATGCCTTGTCCTACATAACGATACAGAATTTTAAGATGGTACTCACAATGCAGTTACACGATAAATCTGATTATCCGGTCATTATGGGAAAGACAGAAGGATTGTGCCCCTCTGCCCATGTGGGACGGGGGCTGGTGCGCTATGACAGGCTGTATGAGTTTCAGACAGCGTATTGTACCGATGCAGAGGACAGATTGGGGTATATCCGGGAATTTTGTAAAAATCTCCGGAAACAAAAATCTGACGTATCGGCGCCGTTGATTCCGGTCCTTCCGGATGTGGTAGATGCGGATTATGTTATGCAGACGCCGTATGGGCTTGATAGCCTGCCGGTGGGGGTAGGGAAGGCGGAATTTGATATCCGGCGTATCGATATGGTTTCATCCTATATTTATCCAGTCGGAACAAAAGACATGGAAATCGGGAAAAAATTTGCCAGACAGCTTGTGAAGGTTCTACAGAACTTGGCAGATGTAGAGATATGGGATGAAATGACAGAGAATGTAAAAGAAAAATTTTTAGTTTGTGAGCAGTGTGTGAATGACCGCTTTAGGGCCTGGGATAAATCAGGGAATAAAACAGATGCATTAAGGAATGAAAGGGAAAAGGTCTGGATTATTATCGGATTACAAAACCTTACAGAGCAGCTGTCGGACAATGAAAAAATAATGTTAGATGATTTGTTTGAACATGGCAAAAGCCAGTATAAAGGTCATTTTATTCTTGTTGATACAGATAATGCATTTCGCGATTTCCGCCATAAGCGCTGGTATCAGAATCACATATTAGGAACAGATGGAATCTGGCTTGGAGATTCTGTTGCAGACCAGTCGGTATTTACAAGAAGTGGAATGCTTAATGAGTATTTTGAGGCGATTGGCCATTTAGAAGGATGGCATTTTGTAAAAGGAAAGATGACGAGATTTCGGGTTTTATCAGAGGAGGCAGAAGGGGATGAATGATACGGAAAAGGTGCTTGTTGCAATACAGGTACCGGCAATCAATGAGGTATATGATATTTTTCTTCCACTGTACTCTCAAATATATGAGGTACTGGAATTAATAAAAAGAGCAGTAAATCTGCTTTCACAAGGATTATACAAGGCGGATGAAGGCGGCATTCTGTGTGATGCTGCGGGAGAGATATTGAATATTAACATGTCAGTGGATGAGTTGGAAATCCACAACGGCTCAAAACTGATGTTAATATAATAAATTACAAGGAGGAAATGAAGATGGCAGAAAGTTATCAAATCAAACCGGAGGAGGCATCAAAAAAAGTTGCTGAAATCCAAAAACTTGCAAGTACATATGAGACGGAGTATAAGGGTATGTACAGTGATTTGGAAAAGTCACCGTTATATACGAACAAAAATGTTGATGTGATGGCACTTTATGATGCAACGAAAGATTTTGAAAGCCATTTCAACAACATGAAGAGCATGATTGATCAGTTCGCAAAAGCAATTCAAGGCGCAGTGGATAGTTTTGTTGAGGCACAGAATGAAAATAAAAAAATTGCTGAGCAGACAAAAGCAAATTAAGCAGAAAGAGAGGTATATATTATGGCAGATATCAAAATTACAAGTGCAGATATAGATGATTTGGTTCAGAAAATCAGAACACGTAAAAAAACAATGAGCGATACGCTGGCAAATGTTATAAAAGAAATAGAATCATTAGAAACAAGTGGAGCTTATCTGACGAAAAGCAATAAGTCATCCAGCCAGACATTTATACAGCAGATTAAGTCAAAAAAGAAAAATTTTGACGAGTATGAAGCTAAGATAGAAAGTTATGCAAAAGCCCTTGAGAAGATGCGCGATAATTACAGGGAGACAGAGATAGCACAGGGGAATAACGCAGAAAATACGGGAAGATGGCAGACATCATAAGAAACGATAGCAAACATTGCTTCCGGGCGGCATCTGCCGCCCGGCCATATATACAAGGAGGAGTGAAAAGATGAAACGGTTACTGGCTTCTATACTTACGTTGTCATTAATGCTTGGATGCATGGCAGGGTTAGTTTCATGCAGTGAGGAACTTGAAATACTGACAAAAGGACAATGGGCAGAAAAAATCGCCAATGAGCTTGGACTTACGGATTGTGAGTTGGAGGAAGTGGCAAAAGAACCTGTATATAAAGATGTAAACAGTGATAATCCATATTTTAATGCGGTGCAGAGTTGTGCAGCATGGGATATTTTTGATAAATCCGAAGAATTTGAACCGGAAAGTAAAAGTACGGTTGGATTTGCTGTCGTATCGGCAGTCCGGGCAATTGGAATGGATAGGTTAGCAATCTCAACAAATTATCAGGCAAATCTTCAGACGGAGGAAGAGATGCTGGACTTTTTCAGGGGGATTTCAGATGTTGATTATAGTTCAGGCGGGGCTTTGTACGCACAGCTGGCAGATGAAATAATCCAGGACATGGACAAAGTAATAGATACTATGCAGCTGCAGCAGCATGATGGAAGTAAGAAGACGGCGGCATGTATAGAACTAACGGAGCAGGATGTTGTTTTTTCCTTAGATGGGGAATCGGGTACACTGCGTCAGGATTTAAACACAAATATTCAGGAGGGTTCTATTTTGGTTTTGAATCCTTCTGGAAAATTTCCAGAAGGGAAAGCAGCGAAAATCACTTCCATTGATGGAAGAAAGTTTAAATATGTTACGCCGCCTATGGACGAAGTGTTTGACAGTGTTGATTTGACGGGAACTTTTACACCGAAAGTAATTGGAGTAATCCCTATGAGTGACGATGTAAAGGTAGAAAAAATCAATGAAAATGAACCTGTCATGGCGACACAGCAAAAATGTGTAATGGAACAGGCACATGCAGGCAGTCTCATGTATGTGCCGAAACAGGCAGAAGCAAAGCCAATGGCTGCTGATGTATCGTTAAACGATATCACATTCAGCCTGTTAAATAAAAGTGGAAAAAAGGGATATTTTTCCGGACAGGTAAATGCTTCCCTTGGATTGCGGGACATATCCGTAACGGCAGATATTAAGATGAGAGGTTTATCCGTTCAGAGAGCCTATGCTAAGATACATAGCACAATGTATGCCAAATTTAACGCAAGCGGGGATTATAAACCGGACACGAAACCGCTGGCAAAGGTTGTTTGTTCGATCTATGGGGCAGTGACGCTTGAATTCCAGGCAAATTTGTCAATTGGAGCAAGCGGTGAGATAACTGTTGACTGGTCATTGCCGACAACGATTGGAACAGAGTATAAAAAAAATGGCGGTGTAGCCTTTATTAAAGAAGCATCTGGGGCAAATTTAACAGCAGAAGCGCATGCGGAGGCGTTTGTGAGGCCGGGAATAAAAGGAGTCTTTAAAGTGATTGGCTTTTCTGTTGCCAGCTGTGGGGCCTATTCTGGTGTCAGTGTAAAGATAGATGCCAAGGCAGAAACGAAGGGGTCCTATAGTTGTATTAATTTAAAAGCATATGTACCGTTGGAATGTTTTGCAGGAGGAGAGGGCAAGGAGACCCTTTTGGCAAAATTAGGTGCGGCACAATCATGGACGATATGGGATGAAAATAGCAGTCAGGTAAAAAAAGAATGGCATATTGAAGATGGCAAAGTTGTGGATCATTGTACGAAAACGGGGGAAGAGCCGGAACAGACACTGATTCCTTTAGAAACCGTGAAACCTTCTGAGATATCGGATTATGACGTACCTACTGTCGAGGAGGTGAGTTCCCGGTATTTTTCCTTTACAGATAATATGTTTATCAGTTTGTCGGAGAACACCTGTGAGCAAATGAAACTGAATGTGCCGGAAGGATATGCGAAGGGAGATATCAGGTGCATATCATCAAACAAAAATGTTGTTTCTGTTAATAACAGTGGACAGATAACAGCAAATGGCGAAGGCGTGACACAAATTAAGATACAGACAAAGGATGGAAACCGTATCCAGTATTGTGCGGTGAGTGTAGCTCCGGATTTCTCGGTAGAGGTCTCTCCGATTTTCCAGACTTCAACTAAGATGCATATGTACAAACCACTCACAAAGGCGTGTTAATGCCTTATCCGGGCAGAGGGGGATGAGAACTGTGGGTATTGACATAGATGCTGTTATTATTCGGGCGGGCCAGCTGAAGCAGTATCTGTACTGGCTTTTGGAAGCAAGAAAAAAACTGGACGGATATAAAGCGCAGCTGGACTCTGGCTGGATTGGAAAGGATGCCTATTATATTGGCTTGGCGGTTGATGAACTTGCCGCAGAGCTCAAAAAGATATATATGGAACTGGATGAGATACGGCTGGATATCATCAAGGAAACAGAGAACCCGGAATGGAGGGGAGAGGATGAAACACAGGATAGAGACAAAATATGAGACAACATGTTATTTTATAAAAAGCCGCAGGCATCAGCAAATAGATGAGGCGGCGCTTCGGAAAATAAATTCCATGGAGATACCCTGCCTGCTTAAAGTAAATGTATTGAAAAGAAAGCAGTCGTTCCGGCTGATTTATAATGTGACCGGTCTGGAGAGCCTGAAAAGTATTTTGCAAAATAAGTTTACAAAAGAAGGATTTGTAACGATACTTCGTGAAATGCTAAGGCTGTTCCAGCTCCTGTCATGGAAGTATATGGAGTTTTCCAAAATAAATTTTGATCTGGACAGTATATTTGTGAATCCATATGATTTTTCGCTGTACTTCATTTATATTCCCATTTGCGGGTGGAATAATGAAGTCACGGAGGGGGAGTTGCTGCGCTCGATTGCTGAAAAATGCCAGTGTTCTCCTGGGGAGGGTGCGCTCTGCAGGAAGACAATATGCCGATATTTACAGACGCATACAAGCGTTTCTTTGGTAGAGTTTGAAAACCTCCTGTTGAAAAAGACGGAAACAAAGTCGTTACCAGAGCAAAACCCCGTTTCCAAAACGGTGAAAATAACCGATATTCGTACAGAAAAAGAGTGTCCGTTTTGTAAGAGAACCATAGAGCAGGATAGTATTTTTTGTGCATATTGTGGAGAAAGATTGACGGATGAAAGAGGGAATTTTGGTTCAGAGAGCTTTATAGGAACCGTTTGTATCGGTGTAGGGAAATGCGGTCCTTACATGGTCCGCAGCAGTACAGGGGAACAGATTACCATACCCCAAACACCATTTGGCATTGGTAGGGATAGGAAGTTATGTTCTTATTGCATAAAGGGAAATATGATGATCGGAAGAAAACATGCAGAACTTACGATAGATGGGGGACGGTATTTTCTCCGCGATAATAATTCCGTCAACCATACCTATGTGGATGGACAAAGGATAGATGCGGGCAAGCAGGTGGAGCTCTTTAATGGCACAAGATTTCAGCTTGCTAATGAAGAGTTTGTATTTTTTATCAAATAAGGGGGATTGTCGTAATATGTTTACAGAGTTTATTATAATTTATGTGTTGCTTGGTGTGATGGCGGCGCTGCAGGCCGCAATTTTGGTTTTACAAATTGTTTCGATGCGGCGTGCGGCAAACAGCCTGCCGCCTGAGATGTTTTTGATGGCAAATGACCCGGTGCAGTTACGCCCATCTGCAGCACCGTCCGATATGAATGCGGAGTGGCAGGAACATAAGAACGAATAAAGAAAAGGAGGGGCAAAATTTGCAGGGAATACAAATGGATGTAGCTAAAATTGTAGATTCTGTGAATACGTTAAATGCCGTAAAAAAAGAAATTGATGCCGTCAGGCTGGGCGTTCGCGGTACAACGAGGTATTTGGACAGCTGCATATGCAGAAAAAGGGATATTGGAAAAAGGCTTGAGCGAGTGCAAAAACGTCTGTCTAAAGCCGGGGATAAAGTAGAAGAAATTTCAGACACGGTGTTGGTGTCTGTGGAGAACTATAGAAGGGCGGAACGGAAAGCACAGATAAAGGCGGGAGAATGAATATCAGATAGAAGAGAAATTAAAGCAGGGGTGTTATAATCGCCTGGAAAATAAGGAGGGGATTTAAATGAAAACCAAAATTATCGCATTAACTCTTTCCCTTGCGCTGATGCTTGGAGTGCTTTCGGGAAATGTAGCGTTTGCTGAGAAAGGAGCATTTCTTAGCAGCAAAAAACTTACGATTTCAAAAAACAAGTCCAAAACGCTTAAAGTAAAAAATACAAAGGCAAAGGTGAAGTGGAAAATTGTATCTGGCAAAAAGAACATTACGATAAGAAAAAAAGGGAAAACAGCAGTGATGGTTAGGGGTAAGAGCAATGGAACTTCCAAAGTGCAGGCAAACGTGGGGAGGAAGAAGCTGTTTTGTAAAGTGATTGTAAAAAATGCAAAGAAAACAATTTCGCCTGAACCAGTAACGCCTGTTGCTCCAGACCCAATCACGCCAATTTTGCCGGCTCCGATAGTAACAGTTCCCCCATCGCCAATATTTTCACAGTCGCCAACTGCCACAGCTCCGCCCCTCGGCTCACATGAGGAGGATGTAGCGGTATTAAAGAAAATTATTGCACAGCAGCGCGCTCAGGGAGCAACGGTGAGCGAGGATTTGAATAACGATGATGAATATAAGTGGGACAACAATGGAAGATTGTGGTATATTTTTTGGTATAAAAAGAATTTATCCGGTATTTTAGATATGTCAGGATTATATGCTTTGAAGCAATTGACTTGTCATGACAACAATTTAAGTGGCCTAGATGTAAGAGATAATCAAAACCTGGAATCATTGGCTTGTAATGATAATCAGTTAAGCAGTTTGGACCTAAGCCGCAATGTGAACTTGAAGCAATTGAATTGTCCTGGTAATCAGCTGGAAAACTTGATTCTTAATAGTTCCAATCTGGAGAGTCTGAGCTGTAGCTCTAATCGGCTGAGTAGTTTAGATGTAAGCAACAGTGTAAATCTGAAAATTTTATGGTGTAATGATAATAAGCTGGAAAGCCTGATTATCAATAGTGCCAATCTGGAGAGTCTGAGCTGCAGCTCTAATCAGCTGAGTGCTTTAGATGTAAGTAACAGTGTAAATTTGAAAACTTTAGGGTGTGAAGATAATGAACTGAGTAGTATAGATGTAAGCCATAATGAGAATTTGGAGAAATTAGTTTGTGATGACAATCAGTTAAGTAGCCTAGATGTAAGCCGCAATGTGAATTTGAAAGATTTAAGCTGTTCTCATAATCAGTTGAGCACTCTGGATGTAAGCCGTAATGCAAATTTAGAAAAATTAGATTGTTTACAAAACCAATTAAGCATTTTGGATTTATCAAATAATAAAAAATTATCAAGTTTGCTATGTAGTTATACGGTCACCGTTATTGGATATAACAAATAAAAAAGAAATATTAAACCTGAATTCGTGAAGTTCTTGTTTTTTCAGCTGATTCCAAGGAAAAATGGAATCAGCTGATGTTTTTGAAGTCTTGCAGACCAGTTTTAAGATGGGTGGGAGTAGTTCCCTTAGGCTCCTAAGGGAATGCGTAATAGGTTTCACCTCAAAAAGGGCGGACTACCCATTGGTACAGCGTGCTGTTGTGATCTCCCGGTCGCAAATCCAAAGGTTTGTCCACTAGGTAATAGTTTTCTCTTCCCCTTCTTCCATTTGATAGGTAACAGGTTTCCAGTCGCTGCCAATATAGATGGTTATTCCCTCATGGGGTTGCTCTACATCCCTGGGATCAATATGGTGTTTTCTTGCTATTTCTGTATAGCT
>DKUB01000076.1:0-16984 GCA_002490465.1 Lachnoclostridium sp. UBA7215
ACGACTGAAGCTCGCGGTAGAACTGCATATCGGACTCCTGTCCTTCATCCAGTTCATTGTCCTTAATTGCCACGACATTTTCCTTTGCCACGCCGAACTCTTCCTCTATGGAATTATCACTATACTTTTCTGTTAAATTGTAAAGCCCCCAGTATTCACCATTCAAAAACAGCACACATGGTCTGGATGCCTGTGTAGCAAATGCCCGATCACGGACAAGTCCCTGAATCCATACATCCTGCAATTTTGTATATTCTGTATCGTTCCCGCCATTGCGGAGCATAAAACTTTTATATTTCTGAATAACATTTCCATCTGCATCTGAGACTGACGGAATCAGGGCATAATCCTTAAGATTTTTCAAGCCTCCATAAGTATCGCGAAAATACAGGTTAAAACTTTTCTGTCCATAATGCCTCGACCAGCCGCCGTGTAAACGAATCCCCATTTCTGTAGCAAAAGGACTGCTGCCATCCTCTTCAAAATACTCTACAAATGCGGGCCTTTCCCATTCTCTCCCGGAATTCTCATAATTTTCTTTCCGGTATATTCCCGTATCTATATGTAAAAGATTGTCCGGGTCCGTGACAATTGACATAACCGTTGCATTTTTATAATTATCCCTCATGTTTTTTCCAACAAAATATGTTTTTGTCACAACATTACTTCGATTCCCAGAAGCATCTACTGCTAAAGCCCGTATTACGGTAGCCTTTGCCACTTCGCTGTCCTTGGGGGCATATAGTGTTGCGTATGCCGAATTATACATAAGTGCCGTATTATTTTTTGTTGCCAGCACATTTGGCTCACCTGTCCTGTCCTGTACCCGGATCGCCTCTTTGTAAGTCAGCGTATCTTTCTTTTCGTCGGCAGGCCCGGAAGCAGCATCCTTTACCAGGCGGATACTGTGCACCGTAATAGTATCCGGCGGCTCCATCCCACCTTCATTCGTTGTCGTACCAAGCATAATCCAGCCAACATCTGAGACATCTCTCCCGTTCAGGCTGATTTCCCACACTTCATGTTCAGCACCCTCTTCCGCTGTCGTCCTTGCCTCAAAACAGCGAAACTCCCCATTAGTACCGTAAGAATCCGGCGCCCACGAATATACCGGACATGCCTGCAGACCGACATTCATTCCGTCCGCCGCCGTGTCAACAGAAAACTCAATGGTAAGTGTTTTGTACTTTGTCCAGTCTGTCTCTCCCTGGGGCACACGAAAACACATAGAACGGTAACGCCACTCAAATGCAAGCTGCATTCCGTTTTCTTTCTTATTCATCTCCACATTATACACATAATCCGTGTTATCCTCCGATAAATCGAATTCTACCGGTTTGGGTGTCGCTGTCGGTAATGGGGTAGGAGTTGCCTTTGCCATTTCATCTTCCTTGGCAAGAGGTATGCTTCCATCTGTTGTGTAATAAATCGTACTCCCCTTCGGCGCCGAAAGAGTCAGGTCAAATCCCTTCTCATAGTATCCGCTCTCTTTGCTGAATACCGGCTCCGCTGCCTCTTCTGCCTGGATTTCCGCCCGACAGAAAAAGACAGCTCCCACAACGCTCATACAAAACATTAGAGCGGCGAAACCTGCCTTTAATATCTTTCTCCTCATAAGAAATCCCTCCATTTCATAATCCCATTATATCATGGGAATACATTTCCATTGTAACATGGAAATGCTGAAATGAAAAGAAATCATTCTAATCCATTTTTATATATTTTCCGGTATCTATCAGTTCCTCGCCAATTTCCAGAAGCAACGTGTAGCGTCCCTCTGCAAGGGTATCCAGCCACATGGGAATGTAGTATTCTGCATTTTCAAATGTTTCCATTGTCTGGTAAGTATCTGAAAATTCTACGAAATACACGGATTTACCGTCTGTCAGATACACTTTCTGAATCAGGTGATCCGTTTCATGAATATAAAGGATATCCTCTCTTAATACATAATCAAGTTTATCATTTTCTGACTTTGACACAGGACGGGCAAGAAGCTTTCTGCCCTCCTCCTCCGGCAGTTTCCCGGCATGTTTCAACGTCCCTGCAATATAGTCTTTCGTAATAGGAAGAGGCTCTGTCATACACTGGATTTCCGGCAAAAACTCGTGGGCACGGAAAAACCCCGGCTGCACATAATATTCCCCTAATACCTCCCCGGAATCAAAGTCGTATTCACGAATCAAACCAATACTGTCCCTCTTCGGTTTGACAAGTGACCCTGCCATGGCATACAGTCTGTTCTTTTCTGTACACAAAATGGCGTTAGAGCGTATTTTGGATTTGGGACATGGAAAACGCTTATAAAAACTGACTGTCCCCTCCTTTTCATTTATCGTATAAAAACTAATATAGGTATTTTTATCTTTATCAAAATAACTTACTTTACGGCGTTTGTGCCAGTGGTTATCAAAAACAATAATATGCTTTGTATCCGGATTGCCGTCAAAATCAACATCTGTGAGTTCAAAAACAGCATGCTGCTGATAAAAAAACGGCACATCTCCAATCGGACGCAATAATTTCTCCTGCATTGCTGTTCCCTCCCAGAACCTCGGATCAGCAAGAAGCCAGCGCATCTGTCCACTCCCCCAGTCAAAACTGGCTATTGAATGGATATTTCTCATAGAAACCAGTACAGCATTGTCCTTCTCATAATAGGACGCAGAGTTAATATGAGCCCAATCCATCATATCCTGATACGTGTCATCAAATAAATCCCCTACTTTTATTTTTTGGACAACTTCCCCACTCTCCCTGTCGAGTTCAAGAATTAAATCTTCTGAGTGGCCTTCCATACTGCTGCCCGCAGCCATAATATTACCACCTCTTGATTTTTCTTCAATCGTATGGTGAATGCCGTTCCTTGAAAAATAAACTTTCCTGACCCTTCCGAGATAATCCATATCATAACTCTGGACAGACTGCGGATTAGTAAAGGATGGCGCAGAAATATCCTGTTCCATAAACAGAAATCTTCCTTCAGATAATGGGAAAATGCCATAACCCTTCGGTTTGCGTTTCAAGTAATAGCGAATTTTTCCCTCGCGGTCAAAGACACATGTTTTTATATCAATACCGCCTGCTATCAATATATTTTCAAAAGCCGGGTCCTCAGGAATTTTCCCCGGCTTAATAATCCCCTTCAATTCATCCGGAAGCTTGGGCGCACGAATCTGAAATTCTCTCTTATCACTACCCATACCCCCCCCCCTACTAATTCAATCCGGATGGTATTCATCTTTCCGGGATACATACCGATAATAGGAACCCGATGATGTGTTGTAGACGGAAGCACAGCTGTAATGTCCGTTTCTTTTGTCCTTCCCACTACAGTAACCCGCACCTGGCAGGGTTTCTCGGTAACAAAAAGTGCAATTGCTGTAAGAGGTGCCTCTCCAAAAGGATTTTTGATAACAAGCATCTTGGAAAAAGTGTAAATGTCCTTGTGAAGAAGCCGTTCCAAAACAGCATCTTTAGCCTGAGAAACAGGAGCATACACCGGCTCTTTATGAATATTACTGTGAACCCGAAAAGCTTCCTGCCTCGTATATTGTTTCACCTTTAAAGCCGCTTTTCTGGCAAGCCAGGCCGAATTACATATCGTAACAGAATTCCTATCACTCAAGTGAAGTGTTTTTTTCTTTCCCACCGCATACTGCTGACCTATTTTAGCTATGACTCCCAATCGCCTTTTTACGCTTGCAGCAATACCGTTTCCCATGCCTTCCTCCATCTTTCAAAAATTATATAGTGTTTTGCTTTAAACACTCTCTACTTCCCGCCTGTTTATCTCCTCCCGAACAATTTCTGCACACTGCGTTGGATCACAGGAAACCGTCTCTAACACAATTTCCGGATGCAGGGGTTCTTCATAAGAAGAATCCTTCCCCGTAAAATGGCTGATATCCTTCTGATACAGCCCTTTCGGATCACGCTGCCTGCAAGTCTCAAAATCTGTACTTACATAGACTTCTATAAAATTTTCATCTCCAGCGCGCTCTCTTGCAAATTCCCTCATTTTGCGAAAGGGTGAAATAAAAGAAACCAGCGTAATGATTCCTGCATCACAGAACAATGCAGCAATCTCACTTATCCTTCGGATATTTTCGTTGCGGTCTTCGTCCGTAAAACCAAGATCTGCATTTATCCCATGGCGGATATTATCCCCATCCAAAAGGTATACCGCCCTTCCAGCTTCGTTTAACAGCTTTTCGAGCTCTACCGCAATTGTTGATTTTCCGGAACCGGATAATCCGGTGAACCAGACAACAAGCCCCTTCTGCCCCAATACTCTGCGTCTGTCCTCTGCTGACACCTTATTGTTGTGCCAGACAATGTTTTCGTTTTTTTTCATATCTTTCCCCGTTCCCTTGAAATAGGGTGCCAAAACTGTTTTGACACCCTATCTTTTTACAATAAGCCGACTCGCAAAACACGACAGCATTTATCTCAGGCTTTGAAAATGAATCCGGATTCTTTTAACATATCCTTAATCTTACGAATACCTGTCTCATAATCCTTGTCCTCCAGCTGCATATCCGGTGAAATATCGGTTGTGAGCTGATTTCCTACCCAGACAATTTCAAATTCACTCTCAATTACAGTTTTCATTATCTTATAATCCGACTGTGTCAGACCTGTGGCAGTTACTACCAATATTATGCCGGCGTCCAGCAAAAGATTAGCTGTCTCACCAAATCGGCGAATCTGTTCTGTGTGATCCTGAATATCAGACTTCTTTGTATCGGCGCCTACACCATATAAAAATGACCCCATTCCAAGATAATATACATAGCGACCGCAATTCATCAATTCGCGTTCAAGGAGTTTTGCCATTTTCTTTTTACCGACATTTTCAGGTCCTGTGAGAACAACCATGGTCGGGCGCTGGGCATAGTGCTCAATTCTGTCCTCAACAGAGATTTCGCTTGATTCCCATTTATAGTTTCGCAGCATTGCGCTCTCACGGATTTCCTGCTCCTCATCAGAAAGAGCTTCCGTTATGATACCGCCTCCGGCGATTTCATAGTCGTCTACAATAACAAACCGGCTTGTCCCTGCAATATCTTCTACAAGGTCAAATGCAATCGGCTTATCCGTGCGCAAAATGCACTCTGCCACTTCATTTTTTGCCACAGCCTGTTTCTCATCTGTGGAAGAGAGGTTTGAAGAGTTAATGACTCCTTTCACACTCTCTAATTCCATTTTTACTTTCTCTGACCCAATTTTCAAATAATACATTTTACCCGGCACAAGTTCTTTTTTGCCGAGCCAGAATATATTTGCCGCAATACGGGACGCCGTCTTCGGCCTTGGCTCGCCCTCTATAGCCATCATTTCGCCCCTGGTAATATATATCTGCTCCTCCATGGTAAAGCCGATGGCCATCCCCGGGACGCCGACTTCAATCGGGTCGGCATTAAAAACTTCTATATTTTTTATATGACTGCGCTTACCGGATGGATAAAAGACAACTTCCTGCCCAATCCGGATTGTTCCGGTCTCAATTGTTCCCGCAACAATTCTTCGGTCATCACCATTTCTTGTGAATTTATACACGTCCTGTACCGGCATACGGAACGGCTGGTTTGCGTGATCTTCCTCACACTCAAATTCGTCTAATACTTCCAGAATGCACATGCCGTCATACCAGGGCATTTTATCGCTTTTCTTTACAATATTTTCGCCCATAAATGAGCTCACCGGAAGAACAAATTTAGGTGTAATATTAATTTGTTTCAAAAATTCCAGGTACTCTTCCTTGACACTCTCGTATACCTTCTCGTCATAATCCACTAAATCCATCTTGTTAATTACAACAGCTATCTGCCGGATGCCCAGCATAGAAAGCATATATGCGTGGCGGCGGGAATTTTCCTGAACACCCTCTTTAGCATCAATCATAAGAAGCGCTGCCTCCGCACGGGAAGCACCTGTTATCATATTTTTTAAAAACTCAATGTGACCCGGCGCATCTAAAATAATGTAATCGCGCTTTTCTGTTTTGAAAAAACAGCGCGCCGTGTCAATTGTGATACCCTGTGACTGCTCATCCTTAAGGGCATCCAACAAAAACGCGTATTCAAATGGCTTGGAATTGCGGCGGCAGGTCTCTTTTACCTGCTCAAGCTTTCCTTCAGGCAGTGAATCCGTATCTGCCAGGAGCCGTCCCATCAGTGTGCTTTTTCCGTGGTCCACATGCCCCACGATAACGATATTCATATCTTCTTTTTTCTGCATCTGTCAAGCTCCTCCTCTTTACATATATCCGCTGCGTCTGAGTTCTTCCAGTCCACCGCCGCCCTCTTTGTCCTGGGCACGGCCGGAACGCTCTGCAATATTGGCAAATTTTCCTGTTTTCAGTTCTTCAATTACTTCATGGACATTCTTTGCCGTAGACTGTACCGGCGTTGTACACGGTCCGCAGCCAAGCGAACGGTAACGGGTTCCATTTCCCTGGTCATAGTAAAGAGATACGGTTGGGATGTTTTCCCTCTCAATATATTCCCATACATCTAATTCTGTCCAATCTAACAACGGATGCACACGGACGTGAGTGCCCGGTGCCCAATCTGTCTTATATTGATTCCAAAATTCCGGAGGCTGGTCTCCGACATCCCAGTCATTATTCTTATCTCTGGGCGAAAAATAACGCTCTTTTGAACGACTGCCCTCTTCATCTGCACGGGCGCCGACAATAACACCTGTATAGGGCTCACAATTTGTATCTTTTTCATAAGTTCCTTTATTATGATTAAAACGGTACCTGGGCCAACTTGCATTCAAAGTATTTGTCAAAGCCTCTGTCTTCAAACGCTTACAGCATTCCAGATGGGATACGCTGCCATCTGGAAATGTCTCTTTCCTCTCTAACGCATCTGTATTTTCCCCATAAATCATGTCAAGATTCCACTCTGCAGCCAACCGGTCGCGGTATTCAATCATTTCCGGTATTTTGAAATGCGTATCGATGTGAACAAGCGGAATCGGCACATGTCCGAAAAATGCTTTTCTTGCCAGCCATAAAAGTACGGTAGAATCCTTTCCGATCGACCACAACATACATAAGTTTCCTAATTCACTGTAGGCTTCCCGGAGAATGTGTACACTTTTGTACTCTAACATATCCAAATGATCCATTTTTTCCCTCATTTCTGCATACATACGGGTATGCTTTTGCTTTTTCCCAGTATTCCCAATTCATCAACCTGAAATACAGATCCCTGTATTTCAGGTTTTTATAATACTGGAAATATTTTATGATACAATTATGTCACAAAATTGTAATAATTGCAATTTTTTCCATTAAATAAAGATTTATTTTCTCAATATAACTATATTGGGGAATCTTCTTTCAATCTTTAATAAATTGTGGTATCATTGAAAAAGGTGTGGCTGAGAAATGTACACCCGGCCCGAGGTTTACACAGGGGCTGAAAGAAATGAGGTATTTTATGAATACATCCGATTGTTTATTAGAGCAGATACACCGTGTTTTTCCCGCGGACAAGTGTGATATCCGCACAATTTCTCCCCTGAAACTTGCTTATGTGGGGGATGCTGTTTTTGAAATAATAGTACGCACACTGGTATTAGATACTACAGGAGGCCCTGTCAAAAAGCTGCACAGAAAAACCAGCTCCCTTGTCAACGCTGCCACCCAATCTTATATAATCACCACCATACTCCCGGAGTTGACAGAGCAGGAGGGGGCCGTCTTCCGGCGGGGACGCAACGCCAAAACTTCTACTATGTCACGTCACGCAGATATTCAGGATTACCGCAATGCCACAGGGCTGGAAGCCCTGTACGGCTATCTGTACCTGACAAATCAGACGGAACGCGCTGTGAACTTATTAAAATATGCTATAGAGCGAATGGAAATTCCGGACGCTCAGAAACGGGGGACGAATGAACAATCATAACGCAAAACCAGAGAATAATGATCTCCGCATAGAGGGGCGCCACAGTGTTTTAGAGGCATTCCGCGCCGGCCGTCTGATTGAACGGCTCTATGTACAGAAGGGCCTGTCAGACGGGCCAATTCTTTCTATTATAAAAGAAGCAAAAAAAACGGGAACGGTCCTTGATTTTGTTCCAAAGGAACGACTTGACCATATGAGCGAAACTGCCCGCCACCAAGGGGTAATCGCTCTTCTATCTGCTTTTCATTACAGCGAAATAGAAGATATCTTCCTCCTTGCTGAAAAAAAGGGAACAGCACCCTTTATATTTTTATTGGACGGCATCGAAGATCCGCATAATCTCGGGGCTATCATCCGGACAGCAAACCTCGCAGGGGCACATGGTGTTATTATTCCTAAACGCCGTGCCGTAGGGTTGACGGCAACTGTTGTAAAGGCTTCTGCCGGAGCTGTCCACTACACTCCGGTAGTCCGTGCAACGAACCTCGTAAATACCATAGAGGAGTTAAAGGAAAAAGGGCTCTGGTTTGTATGTGCCGATATGGAGGGGGAGCTGATGTACCGTAACAATCTCTCCGGTCCCATTGGCCTGGTAATTGGAAACGAGGGGAACGGTGTGAGCCGGCTTGTACGAGAGCACTGCGATTTGACTGCTGCCATCCCAATGAACGGCGATATTGATTCTTTGAACGCCTCTGTTGCCGCCGGGATTTTAGCATACGAAATTGTGCGTCAGCGATTATTGGAATAAAATGCCAGCAGCATGCTACGGGGCATAACCAGAATGGAGACAGCTATGGATGATGAAGCACGAATCCGCGCTTACAGGGACGGAGATTCCTCTGCGGTTGATTATCTTTTGGAAAAATATAAATACCTGGTCAGAAAAAAGGCACGCACACTTTACCTGATTGGCGGGGAAAATGAGGATTTAATTCAGGAGGGAATGATTGCACTCTACAAGGCGATACGGGACTATGATACCGACAGAGACAGTTCCTTTGTCCGTTTTGCGGAAATCTGTATTGAGCATCAGTTATACAACGTTATAAAAGGCGCCAACCGAATGAAAAATTCCCCCCTCAATTCCTATATTTCCCTCTACTCCCCACTGGGAAGTTCAGAGGACAGCACACAGCGGGAAACACTGGCGGATACTCTTTTGCCGAATGAATTAATGAATCCGGAAGATATATTGATTGACCGCGAAAATGTTACGGATATCCAGAGTGCCATTGAAGAAAAATTAAGCCCTTTTGAAAAACGGGTCGTAGAACTTTATATCGACGGCTGCAGTTATCAGCAGATTGCAAAGTCACTGAGCAAATCACCGAAGTCGATTGACAATGCATTACAGAGAATAAAGAAAAAAATAAGTTCGATGCTACATAAGCCGAACTTTCCTATAAAATAATTTTGGTACAAATCCTCGGGCCCCTCAATTGCACAAAAAGTGACTTTGCCACATTCCTTTGGATATCCCAATTCGCCACTAAGTTGTTTAATTCCATTTTCATTGACACCGGGGCATACTTTAAATATAATAAATGTACAAAATTAAATACAGAAAAACGTATTTTTTTAAAAAGGGGGCCTAAACCATGTTAGCGGTAAAATCTGTAAATTTCCGGGATAATTTCAAAGAATGGTGTGATAAAATCAGTATGGGAGAAACCGTTGTTATCTCAAGACCACGAAATGAAAATATCTACATGATAAACGAGGCTGAATATAACGCCTTGCAGAAAGCGAAGCGAAACGCTGAATATCTTGCTATGCTGGATAAATCAGATGAAGAACTGAAAGCCGGAAAAGTAGTAGCTAAGACTATGGAAGAACTGGAAGCTATGGAGAATTGAAATCATGAACATTTTATTTACTGATACCGGCTGGAATCAATACACAGAATGGCAGGGGCAAGATAAAAAGACCGTAAAACGGATAAACCAGCTACTAAAGAGCATAGATCGGGACGGAGCAATGCAGGGCATAGGAAAGCCGGAACTGCTAAAGTATAATAAATCAGGTCTATACAGCAGACGAATTGATGAAACAAACCGCCTTGTATATGAAATATCCGGCAATCAGATTATTGTAAAATCCTGCAAAGGGCATTATGAAGATTAAAGAGCGGGAAGTTATCAAATTGTTTAAAGTAAAATGAATTTACAAACACTAAACTTTGTGGTAATATATAGAAAAACCAAACAGGAGGATAAAAATGGCACTTATAACATGTAAAGAATGTGGAAAAGAGGTATCGGATCAGGCAGCAAACTGTCCGAATTGCGGAGCACCAATAAATCAAGCTGTAAATAAAAAGCACTGTAAACATTGAGGAGAATTAATTGATAAAGACTGCGTAATATGCCCAAAATGTGGTAAGCAGGTTGAAGATATCGTAAGCAACCAAGATAAAAATATTGTTATAAACAATAATAACACAGCAGCCGCAAGTGCAGTAGCACAGACTGGTGGATATGGAAACATGATAAGTCCAAAAAGTCGGCTTATTGCAACTTTACTTTGTTTATTTCTTGGATGCCTTGGCATACATAGATTTTATGTCGGAAAGGTTGGAACTGGAATTATATGGTTTCTTACCCTTGGATTTTTTGGAATCGGCGTGCTCATTGATTTAATAATGATATTGCTCGGAAGTTTCCGCGATAAAATGGGATTCTGGGTAAAGACGTGGTAAAAATTTAATAGAACAAGATGCCGCCTAATACAATGATAGGCGGTATTTTTCTACTCACAGAAAGGATTATTTATGAAAATCGAATTACTTCATCCATTTTAGACCAAGCATAAAAAAGCTGTTAACGGGATTTGAACCCGTGACCTCCGCCTTACCAAGGCGACGCTCTACCACCTGAGCTATAACAGCATGCCTGCGTATAAACAAGCCTTACGGTTTGATATTCTATCAAACATTTTGATTTATGTCAAGGGGCAAAAGGTCAACGTTGCTTGTGCCTGCACAAAGGCAACGAATGACCTTATTGCCCCGCCCAAACATGAGGACGTAAATTTACAGCGTAAGATTTTCGCTGTAAATTGATGGAGTCCGAATGTTTGCAGGATTGCGGGAATTGCGAAGCAATGAAGCAATCCGTGGACATCATACTTATGTCAAGGAGGGATAAACTTTACAATGAAAACATCCAAACAACGGACGGTCCGCTTCGCGAACGGTCCTTATGTTCAATCAAAACTGCAGATTATTCTTTCCCACACATGTACTTACTTCAATTTTTTAAATATTGTCCTTGCCTTTCTTGTTATCCTCTCCGGACAATATAAACATATGCTCTTTATGGGAATTGTGATTTTCAACTCGCTGATAGGCATTGTCCAGGAGCTGAAAGTAAAAAAGCTCATTGACAAGCTATCGGTTATTACCGCCACAAAGGCAAAGCTTATTACGGATGACGGCATTCAGGAAATTCCCCTTGATGATGTGGAAACAGGCAATAAACTGCAGATTGCTGCGGGGAATCAAATTACTTTTGACAGCACCGTTCTCTCTTCGGATGGCTTGGAGGTAAACGAGTCCCTGCTGACAGGAGAATCCCTTCCCGTACACAAAAATCCAGGAGATCTCCTGTATTCGGGAAGTCACGTTGTCGCCGGAAGCGGCTCCTGTCAGGTTATCCATATCGGGGATGATAACTACGCCACACAACTTGTCCAGAAAGCAAAAACAAAAAAACGTGCCAGCTCTGAGATGCAAAATGCAATTAAAAAAACAATCCGCCTTGTCTCGTATGCAATTTTCCCGGTGGGAGCGCTTCTTTTTTATATGCAATATTTCCGTGTCGGAGCCAATCTGTCAGACGCTCTTGTCAGCACTACCGCCGGCGTGCTCGGCATGATTCCGGAGGGTCTGGTTCTTTTGACAAGTATTTCCTTTATTCTTGGCGTAGGACGTCTCGCAGCCAAGCGCGCCCTTGTGCAGGAGATGGAAGCCATTGAAGCCCTGGCCCGGGTCAATGTACTCTGCCTTGATAAAACCGGAACCATTACAACCGGAAATCTTACCGTGGAACAGGTTCTTCCCCTGCCGCAGGAAAACGGCACACAAATGTCAGGGAAGAATATACACTCTATCCTGCACACGGTTGTGTACGCTTTCACAGAAGACAACGCCACAAGTACCGCCATAAAAACTTATTTTACGGAAAATACGTCTTCTGCTCCTCTAACAGAGGATAAAAATATTGTGACAGATTCCGTCCCCTTCAGCTCTCACCGAAAATTTATGGGAGTATCTACCAGTCATTCGGAATCCTATGTGCTCGGTGCTCCGGATTTTCTGACAAAACAGAAAAGCGTGTTACAACAGGCAGAACAATATGAAAAACGTGGTCTGCGGGTCCTTCTTCTTGCTTCCTGCCACAAACTGGCCGATTCTCCGGACAAGCTGTCGGGTATCCTGCCGCTTGCCCTTATTATTCTGGCAGATGAAATAAAAGAAAATGCTCCGGAAATTTTCCGCTTCTTTGAAAATCAGGGAGTGGATATCAAGATTATATCCGGAGATAACCCTGCAACAGTATCCGCCGTAGGCGTGCGCGCCGGGCTCCCCCAGGCGGAGCATTATATGGATGCCAATGAATTAGAGGGAAAAACCGAAGAGGAAATTGCCGATATTGTTTCCTGCCATACAGTATTTGGCCGTGTCTCTCCCCAGATGAAACAGACCATTATTAAAGCATTTCAAAAAGACACAAAAACGGTGGGAATGGTCGGCGACGGGGTAAATGATGTACTGGCCCTCAAAGACGCCGACTGCGGTATTGCCATGGCTAACGGCGCGGACGCCGCAAGACAGTCCGCACATATTGTACTGCTGGATTCGGATTTTTCATCCATGCCGGCTATAGTAAAAGAAGGGCGGACTATCATTGCCAATATCGAGCGCGTCAGTGCTCTGTATCTAACAAAGACCATTTACTCCATCCTTCTTTGTGTACTCTTTATTATTCTCGGGAAATCCTATCCGTTTATCCCCATCCAGCTCACTCTGATTGGGGCAACCGCTATTGGAATCCCAAGCTTTTTACTGACACTTGAGCGGCATGACACCGTAACCTCCACCGGATTTCTCCGACATGTAATGAGGGTGTCCCTGCCGGGTGCTATCCTTTTAACTGCTCTGCTTGTTGTCATTCAGTTTATCGCTGTTCCTCTCGGCCTGGACAGACTTATGGTTTCTACGCTAAACCTTCTGACCGGCGGTATTGTCAGTCTCGGCATTGTTGCCGTAGTCTGCCGCCCAATAAATAAAAGGCGCCTCGCTCTGTGTATTGGCATTACACTGCTGTTTATCGGTGGCATGCTCCTGATGCCCGGGCTGTTTAATGTTTATCCACTGCTTACAATCATCAAGCTTTAGAGGAGTCCAATGATATTACCGCACACTGACCCTTAACTTTATAACACGGTTCTGGAAACGGATGATGACCGGAACTGTGTTTTTCTTGAATTTAAAGGTGACTTTCGGTTTCCTTTTGGCATGAATAACCCCTTTTTTATTGATCGTTACATATTTTTTTGCACCGGAAATACAGGACACTTTGTAACGGGAAGGTGCTGCTGTAATTTTCAGCCGGATTTTCTTTCCCTTTTTTAGTGTCAAAACAGCTCCGCTTTTCAGAAATTTTCTTCCTTTTTTTACGTTGAGAGATGTTTTCACCAGTCTTTTTCTGGTGCTTGTCACCTTACTGTATACCTTTGCAAAAGCAGTGGGCGTGATAGCGGTGCATTGTAATCTGCTCTTATCCAACAAAGTGGAAAAACCATCGGGGAGAGCTTCTGCAGTACCGGCAGCATATCCATAATAGCTCAGGGGATCTTTTGACGTACGGAAATATTTCCCGATTTTTTCTGCCCCTTTGTCCCTTTTTGTTATATGAAACAGAGTATCAAAGGCTGTAAGAGCAGACTTTAATTTATTATAACTGCTTTTTGTATAATTCTTTTTCTTTCGGGTCCCTGCTTTTTTTACAGCATCTAATGGATTAGTTTTGAGCTTTGTTTTTTTGATGGTTACATCATCGGCATACGAATTCCCGTTTTGGTCATATATTTTGACGGACAGAGTATTTCCTTTTATGGACAGTACAGAAAATGTGGGCAGGGGATTATTGGAGCGTTCTGCCACATAGTATTGTTTTGGTGAGGCGAGTTCATACATCTTGCTGCCAGACGAAGTGCCGAGGGAAAAATAAGTCGTTCCCACCGGGTCAGTAAGGGTGCTGCCCGGATAACAAATGGCAGTACCATCCAGCATGGAATAAGAACAGGCATAGGAATGATCGTGTCCGGAGAAGACAACATCAATGCCATATTCATCCATAAGAGGAGCAAATACAGTGCGGAGATTGGCCGATGAGCGATTGGAGTGCATAGTACCGGAACCATAGATATCATGGTGCATTATGACAATCCGCCACCGGGCATCCGGGTGTGCTGCCACCGCCTTTTTCATCAATTTGCGGTGTGCACTCATTTTCCGGCTGTTACTGTTTAATACAATAAACAGACTATTTCCACGGCTGAAATAGTAATCACAGCCAGACGGAGTAGAGCCATAGTTGTCTGTACTGTTTGGGTTATTGAAATGATACTGGTAGTCACTGCCTTTTGTCTCATGATTGCCAATAGCGGCAGCCACAGGAATCCGGCGAAGCTGTTCCGGATAAAGAAAACCGGCATATTCGCTTTCGCGAATCCCCTCCGCATCAGTATCTGTTTTATAATTAACCTGATCCCCGGCAGACAGGAGCAGAGAGGCATCAGGGACCGTCTGCACCGCCTGCTGCAGTGTCTGATTCCAGTTGTAAGCATCGGTTTCAATATTCCCGGAGGCGCCAATCTGTGGATCTCCCACCAGAATGGCGGAGATAGAATCCGTGTTGTGGTTATAAAAAGAAAATGGTTCTGACCAAACCACATTCGCTGCATTAAAATCGCTGGTATATCGATAATAATAAGTCGTATCAGGTTTTAGATAATGGCTCACTGTAACATGATTGGCGGAGCGGTAAACAGTGACTCCATTGCTTCGGGCAATAGAAACAGCCAATCCGTCAAAAATTCTGCTGCTTGAAAAAGCAGGATCCGTGCTGAGCTGTACAGCCGGCTTTCCAATGGAATCGGAATACCATGAAAAATTGAGGCAGGATTCATCTTCACCGGGGGTAAGAACAATATTGCCGGTAGCAAATGCAGATTGTGCCTGCCATTCCGTAAGCCAATCCTGATAACCTGGCTGAAACAAATCCCCTGTGGTAGATATCTCTGTTTCGATGCTGACTTCACCATAGGCAGAGCCCCTGTCCGGCCGTGAAGAGAAAATAAAAATGTAATTGCATAGCATAAAAATAATCAGAAAGACTGCGAGTATTCGTTTTCCCATATGGCTATGTCCTCACTAAATCATGTAATGTCATTAATATAACAGCGGATTTCCGGGGTATCTCCTGAGAGCATGCGGCACATGATATAGGGTTTGTCCTGTTTTTCCCTGACGATTCCTATTCCATGCAGGCCATGAAGAAAATAGCTGTCATCTATCTGCAGGCTTTTCACGCACAGATAATTTAACAACGTATCAATCACGATTTCTCCCGCCCCCTCGTCCGCAATCAGTTCTGTTACCTGAAACCCCCCATCCTCAAAAATTACGTTAGCAGCTGCCAGAACCCCGCCTTTCTCATCCCATATACTGTAAAAATTTCCTTCGAGCGCCTGCAGTTCAAGAGATATCTGCTGATAATACTCTATGCTTCGCTCTATATAGAAGTCAAATTCCTCCTTTTGTAGCTTACCATTTACAAATACTATCATTTTCTGGCACTCTTGCAGGGAAAGCTCGTTCCATTTTTTTACACTTCCATACCGGCCCTGTGGCACATAGTCCGGCCTGATATGCGTAGTTTCCCGCCAGTAAACCGGGCGGAACCCCAGAGATGTATAAACCCGCGGCGTCATTGGACATAGGAAAAAAATCCCATTGCCGTACTGCGCCATAGCCTCCTGCAAAAGCCGCGTCATCCGGTGCTCCCCCCTGTATTTTTCTTCTGTTGCCACTCCCACAATATAATATGCCGTCTTATTTGCCCCAAATAGTTTAACCGAATAAGGCGTAAAAAATGCCATTGATGCCAGCATTCCGCCCTCATTTCCGGTATAAATGTCACTTGCCGGCGCCTTTTGCGAAAAATAGTAATCCATATAAGCTTCCGTATCGCCAAACGACCGCCGCCACAGGTCCCGCAGCTCTTTTTTGCTATTTCCCACGAAAATCCTCCTTATATTTCGTGAAGCAGACAAACTGCCTGAGCACTGATTCCCTCGCCTGCTCCGGTAAATCCAAGGCCCTCCTCTGTCGTTGCCTTGACATTAATACAGGAGACTGAAACCCCAAGAGCCTTTGCTATATTGGCTTGCATTTCATCAATATAAGGCCTCATTTTGGGCTTTTGCGCGATAATCGTTGCATCCACATTACCGATCTGATAACCAGCCTCTTCTGTAATCCTGCGCACATGCTCCATCAGGCACAGGCTGGATGCCCCTTTATACGCCGGGTCGGTATCAGGGAAATGCCTGCCGATATCCCCGAGCCCCGCGGCCCCGAGCACAGCGTCCATAATCGCATGCAAAAGGACATCGGCATCCGAATGCCCTAAAAGCCCCAACTCATAATCAATTTTTACACCGCCAATGATTAAATCTCTTCCCGAAGTAAGACGGTGCACGTCATAACCCATACCTATCCGCATAAAATACCTCCATGAAACGTGCGCCGCAAGGCGCACTTTAAAAAGACCCAGCCAAAAACTGCGGGTCTTTTTGATAGTAGCGGAAACTGGATTTGAACCAGCGACACCACGGGTATGAACCGTGTGCTCTCGCCAACTGAGCTATTCCGCCATCCTGGTGTCAGGAGTTATTCCTGACATATTTAAAACAAACTTAAAATATACCGCATATTTGTAATTCTACGATATTTAAGTTTGAAATGGGACCTACAGGGCTCGAAC
>DKUB01000076.1:17303-42425 GCA_002490465.1 Lachnoclostridium sp. UBA7215
TCCCAGCTGAGCTAAGATCCCAGACACTCATTAAAAGCGACTACTTTATTATAACAGATAAATAACGCTTGTCAACACTTTTCTTTAATTAATTCTTTTTCACCGGATTTCCGATGGATTTGCATTATCCCGATACTACTTTACCAGTTCTAAAAATTCATCTTTTGTTAATCCATACAAAATTTCGTCATAAAACTTTCCATCTGTAAATACTGTATTTCTACGTCTTCCCTCAACGACAAGACCTATATTTTCACAAAGTCTATTAGATGGTTCATTATACGAATAGACACTTGCATTAAATTTTTGACATCTTAACTGATTAAAATAGAACTTCATAATCATAAATAAAGCTTCTTTTGCATAACCTTTTCTTTGAAATTCTGGCTTAATAAAAATGCCACTCGTAAAAACCCCCACTCTGCTATCTTCTATAGACGGAGAAGCCATTCCCACCCTGTTCTTATCTTTATCCTCAATAATAAGAAACGGTGAAGAGTTATCATTGCCTTTTGAAGCTTGTTCCAAAGCAAAATCTGCGCATGCTTTATGCGACATTGGAACTCTTATATCGGATTCATTTTTTTGTATATCCATATCCTGCAAAGTCTCATAGAAAAAAACCGCATCGCTTTCTTCCATGGCTCTCAAATAAATGATATCACCCTGCCAATAATTCATATATTATCCTCCATTTCATCTTACTGGTTGTATTTCCTGTATTTATCTCTTACACAACATGTTCAGTATACCACGCTATTAAATATAATTCCACATCTTAATTATCATAATTCCTGACCAAAAATTGATGGATAAATGAAAAACAATCCGGAAGAGCATTGGGAAAAAGCTATTGAGTCTTTTCGTCTTGATTTTGATGTGGACATTTATATTACAGGGTCCAATGCCTACTTGCTCTCAACAGAATTTTCCACTCTGCTCTCCGGCAGATATGTAGAAATCCGCATGTTACCGCTATCTCATTTTGTTCCTTTGCTCTAATATTGGCAGCATCACCTCTCCCAACAGCATCGGTAATATCTTATCCCATGAAGGAGAGATCCAACCGAAAAAAAGCGATATTTTCACTAGCGATATTTTCACCGGCAAAAATTCCGCCAGGAAAAATGTCGCTGGTAAAACAGTCAATAAATATATTTCCATGCTGCGCAGTGCATTCTTCTTCTGCTCTGTTTGCAGATACGATGGAAAAGGCAAACAGCTTCTGAAAACATTGGGCAAAAACTATATCATTGATATGGGATTTCGCAATATGCTGCTCGGCTACCGTGATGTTGGGGCCATATTATTGAAAATATTGTATTTTTAGAACTGCTTCGACGTAATTACCGTGTATACATTGGAAAAGTCGGGGAAACAGAAATCGACTTTGCAGCGGATAAGCCAAGCGATAAGCTATATATCCAGGTGACAGAAAGTATGCAGTCACCTGAGACCCGTGAACGTGAACTCCGTCCGCTCCGCATGATACCGGACAACTATGAAAAAATCATACTGTCAATGGATAGAAACTACATCACCTCTTATGATGGAATCAAGTCCCTGTATTTGATTGACCGGCTGCTGTCCTAGCGTCAAAATATTCACACAAAACACTTGTATTCCATACAAAAATCCTGTAAACTGATTTTAATTTGTTTATAAAGGAGAAAATTTATGCTTCGCAGCATCTATAGATTTGTCGAATGAAGAATGATGAAATGATGAAATTAGGGAACATCCTTATTTATCAGACAGAAAAAGGCGATACCAGAATTGACGTATTTTTTCAGAATGACGATATTTGGATGAACCAATCTGCCCTTGCCAAACTATACAATACAACTCCCCAAAACATAACTATGCATATCCGTAATATTTATGCAGACGGGGAAATAGATGAATCTTCAACTTGTAAAGAATTCTTACAAGTTCAAACAGAGGGAAAAAGAACGATTAAAAGAAAGATAAAACATTATAATTTTAAAATGATTCTCGCCATTGGTTATCGTGTTCGTTCCAATGTAGGAATACATTTTAGAAATTGGGCCTCTCATATATTAGAGGAATATTCCCGCAAGGGATTTGCCATGAACGATGAACGTCTCAAAAATCCTAAGCAGTTTGGAGAGGATTATTTTGATGAATTATTAGAGCGAATCCGCGAAATCAGAGCTTCTGAAAAAAGATTTTACCAAAAGATTTGTGACATATACAAAACATCCATTGATTACTCCAGTAATGACAAAGAAGCAGAAATGTTCTTTAAGACGGTACAAAACAAAATTCATTATGGGGTACATGGACATACCGCTGCAGAAGTTATCATGCAGAGAGCAGATGCAACAAAAAATAATATGGGGCTAACTGCCTTTGAGGGGGCAAAAGTCCGAAAAAAGGATGTAAATATCGCAAAAAATTATCTCAATAAAGATGAAATGCAGGAATTAAACAGGGTCGTAACTATGTATTTGGATTTTGCTGAAGACCAGGCTCGTAGACATATCCCCATGTATATGAAAGACTGGGAAACCTACCTCAATAATTTTCTAAATATGACTGGACGGGAAGTGCTATCCGGTGCCGGTCACATTTCGGCGAGCCAGGCAAAGGCACATGCCTACGAACAATATGAGCTTTATAATGAAAACAGGAAAAAGATAGATACAGATGAGGTTGACTTGTTAATTGAGGAAACGGAGCATATAAAAAAAGAAAAGTAATCTTTTCTTCCCACAAAACACTTGTATTCCATACAAAAATCCTGTAAACTGATTTTAATTTGTTTATAAAGGAGAAAATTTATGCTTCGCAATATGTTTCATGGATTATGTATGGCTCTCGCTGACAGCGTACCTGGGGTATCCGGCGGGACGATTGCCTTCATACTTGGTTTTTATGACAATTTTATCGGTTCCATTCACGATTTGGTATTTGGGAAAATGGAGCAAAAGAAAAAAGCTCTTGTCTATCTTATTAAACTTGGCATCGGCTGGGTCATTGGAATGGCACTTGCCGTCCTTGCCCTCTCCGCCCTGTTCTCCAGCCATATTTACTTAGTCAGTTCCCTGTTTATCGGCTTTGTTATCGGCGCCATTCCGCTCGTTGCCAGACAGGAGATGGACAGCATACGGCAGTTTGGAAAAGGGATTCCCTTTCTTCTGCTCGGCATACTGCTTGTGGCAGGCATTACTTATATGAATGGACAATCCGCCACCACATCTATGGATTTATCGGTCTTTGACTGGGGCACAGGCATCCGTCTGTTCTTTATCGGCATGATAGCCATCTGCGCCATGTTCCTTCCCGGCATTTCGGGCTCTACGCTGCTGTTGATTTTCGGTGCATACATTCCTGTTATTACAGGGGTAAAGGAAGTGCTTCACCTTCATCTTAACTATATGCCGCTTCTTGTATTTTTCGGTCTTGGCGTTATAACCGGAGCGCTCTCCATTGTCAAATTGATTCAGTTCTGTCTGGAGCGTTTTCGCCCCCAGACCATTTACTGCATCCTCGGAATGATGACTGGTTCCCTGTACGCTATTGTAATGGGACCCACTACGCTGGAAACAGCATTACCGGCACTCTCGTTCGGTACATTTAATATTATTGCCTGCGTTCTCGGACTGGCACTCGTTCTCGGACTTCAGTTTTTAAAGGAGAAAAATGACGCATGAGACAATACATGTACTTTAACAGTATACAAAGAATTATCCACTGATTATCGTATGATATTGGCAACAAACGGA
This sequence comes from Lachnoclostridium sp. UBA7215, assembly GCA_002490465.1. Classification (GTDB taxonomy): domain Bacteria; phylum Bacillota; class Clostridia; order Lachnospirales; family Lachnospiraceae; genus Eubacterium_F. The sequence continues at coordinate 21,053 of DKUB01000076.1, forward strand.
GTTGTACAGACACAAAAGAAACGTGTATCTGATTTTTTACCATATACTTATAAACTGTATATATCGGAAGAAATGGGGGTAATAAAACCAACAAGGGATTATTTTGATTATATTCTGCGCGACTTAAATTGCCCGCCGAAACAATGTTTAATGATAGGTGATTCGATTACCAATGATATGGCAGGGGCAAAAAAATCGTGAATGAATGTATGCTTTTATAATCCAAAACATAAAGAAGTTCCAGATAATATTGTTTGTGATTATGAGATACATAGTTTTGCAGAATTAAAGGGAATACTTGAAAAGTAATGTTATCATATTGCAGTCACGAAACAGGGAAATAACTGATTTTCAGCGTATTTCTCTGTTTTTTTGTAGCATTTTGAAAATAAGCACGCACCGTTGATTTGTTAAGGATTATTTCATAATTTCTCTGATAAGCTAAGGGCATAACAGAGAAACGCAGGACCGTGTCAAATAATTTTGCCACCGGCGGTTCCTCGAACAAAATGCGTTCTCGGATTGGAGGGAGAAAATGTACTTTCGTTTATTAAGAAAAGATTTGAGACGAAAAAAAACACTGAACGTAATCATGTTAATATTTATGATTCTCGCATCCACATTTATTGCCAGCAGCATGAATAATATGATTACCGTTGCCTCGGCGCTGGATGACTACTTTGAACTGACCGGCGTACCGGATTACTGGACGGCCACAACCTACAAAGGTGAGGCTGAGCGCCTCAGGGAATTTACCGAAGAAAATGGATATGGACTGGACACCATAAAGCTAATCCAGGTTGACCCCCGGGACACAGCTATTGAGGGTGAAAAATTTGAGTATGAAAATACTCTTGTACTATCAGCTGTTGGCGGCACAAAAATATTCGACAGTATGGGAAAGGAAATAACCCATGTAGCAGATGGGGAAATCTACGTCAGCTCTGAAATATTCCACTCTGCGGACAATGACTTTTATGAGGGATGTAAAATAACAATTAATGCCAATGGCGTGAAAAAAGACTTTACCCTGAAGGGATACACAAAAGATGCGTTATTTGGCTCCGCCATGATGGGCATGACACGTTTTCTCGTCAGTGATGGAGATTTTGCTCTGTTTGATGTGAAAGACAGCAACGTGTTCTATTCCTGCTATATCCATATGGACGATAACGCTTTCATGGATAAATTCAACAACCTTAGCTTGAAATCCACGATAAACGCCGACCGCCCTACAATGAAAATGATGTATATCATGGACACTCTCGTTGCGGCAGTTATTCTTATCGTAAGTCTGTGCCTGATTTTGATTTCCATGGTTATTCTGCGCTTTACCATACTCTTTACCATGAGTGAGGAATTTCGGGAAATTGGCGTTATGAAAGCCATTGGTATCCCAAACAGCAAAATCCGGGGACTTTATATTATAAAATATTTTGCCATCTCTTTTACCGGGGCATTGATCGGGCTTTTATGCAGTTTTCCTTTCAGCAGTATACTCCTGAAAAGCGTGGGTGAAAACATACTGATTTCCGGGCAGGGCAAGTATTACCTTAACATAATCTGTGCTATCGGCACAGCGGCAGCTATTGTGTTGTTCTGCTATTTCTGTACAAGGAAAATAAAAAAATTCTCCCCGATTGATGCTATCCGAAACGGGGAAAAGGGAGAGCGGTATTCCAAAAAGGGATTCCTCCACCTGAGCAAGTCAAAGCTGCCTCCGGTGCCATTTATGGCACTTAATGATATTTTCAGCAACCTGAAGAGTTATATTTCCATGATTTTAATATTCACATTGGGGCTCTTACTCATTATCCTTCCTGTGAATACAATCAATACATTACAATCGGACAGCCTCATTACCTGTTTTAATATGGCCGAGTGCGATACCGTAATTTCGCAGGAACTCCTTTTCTCAGCGAATGGACAAAATAAAGAGAAAATCAATGAAAATATGGAGCATGTAAGGAAAGTCCTCAATGACAACAATATCCCGGCAGATGTTTTCCAGGAAATCCTGTTCCGGTTTACTATTTCTCACGGCGATAAAAAAAGCTCTTCCCTCTCCTTTATTGGCGTCGGCGAAGTTACGGCAAATCAGTATTCCTACCTTGAGGGAACACCACCGCAGAGGGAGGGAGAGGTGGCCATAACCTTTGTGACCGCAGAGCAAATAGGGGCAGACATCGGGGACACGGTTGAAATTGATATCGGCAGCGGTAGAAAAAAATACATCGTGACGGCTCTCAACCAGAGCATGAACAATCTCGGGGAGGGGATACGCTTCTACGAAAAAGAGGACCTTGACTTTAATTTCGCCGCAGGATACTTTGGCACACAGATTTCTTACCGGGATAATCCTGATAAGAAAATAATTCGGGACCGAATGGATGTACTGAAAAAGGCATACCCTGAATCAAATATTTACTCGGCAGGCGAATATATCAGTTATATGATTGGCAATGTGGCAGACCAGATAAAGGATATAAAAAATCTTATCCTCGGTATTATCATCGGCATAAATATACTGATTGCCATACTGATGGTTCGCAGCTTTATAACAAGAGAAAAGAGGGAGATTGCATTATTGAAAGCCATTGGATTCCAAAATTCCTCCCTTATTGCGTGGCAGTCATTGCGGATAGGAATAGTCCTGCTGCTCTCCATACTTATTGGTACGGCAATATCAGCGCCCCTCTCCACACTGGCCATTGAACCGATTTTCCGTATGATGGGGGCATATAGTATTCAATTCGATATTGTAAAGTCTGAGGTATATGTTCTCTACCCTGTTATTGTATTTTTTGCCACTGTTTTTGCCGCCGCAATCGGCGCTTGGCACCTCAGGAAAATTGCCGCATCGGAAACATCAAACAATGAATAATAACACCGAATAAAATTCAGAATGGAGGATTTGTATGGATACGATTTTAGATGTAAAAAATTTGTGTAAAACCTTTATCACTAATAAAAGACAAAATAATGTTTTGAAAAATGTCAACTTTCAGGTATATGATGGGGAAATGGTTGCCGTTATGGGTCCCTCCGGTTCCGGGAAGTCCACGCTTCTTTATGCGGTCTCAGGCATGGACGGCATTACCGCCGGAGAGGTAAACTTTTGCGGAAAAGATATATCAAAGCTTACTCCACAGCAGCTTGCCGGCCTGCGGCTGGACGAAATGGGATTTATTTTCCAGCAGATGTATATGTTAAAAAGCCTTACCGTCCTGGATAATATTATTCTTCCGGCCTGTCAGTCAGACAAAATAAAGGAAAGCCGTAATGAGACTGTTCGGCGGGGACAGGAACTTATGCGGAAACTGGGTATCATAACAGTTGCAGACAACGATATTAACGAGGTATCAGGCGGACAGCTGCAGAGGGCATGTATCTGCCGCAGCATGATAAACAGACCAAAAATGATTTTCGCTGACGAGCCTACGGGGGCGTTAAACCGCACGGCCTCCGAGGAAGTCATGGAAGAGCTGACAAAAATTAATCACGAGGGAACCACCATTATGCTTGTAACACATGATATAAAGGTAGCCGCCAAATGCACAAGGGTACTTTATATCGTTGACGGCAACATAAAAGGGGAGTATGATTTAGAAAGATATCAATCATCCGCACAGCTGCGCGAGCGGGAACGCATACTCAATCACTGGCTTATGGAACTCGGATGGTAATCAGACACAGGGAGAACAGAGATGGATATATTAATTGTCGAGGATAATAAAGAACTTGCCGGCCTGCTGTGTGATTTTCTACGTTCGGAACATTACACCGTATCCGCCGTTGATAATGGCAAAAAGGCCCTGGCTCTGTATGAAAAATACGGGGCAAAGCTTATTATCCTGGACATTATGCTGCCCGGTGAAGATGGATTTTCCATTTGCAGAAAAATCCGCGAGAGAGGCAATGTCCCTATTATCATCGTCAGTGCCAAAACTGCCAAAGATGACAAATTAAACGGACTTTACCTCGGGGCAGACGACTATATAGAAAAGCCCTATGACGTTGATATTCTGCTGGCAAAAATCCATGGTATTTTCAAGCGAAAATACTCTCTGGATGAAATTACCATTGACAATCTGACACTAAACAGAGAGAGCAGGACGGCCAAAAAAGACGGCAGCATCCTGGATATGACGGCAAAAGAATTTGACCTTCTGCTCCTTCTGATGGAAAATAAAGACCGGGCACTTGACAAGGACTATATATTTAACCGTATATGGGGGTATGACAGTTTTTCCGAACCCCAGACTTTAACCGTGCATATCAAACGGCTCCGGCAAAAAATTGAGGACGAGCCAAAATATCCGAAAAAAATAATTACTGTCTGGGGCGTGGGGTATAAATTTGTATGAAATCTTTTACTAAACTGTTTGGGACGGCAATCGTCCTTATCGTGTTATTATTTGTAATAGCAAATACTGCTCTTCTCTCCTCGCGGAACCGCAACAGCAAACCATACCGCGTGGAGATTGACCGGCTTGCCGATAAAATAAAAAACAGCGGTTATGATAGTATTTCACTGACAGAATGCCAATATGTCACTGACATTCTCCCCTGTAACGGCAAAGAGCCAGCTTCCTTTTTTCAGGAAACAGACAATGACTATGCCATCCGGATAATTAACGGCATGACCTATCGCTTTGAGTATACGGCTGGTTCAACCCAAAACAACCGGCATACGCTTATCGTGCTAAATGCCGTTCTCGCCATTATGTCACTTTTTGTCCTGTGTGTACTGCTCTTTATCCGCCATACCATCCTTGCCCCCTTTGAGCGTTTGCGGGATATCCCCTATGAGCTCTCAAAGGGAAACCTGACTGCCCCCATAAAGGAAAACAAGTACCGATTCTTCGGAAAATTTATCTGGGGCATCAATCTTTTGCGCGAAAATATCGAACATCACCGACAGCTTGAACTAAATCTGCTACGGGAGAAAAAGACACTGGTCCTGTCCCTCTCCCACGACATCAAGACGCCGCTGTCTGCCATAAAACTGTACGCAAAGGCCCTGTCAAGAGGGCTTTATCCGGATGCAGAAAAACAACTCGAAATAGCGGAGAATATCAATAACAATGCGGATAAAATCGAGGGGTTTGTCTCCCGCATTATACAGGCTTCCAGTGAGGATCTCTTAAAACTTGATGTAAAAAATGATGAATTTTATCTTTCTTCCCTTATGGAAAATGTTTTGGAGTATTATCGCGAAAAACTCGACCTTTTAAAAATTGAGCTCTCGGCAGAAACATATTCGGACTGCCTGCTGAAAGGGGACTTTGACAGAAGCATTGAGGTTATGCAAAACATTATTGAAAATGCCATTAAATACGGGCAGGGCAGTAAAATCGAAATAAAATTCTCCACTGAGGAGGACTGCCAGCTTATCACTGTTAAAAACAGCTCCTGTACACTGAAGGAGACGGAACTGCCACATATATTTGAGAGTTTTATACGCGGCTCTAATGCCGAAGGCATCCCCGGCAGCGGACTGGGACTGTACATCTGCCGTAACCTTATGCAGAAAATGGGGGGAGAGATTTTTGCAGAGGTACAAAACACGAGCGGCCACAGTAAAAATATGCTTGTCACTGCTGTTTTTGTTATGGCGGGCAAAAAACAGGACATTTAATTTTGGTACTTGCCATGAAAGAAAGAATCCAGTAAACTAATATACACAAAAAGCGAAAAATATGGGAGGGAGAAATGGCAAACAGCGTACTTATTGTGGAAGATGAAATATCTATTGCAAAAATGATTTCTATGAATTTAAAGGTGGCAGGGTATCATACCGTAATGTTCGGGGATGGCATGGAGGCCGCCAATGCCCTGGAAAAAGAACATGCCTATGACATTGCCCTGCTTGATGTGATGCTTCCCGGAATGGATGGTTTTGCCCTGTTTCATGTAATAAAACGTTACAATATACCGGTAATTTTTCTAACAGCCAAAGATGACCTTGATTCAAAAATACAGGGGCTTCAGGACGGAGCGGAGGATTATATTGTAAAGCCCTTTGAGATGCTTGAGCTTATGGTACGCATGGAAAAGGTACTCGGACGCACGAAGAAATCTCAGGACGTCATCCGGATTCTGGATATAGAAATCAACTTTCCAGAGCACTCTGTGCGGAAAAACGGTGTGGAAATCCCGTTAAAGCCGATGGAATTTGAACTGTTGGGCGTACTCGCAAAAAATAAAAATATCGCTATTTCACGGGAAGAGCTTCTCCGCCGTGTCTGGGGGGTTGATTATATGGGAGAGACGAGAACGGTCGACGTTCACATTGGACAGCTCCGCAAAAAACTCTCTCTGAACGACAACATAAAAACGATTTCAAAAATGGGCTACCGTCTGGAGGAATAAGCAAATGCGCCTGAGATCAAAAATTATTATTATTTGCTGTATCAGCATTCTCTTTTCATTAACGATCTGTGGTATAATAGTCTGCCTGCTGGTACAACGGCTCTCTGTCCAGACGGCAGAAGAACACGGACTGCAGAAAGCAATGGCAGATTTTTCTGCACTGGATGACAGGATTTCACAATATGCTACGGGAGAGACTTCTTTATCCATGGATAAAACACTGACCTATCTTCTGAAAAAACAGAACAATGACCTCCTTATCTGCTTTTCCTCTGAAAATGGCGGCAGCCCTGCCATCTTTAATTCTACCTTTCTCGAACCGGAGGACCTGGAGCCATTGATCTGGCGTTCACATTCAAGTACACCAATAGAAACAGCAGAACTAAAATGGGAAGGCATGCACTTTTTCGTTTACCGGACGACACAATACTCCCCCTGTACGGTCTATAAGCTGGAAGACTTTTCCTATGTACAAAGACGGATGAACATGATGGGAATTGGTCTTATCTTTTTAACTATTGTCATTATGCTTGTTGTATGCGGCATCCTTACTATGATGTTAAACAAAATCCTTCATCCACTGAAAAAACTGGGAGATGGTGCAAAGCAGATTGCAGAGGGGCATTACGATGAGCGGATTGCGGTGGAGAGGACAGACGAAATCGGAGAACTGGGCGGCCGCTTTAATCAGATGGCAGAGGCCGTACAGACCAAAATAAAGGAACTGCAGAGAGCAGAAGAGAAACGGACACTGTTTATGGGAAACCTTACCCATGAGCTAAAAACACCTATGACTGCCATCTCCGGCTATGCCAGAACTCTTCTGACCGTAAAACTGCCGGAGGAGGACAGGGAAGAGGCGCTCTCCTATATATATGAAGAAAGCTGCCGCCTGGAACGGCTCTCCAAAAAGATGATGAATCTTCTTTTGCTGGAAGAAAATGACCAGATTCATCTCTCCCATGTCCCTGCCGGCGAATTATTTGGCAATGCCAAAAAAGCGTGCCGGGACAGCCTTGAAAAAGACGGGATTCTGTTGGAGTGCCACGGTGACAGCGAGATTTTCTACGTGGATGCCGATCTCTTTACCGAAGTGCTGATTAATTTGATTGACAACGCAAGGAAGGCAAGCAAAAGAGGAGACAGCATCATTCTTACTGCCACGGATCACACCATTGAAGTCCGTGATTTTGGGACAGGGATTCCCAAAGAGGAACAGGAGAAAATTTTAGAACCCTTTTATATGATTGATAAATCCCGCAGCAGGCAAAGCGGCGGCGCCGGATTAGGACTGGCCATCACTTCCATTATTCTGGAGCGGCTTGGATGCAAAATGAAAATTGAGAGCAGCGCGGGGGATGGAACACGTATGATTTTACAATTTGTTTAAATTATGATGAATACTTGCTGAAAACGTCCATGTTACAATAAGGCCAACATGGACGTTTCTTATTATATAAAAAGGAGGGAATCACTGTGAGAAAAACAACAGCTTTATTCATTTTATCCGGGCTTCTTGTCGTTTCACTGACAGGATGTGCAGACACTCCGGAGAAATCCATTGTCCGTGAGAAAAACATGGACAAAATGCTTGAAGACGCAAAAGAGGGAGAAAATAACAACTCCTATGACCAGGTAAAGGAAGAGGTAAAAAAATACGAAAAATATCAGAAAAAAATTGATAATAAAAAATTAAAGGTATCGGTCGATATTGATGCCAAGGTGGAAATACCGGAAACGGAGAAGCTTTCTGTCTACCGCGTCCACCCCACAAAAATCGACCAGACTACGTTTGATAAAATAAGAACCGCTCTTTCGCCAAATACTTCCTATTATGACGGGAGAGGAATAGACGAGGACTCTCCCAATATGAAAAAACTGGTAAAGTCCCCCTCTGATAACAAAATTAAAAAAATCCAAAAAATGCATGAGGACCATCCGGGTGATACGTTTTATGACTGGCTGTATGAGCTGCATAAAAACGGAGAATTTTATTATGGGCTGAGCGACCAAAAAGATGGCAATTACCACACCCTGTATATGCAGAATTCCGAAAATTATGGAAACTGCCTCCGGTATAAATGCAGTAAAAACGTTTTCGGTGAACGCTTTTACCACGCAGATGTCGAAAATGATATTGAAGACATTGTACCGGCAAAGGACAATGAGGCCCCTGACTTTACGGAAATCGGTATTTCTTTTGCCAATGAAGAACAAGTGATAGAGCGCGCAAAAAACGAACCGCTGACTCTGTCCCAGAAAGAAGCCGAACAAAAAGCAGCAGAAGTTCTGAAACAAATTGGATTTAATGATTTCCATAACTTCAGCGGCGGGAAATATTCACAGCTGCTCACTGCCAAAGACAGCAACGGAAAAACAAAAATAACATACCGCGACGTGTACCATTTCCTGTTCCTCCGCAAACTGGACGGAGTATTTGTCAACAACCAGGCAGGATTCAAGCTGACGGATGAATGGCAGGGAGATAACTACACAAAGAAAATGTGGGGAAGCGAAGCGATAGCCATCAATATAAATGACAACGGAATTGCTGACTTCTTTTATCTCTCCCCACTCACGGTAGATGATACTGTTGTAAAAACGAGTAAAATAAAGCCCTTTTCGGAAATAAAAGAAATCTTTGAGCAGATGGTTGTCATTGATAATGCTCCGGAAGATTTGGAACAGTTAAAAGATGAAAAAGTAACGATCCATATCAATGAAATTCACCTCGCTTACACAAGAATCAGTGAAAAGAACAGTTTTGACAGCGGACTTGTAGTACCCGTATGGAATTTTGAAGGGACTGTCATGGATGAATACGGTCAAAAAGACACGCGCAATGGAAAAAACGGCATCGTATTATCTGTCAATGCCATTGACGGCTCTGTCATCAACTATGACCTGGGATATTAGATATGAATAGCTTTGAAACTGATATGAAACGGGCATTAAGCGGCATAAGCTTTTTCGTACCACTTTTTCTGGAATACCTGATACTCCGGTATATGGGGATGGAATCTGAAATGTTTCAGATCAGCCTTCCTGTCCTGGTTTCTATCCCCTATTCCACTGCATGGCTCAATGAGTACCAAAGTGGTTATATAAAGGCATATCTGCCCCGCTGTGGAAAAACTTCTTATATACTCGGGAAGTTTCTCTCCTGCGGTATCAGCGGAGGCACCCTGCTTGTGCTGCCCGCCCTTCTTTACCAATGGACTGGGGGAGATACCGCTGTGGACCTCTCTCTCCTGTTTCTCTCCGGCATGTTCTGGGCTGCCCTGGCAGCCACACTTGCCGCTGCCGCAAACAGCCGCTATGTGGCATACGGAGGTTCCTTTGTGCTCTTTTATGTACTTGTTATATTATACCAACGGTATTTTAAGAGCTTATACTGCCTGTACCCGCCTGAGTGGTATGCCCCGGAGCATACCTGGGTACTGGAACATACCGGAATTATACTAATGATGACAGGCTTTATTGTAGTAACCGGCATTATTTATTATTGCCTTTTAAGGAGGTGTATCGAACGTGTATAAGGTAAGGCAAATTATATGTCTGGCGCAGTGCAATTTCAGAAAATGGCACAAAAATCCCCAGATTATTTTATGCTTTCTGCTCGCCTTTATTTTCTGCTTTCTCCTGTCTGACAAGGTCATGCAGTTTGCCCAGACCTATGCCACCCATTTACAGGCTATGGAGGCATTTATCTGGACATTTGGCGACTCACAGTCCGTACTCGCCATTTCCATCCTGCTTCTGCTCCTCTTTTCCGATATGCCGAACCTGTCCAACGAGGTTCCGTATTATATGGTAAGGACAGACCGGACGGTATGGATGCTCGGGCAGATTGTCTATTTAATATCCGCAACCTTCCTGTTTATTTTTTTCATTCTTGCCTCAACAGCATTCCTGTCCGCCGCCAGGGCTTATGGCGCTAATATGTGGAGTGACACGGCAGCAATTTTAGGTTATTCCGATATTGGGGAAAAAATCGCTGTGCCCGCCTTTGTCAAAGTGCTCGAGCTGACAGACCCCTATCGTTGTACTATGCATATTTTCTTTCTGATGACAGGGTATTCCGTAACCATGGCCGGCATTATACTATTTTTAAATCTCTGCAAAAATAACGGCGGTATGGTCGGAGGCGTATTGTTCAGCGCATTGGGATTAATCACAAACCCGGATATCGTGGCAGAATGGTTTGGAATTTCCATAGAACAGATTCGATTTGCCAATATCATAAGCGGATGGATTTCACCTTTAAACCACGCCACGTATTATATGCACAGTTTCGGATATGACAATCTGCCAAAACTATGGCACTCCTATTTATTTTTTTTGCTTTTAAGCGGCATTTTGTTTTTCCTGTCCCTGATGCGGATAAAAAATTATCCCTTTCAGTTTACAGGATGCACCACCACCGCAAAGTAGAGCTTCTGCCGTAGTATAAAAAATGAGAAGGGAAGTTTGAAAATGGATGAGACAAAAGGAATACAGGTAAAACATGTGTACAAATCCTTTGGCAGGGAACACGTGTTAAACGACATAACTTTTTCCATACCACCGGGAAGTATTTACGGAGTAGTTGGAAATAACGGAAGTGGCAAAACCGTATTGATGAAATGCATATGCGGCTTTATGAAATGCGACAAAGGGGCAATCCGGGTAAACGGAAGCCAGGTGGGGAAAGAAGTAGATTTCCCTGACCATCTGGGCGTCATTATAGAGACCCCCGGCTTTATCCCCAATCTATCCGGATATAAAAATCTGAAAATCCTTGCCTCTCTGAAAGGGAGAATTGGAAAAACAGAAATCCGTGAAACACTCATAAAGGTAGGACTTTCGCCGGATATGAAGAAACCGGTTGCCAAATATTCCCTTGGAATGCGGCAGAGGCTTGGCATCGCCCAGGCAATCATGGAAGATCCGGATGTACTTATTTTAGATGAGCCGTTCAACGGACTGGACCGGTATGGCGTTGTAGAAATACGGGAGCTCCTCAAAGAATTAAAAAATGACGGCAAATCCATTCTGCTTGCCAGCCATAACGCACAGGATATTGAAGAATTATGCGACCATGTACAGGATTTGATGAATCCCATGGGCGAACATGAATGAATGGGAGGAACAAATATGCGAAATAAAATAATAATTACCGTTTTCTGTCTTTTGGCATGCCTGGCAGCCAATGTCAACACCTCCTGCGCCATGCAGCAGGAGCAAAATGACAAAACAACATCTGACAGCAGCATCACGGGCGATACCACAGAAATATCTGACGTCTCAAATACGTCTGTGCTCACAATTGAAAACAAAAATGCCTATAAGGGGATGAAAAAATCCTACTCTGCCGGATATGTACCTGACGTCACAAAGAGAGACGTCAATATTGTACTGCCACTCCTGGCAAAGCGGCCGCTTGCCAAAAATAAAATGACGGTTTCTCTCCGTCTGGGTGAGGCAGAAAACCTTCCCTTTATTTATAAGAATTATGAAAAGACATTCTCACTGGCCCGGCATAAAGTCAAAAATACAAAGAGAGCCGTCTCCTGTTATCTGGTTGCCTTCCGGCTTGCCCTGCAAAAACAACACTCTGGCGGGACATATCCTGTCACTTTATCCGTCTGTGCCGAAGATAAATCCGGCAACGAAATTAATCAGGATTTCACCGTATATGTCACAACTACTGATACGAGGATAAAGAAAAAAGCAGCCCCCCATCGCAGTGCCGGCAACGATTCAAATCTCGCACCCAAGGTTCTGATTGACTCCTATAAATTTTCAAAAAAGAATGTGTTATGCGGAGAAAAAACAATCGCTGATCTTACTCTGCTAAATACAAGTAAATCCAAAACAGTAAAAAATATACTGGTAAAGATTGCACCGGGTGAAAATATAGAATTACTCGGAAAAAGGGACAGCTATTACATTCAGCAGCTTCGGAGCAGCAAAACCTGTCATCTCACTTTTCCTTTCCGGGTAAAGGCAAATGCCCCCTACGGCCAGTATAATATTGACGTCGCAATAGAATATTCTGACAGCAAGGGAGAGACGTATACGGCACAGGGAACGGTAAAAATATCGGCAAGACAGAAGACGCAGATAGAGATTTCTCCCATCCGTCTGCCTGAACAGATACGGGTAGGCGAATCTGTGGAATTGGAGACCCAGGCAATGAATCTTGGGAGGGGGACGCTTTACAATGTCCGCGCCCTATTGGAAGCCGATGGACTGCGGCCATCCGGAACAGCATTTATCGGAGATATTGAGCCGGGAACTTCCATGACCGGCAGCATGGAATTAGTGGCAGAAGAACTTTCCGGGGAATCCTCCTACGGCACGACACAGGGGAAAGTAACTTTTTATTATGAAGATGAAATGGGAAACGAAAAGACTCATGTCCAGTCCTTTGAAACTTCCCTCCTCTCTCCCCGCAGCAACGATAGCGGCGGTGAATCAGAAGATAACCAGAGGCAATGGTGGGTTATCATGGCAGTTATTTCCGCAGTCGTCGCCCTTGCCGCCGCCATATTTTTTATATCCAAAAAAATGAATGGAGGGAAAAATATAAATGATAAATAAACTCCGATTTATTTTCAGGCTCAGAAAACAGAGCGACACCATAAAAATTGTTTTTATCTTTGGCATCATTGGAATACTCTCCATGATCCGGGTGGGATATTATACATGGGAAATATATCATTATATAAACTCCCCGGCAGAATATGTACTGACAGGGGACGGTAATATTACCCAGGAAAACATAAATGCACTTTTGCAGGAAGAAACAATAGCTATGGTCAGCCGCCAACTGAATCTTCCAATCACCATTACCTATAACAATACAAAAACAGTATTAGATGCCACTATGTTATCCAAAGATTTTATCGCAGAAAGTCTGAATCTCAAAGAGGACTCTGCAGCAGAGACAAAAAAAATTTATGTTGACGAAGAAACTTTTTCCCAGTTTTTACTGGAAGATAAGGGCATCCAGGATGACATCACAAACATCACATCTCTTGACATTCGCTGTCAAATGGGCGATGAATCTCCAGATGCGGATTCGGATGAGAGCGGGGAAAAAAGTGCGGACAGACCTGAACAAAAGTACAGCGCCGCAAAACTTATATCAACAAAAAGCGTGGGAGCCGCCCATAGGGCGGAAGAAAGTTTTATTTATATAGCGGATGTAAATCAGCGTTTGTTAAAAAATGCCAGCAGTCTGAGAGTTCAGTTCAAAAAACACGATTTGGACGGACTTCAGATAAAACACCTGAGAACTCTGGGATATTCTATTGAAAATGAAGACAGGATACAGGAGGAGGAATATGAGCTGGAAGTAGAATTACTCCATATCCGGTATGGACTGCTCTGCTTTGCGCTCAGCCTTCTGGCATCCTGCACCCTGGTAAAACACTACCAGGGTGCTTCACATTAATATTGTGTCCGCTCTCTCTAGCATTAACAGTACACGGAGGCAAAATTCGCCCTCCGTCTGCACAATATCAATATCACCTGAATATTTTCTTGCTGTCCTGCGGATATTGGAAAGCCCAAAGCCATGTGTGCCGTCTGACAACCCATACCCGGTAATTTGTCCTTTTTTAGCCGTCCCCGGCAGGCCCGTATCTTTATCCCACTGCAGTTCCCCGGAAAAACTGTTTTTCACTTCTATCATATATGCATTATTCTGCCGATAGGAAACAATAGAAATATATGGAACTTCATTACCTGCATTCTCCACAGCGTTTTGCAGGGCATTATTCAGAATGATGCTGACATCGAAGGCATTGATATCGGAATCCGAGGGATAAAAAAACTCTGAGTGAAAACGGATGTTTCTCTTCTCTGCCTCATTTTTCATTTCCTGAATAATGATATCCGTCACAGGATTCCCTGTATTGATTTCATCTGACAATGTCATAGCTGATGATATCGATTCCTTCAGGCTTGTACTATAAGCACGCGCTTCTTCCGCATGGGCGGTTGATTCTCCTTTATAAAGCCTCTCAAGCGTCAGCATGTGGTTTTTCATATCATGCTTCATGCTGCGGATATTCTGGTACAGTCCCTCTACCCGTTCAATATGGAGACGCATATTTTCGACCTGTGCGGCAAGCAGTTCGCTCTGCAGCTTTTCCTCCTGCTTTATCTTAATACGTTGGTATAGAACAATTACAACAACTATCGTAATAATAAAAACGGCATAATACAGCAGGGTCAGTGCATCATATTTATCTGCATTGTCCCCATTTTTTGCAATATAAAAAACGCGGTAATACCACATGATTTTATAACCCACCAAGCTTGTGACAGAGGGCGTGGACAGCATAATTAATTCCCTTTTTGACATTTTCGCCTGGCGATTTTTACAGGCCCTTAAAATACAGCAAATACTCAATAACAGAAAAACAAATTCAAACAGCTGATAAAGGGCGCACATGATAACAAACAATACAAACCACAGATTCGGGTATTCCGACAATAATATTTTTTCTGTATAAGCATACACATTATCATACAGGATTTCCGCCATGCCTAATGACAGCCAGCGCAGAGCAAAAAATGTCATGGCAATGAAAATCTTTTGCTCATAGTTTCTTCTGTCTGCCAGGCACATTACAACAAAAGCGGACAAAACTCCCCAAATATACGCTGTAAAATATCCCAGGTAAAGGGGAGGAGCCTTATACAGAAAAATCATAACCCCAATGTATGACGCCGCAATCCAGGGCGCTCTCCTTCTGTTTGCCAAAAAAGGTCCGGTAAAGCGGTAAAGACAATATCCTCCCGTTAATATCTCTATCACCGTGGTCACATCACTAATCACCCTCTGGCCAAAATCCAATTCATCCATCTGCCGTTAAAATATCTCCCCTTATTTGCATCAGCTTTATTTTCCACATTAATGTTTCGAGCCATTATATTTGGAACTGTTATACCTTAAATAACATTTTACAAAATCCCGGTAATTTTTCTTTGCCATAAGTGCCTGTCCCTTTTCCAGATAAATGGTTCTGGCATCATACTTTTTAATAAATCGAAAATTGATAAGATATGCTCTGTGCGGCCGGTAAAAATCCTCTCCTGCCTTTTCTTCAAGCTCCTTCATTTTGCCATAATATTCTATGTCCGTCTCCAGTGTATGAAGTATGATCTTTCTGTCAAAAACTTCTGCATAGACAATATCTTCTATATTCACTGTTATGTGTTTCCCACCTGACGTTACTACAAGACAGGGCAGTTCCCCTGACATCTGGTTCCCAATTGTTTCCTCCCGCCTCTGCAAAGCATTTTGCAGTACCTCGGCAAATTTTTTATCCTCAAGCGGTTTTACCAGATAATGGAACGCCCCTACATCAAATGCCTCGAACACACAATCCTCAAACGCTGTTATAAAAATTAAAATAGCATCCCTGTTTTTTTTGCGGAACTCCCGGGCCGTCTCCATTCCATCCTTTCCTGCCATCCCGATATCAAGAAACAGGATATCCGGCTGACTGCCGGAAAGAAGCAGCGCATCCCCGGACGAAAAGGGCAGTATTTCAGCATGGGGACAGAGCTTTTTTATTTTTACACAAATATAGTCTCTGGCCTCTTTTTCATCATCACATACTGCTATCTGCATTTTTCCTCCATCACAGCGTTACCGGCTGTTTCATTCTCTCAACAAAATCACTCATTATTTCAGAAATCTTAATCTGCTGTGGACATACGGCCTCACAGCTCTTACAACCGATGCAGGCACTGGGACGCTTCTCCTCCGGCATCGCCCCAACCCCCATCTGCGTGATAAATCCATTAGAAAAATGCAGCTCGTTATACATAAATAACAGATTTGGTATGTCTAATTCCTGCGGACAGTGGGAGGTACAATACCGGCACGAGGTACAGGGCAAAATATTCAGCATTTCTGCCGCCACCTGCATTAACTTCTCCATTTCCTCTTTATTAACCGGCTTCTCCTCACTATAAGTATCAATATTCTCCTTTAACTGCTGCAAATTTGACATTCCTGACAGGGTCACGGTAACACCCGGAACCGACTGCAAAAAGCGGAACGCCCAGGCTGGAACCTTCTCGTCCGGTCTTATCTCTTTCAATTTCTTTTCATTTTCAGGAGAAAGTGCCGCCAGCTTTCCACCGCGAAGGGGCTCCATAACCCATACCGGAAGATTATATTTCTGAAGCAGCTCCACCTTCTTATCTGCCTCCTGAAGTTTCCAGTCCAGATAGTTCATCTGAATCTGGCAAAATTCCATGCTGCTTCCGTATTTCTCCAAAAAACGCTCCATTATGTCAAGCCGTCCATGGGCCGAAAATCCCAGATGCTTAATCCGTCCATTCGCTTTCTGCTTTTGCAGATAGTCCATAATGCCGTATTTCTCATCCAGATACTGCTCAATATTCAATTCACATACGTTGTGGAACAGATAAAAATCAAAATAATCCATACCGGTCCTTTTTAACTGCTCTTCAAAAATCTCCTCAACCTTTCCCATATTGGCAAGGTCGTATCCCGGAAATTTATCTGCCAGATAAAAGCTCTCCCTCGGATAATTCTGCAGAGCCTTTCCGATGACCACCTCAGATTTTCCGTCATGGTATCCATAGGCAGTGTCATAGTAGTTAATCCCCTTTTCCATGGCATAATCAACCATCTCGGCCACCTGCTTCTCATCCACAGGACCGGACGGTTCACCATTTGTTGTTGGCAGCCTCATAGCCCCCATTCCAAGCGCTGATAATTTGTTCCCTTGAAACTCCTTATAAATCATCTGCCCTACCTCCTCTTATCCCACATATTTAATATCTACAGTAATCTCTCCACCGTTATCTATTTCTAATACGGCATAGCTTTTTTTATAACCTTCCTGCCTTGGCTTGCTGATGCTCCCCGGGTTAATAACGGTAAGCGTACTGCTCTGTTCGACAAATGGCACATGGGTGTGCCCGAAGAGAAGAATATCAGCTTCCTGCTCCATTGCCCAGTATTTGAGCTGGTCAATACCGCCAATCATCAGATATTGATGGCCATGGCACATGGCAATTTTCTTTCCCGCAAATGTTGTGACAATATCCTGCGGCAGTCTTGAAAAGTAATCACAATTTCCGCGCACAATTGCTACGGTATGCGGTGTTGCACAGCGCAGCCTTTCATCATCATCCGATATATCGCCGCAGTGAAAGACAGCCTCCGCTTTTGGATACTGGTGGATGATATCAATTACTTTGTCAATTCTCCCATGGGAGTCGCTGAAAATCAATGCCTGCTTCATAGCGTCCCTCTTTTCTTTAAGATTTCTGCCATTTTGCGGATGGCAATTCCACGGTGGCTTATTTTGTTTTTTTCTTCCGGAAGCATTTCGGCGGTTGTGCATCCCCGCTCAGGAAGATAAAAAATCGGGTCATAGCCAAAACCGTGCTCTCCCCTTGGCTCATGCGCAATTTCCCCCTCAATAATTCCTGTTGCCGTATCTACCGTCCCATCCGGATACGCACAGGCAATCACGCAAACAAACCTTGCCGTTCTCTCACTGTCCGGCACCCCTTCACAGCGGCGGATTAACTCTGCATTTTTTTTATCGTATGGCGTATCCTCCCCCATATAGCGGGCAGAGTAAATCCCCGGTTCCCGGTTCAGGCAATCCACCTCAAAGCCGGAATCGTCCGCCAGCGTCATCTCCCCTGTCGCCTCCATAACCGCTTTCGCTTTAATGATGGCATTTTCTTCAAAGGTTTTCCCATCCTCTACAATGTCTACATTGACATTCATCTCTTTCATGGAATATACTTCGTACCCATCTCCCAAAATCTGACGGATTTCATTTACTTTGCCCTGGTTCCCTGTGGCAAATAACAATTTCTTCTTAGCCATTTTCTTTTGATTCCTTTCTTCTCGGCGGTCTTGGTCCCATGTACTGATAGAGATACGTTTTCATCATCCCGTTATATATTTTGCGGTTTTTCGTTGCCTTTGCCGGCGCTCCTCCGGCCGCCAAAGCCCTGACGGCATCCTCATAACCACTGAGCAGAAAGTAGGACCACGTATCATTGGCCGCCATAGCCTGTCCTATTGTCTGATACAGTGAAAACATCTCCTCCTTCATTGCCAGACGCTCCCCATAAGGGGGATTGGTTATGACAAACCCATATTTCTTTGGATTGCTGAAATCTTTAATATCCCTTCTCTGCCAGTGGATTTTCCCGTCTACTTCCGCCAGTTTGGCATTGGCCCGTGCCATATGTAATGCCTCATCGCTGATATCATATCCCTGTATATGAAGTTCAGCATCTTCCTTCAGGCGGTCATTTGCCTCCTCTAATGCCGCATACCACTGTTTCTTTTGTACGAGATTATTCCAGTTCTCTGCCGTAAAAGCACGGTTCATGCCCGGCGCCATATCCATACCTATCATCGCCGCCTCAATCGGAATGGTTCCGCTTCCGCAAAACGGGTCCACTAACAGACGGTCCGCTTTCCAGGGGGACAACAAAAGTATCGCTGCCGCCAGTGTCTCTGTCACCGGCGCCGGCGCCGTAAATTTCCGGTATCCTCTTTTATGAAGAGATTCCCCGGTTGTATCCAGGCCAATCGTCACGATATCTTTTATTATACTGATTCGCAGGGGATAGGAAGCGCCGCTCTCTTCAAACCAGCTTGTATGATAGGTCTGTTTCAGCCGCTCCACCATTGCTTTTTTTACAATTCTCTGTATATCGGAGGGACTGAACAGCTTACTGCTTACAGAATTTGCCTTTGTTACCCAAAACTTTCCATCCTGTGGGATGTAACGCTCCCAGGGAAGCGCTTTTACCCCCTCAAAAAGTTCGTCAAAAGTATCTGCCCGAAACGATGCAATCTTGAGCAGGATTCGTTCTGTTGTCCGCAAAAAAATGTTGGCACGGACCATCGCTTCTATGTCTCCTGCAAATGTCACCCTTCCATCTTCTACATGGGTTATTTCATATCCTAAATCAGCAATTTCTCTTTTCAGAACAGCCTCCATACCAAAATGGCAGGGCGCCATCCACTCATATCGTTCCATTTTCTCCTCATTTCTGCATTTCATATCCTCCGGCAATGCTGTATGCCTGTCTTCCTTTCCTGGCAAGCTGCCTGGCCGCCACGAGACTGTGATTGCCGTGCGTACAATAAAAAATCACCCGCTCGTAATTACTCATCTGCTCCAGATGGTCATCCAACTCTTCATATGAAATATTCCACGCCCCCGTAATGTGTCCTTTTTCGTATTCTTCTCTCTCCCGTAAGTCCACAATTAACGTATCCGGTTTGTATATGTAGCGGGATACACGCTCCCAGGGAATAATCTGTGGCTGCATAACTCTTTTCCTGACAACTATGGTTTCTTAATAGTTTATGTTTCCGTCCCCAAAAATATGTGGGACGAATTGTTAAAAAACCTGGTATCTGTTTTGCCAGATACCAGGTCCCCACCCTTTAGTGGCTGCAGTTCGATGAATTTTTGCTTGTGTTGCTTGCATTAGAAGCATTGCTTGCATTCTTGCTGCTGTTTTTATTGCTTGCGTTTGATGCGTTAGAAGAATTGCTTGCATTGCTTGTATTAGAAGCATTACTTGCATTCTTGCTGCTGTTTTTCGAGCTGTTTGTCTGATTGAACTCGTCTGCAAAATTTCTTGCCATGATTATTTCCTCCTATAATCCTAATGTTGTTACAGGATTAGTATCTCATTTGCAAAGAAAATTATTCACAATCAAACATAAATAAGAAAATCATCAAGCTTTTCCAATTGAGCCAAATAATTCCATTTTTTCTTTTACGGTATTTTTTATCGCCTCTGCTCCCGGAGCTAACAGCTTCCTCGGGTCAAAACCTTTGCCCTCCAAATCTTTTCCGTCCATAATGTATTTGCGGGTAGCTTCCTGGAAAGACAGCTGGCACTCCGTATTTACATTGATTTTTGATACGCCAAGCGAAATTGCCTTCTGTATCATATCAGCCGGAATTCCTGTGCCTCCGTGAAGTACAAGCGGCATATCTCCCGTTTTCTGCTGTACAGCATCTAATGTCTCAAAGCTCAGTCCCGGCCAGTTTGCCGGATATTTGCCATGAATGTTTCCGATTCCGGCAGCCAGCATGGTTACACCAAGGTCGGCAATCATTTTGCACTCATTCGGATCTGCACATTCACCTGCGCCTACAACACCATCTTCCTCACCACCGATAGAGCCAACCTCTGCCTCAATGGACATTCCCTTCTCATTACAAATGGCTACCAGTTCTTTTGTCTTTGCCACATTCTCTTCAATTGGATAATGGGAACCATCAAACATGATAGACGAAAATCCTGCTTCAATACACGCCTTTGCTCCCTCATAGCTGCCATGGTCAAGGTGAAGTGCTACAGGAACTGTGATTTTCAGCTCTTCTAACATACCGTTTACCATACCTACTACGGTTTTATATCCGCACATATACTTTCCGGCACCCTCAGATACACCAAGAATAACCGGAGATTTAAGTTCCTGTGCAGTCAGAAGAATGGATTTTGTCCACTCCAGATTGTTGATATTAAACTGACCTACTGCATACTTCCCTGCTTTTGCCTTGGTGAGCATCTCTTTTGCTGAAACTAACATATTAATCCTCCATTCTAACGCATTCGCGCTATCTTTAATTCGTATCATGCCCATTCGCGGACCTGTTTATTAATAGCATAGCACAAAGCCTTTGTTTACGCAAGATTTTCTGGAAGATTATTCCATTTCAAAAAAACAAACCGACAAGAAACAACCACTGCTTCAAACCGATTTGCATCTGTGAAATTTATGAATTTTATTTCTAACTGGGCTAACCAGATTCGAACTGGTGAATGCAGGAGTCAAAGTCCTGTGCCTTACCGCTTGGCGATAGCCCAACATCCCCAAAAGGGAGGGTGGGTAATGGGATTCGAACCCACGGCCTTCAGAGCCACAATCTGACGCGCTAACCAACTGCGCTATACCCACCAT
>DKUB01000054.1 GCA_002490465.1 Lachnoclostridium sp. UBA7215
ATGCTTATTTGATATTGGCTTTGGGGAAAATATATCAGATTTTTCCTTTAAACCAGTATTATAAAGTTTTTGTGCCAATTCATGAGCATTTAAGCCAATAATTTCTCTATAATACAATTTATCATCACGGTAAATCTCAAAGGTCAGTTTTTCTTTTCCATCTTTATATTTACTTAAATCAGTAGATGGAGACACTTGTTGACTACAAACAATCCCTCTCGGTTTTGTTATATCGAATACCTCTTCAAATTTGCAATCAATATGCCAGCCATTTCTTTCATTTATTTTATTAATTTCCTCTTCAACATATTTTCTCGTCTTTCCTGTATAGTTTTTTAAAAGTTCAGTGTTGTTGTGCACTGTCTGAACATTATACCCACGCAAAAAATGTAAAACTAATCCCCCTACCATTACTAACAAAAATAATCCTGCCACTAATCCTTTTGCCCACAATGGTATTTTCCCAGTTTCCCGTTTTCTTTCTTTTACTTGCATCCTTTTTACTACCGGACTATTAAGCTCTCGCAAAAACATCTCTGCAGATTGTGTTCTCTCTGTCTGATATACATTTAAAGCGTTCATTAAAGCATTTTCCAGGCTCTCGGAGATAACAATCCCCATATGAGAGGGGGTTTTCAGCTCATCGTTTATCATCCTCTCTACCGATTCCTGTGGGACAATACCAGTTATCATTCGATACATAACTGCCCCCAGAGCATACACATCCGTCCATGGTCCACGCACACCCTGACTGCGATATTGCTCTTCTGGTGCATAACCCTGTTTCAAAATAATCGCTAAGCTTTTTGAATTTTCTGTTGTCACATATCTTGTTGCACCAAAATCCAACAACTTAATCTCACCGGATTGTGTAATCATAATGGTATCCGGTGAGATATCACAGTGAATAATATCCAGTGGATGTACTAAGCACAGTCCCCGCAGTATTTTTGATATAAAACCTCTTGCCTCCTCAGGACTGAATCTCTTTCCTGAATCTAGGATTTCCTTTAATGTACGCCCCTCAATATATTCTGAAATCACATAACCTGTATCATTTTCAGAAAAACAGTCATAAACTTTTGCAATTCCTTCTATTTTGTTTAACTGCTGAATACGGTTTGCCTCATTCAGGAAATTAATAAGTCCCTGTTCAAACTTTTCCACAGCATCCCCAGAATAAATCGTAACATTTTTCTCTCCCTCAGCCCGTGTCGAAAAATCACTCGGCAGATATTCCTTTATCACAACCTTTCGGTTTGCCTCAGCATCAAATCCAAGATAAGAAACCGTATATCCGCTATAATTTAACACCCGGCCCACAATATATTTTCCGCCTATGATATTTTCTGGCATTAAATAATAAGATTCCTGCCTGACCATAGCTGCATCATACCCACAATGAGGGCATACCCTAACATTTTCCTCTATTTGGCCCATACAA
The DNA here is from genome assembly GCA_002490465.1 of Lachnoclostridium sp. UBA7215. GTDB lineage: Bacteria > Bacillota > Clostridia > Lachnospirales > Lachnospiraceae > Eubacterium_F. The sequence continues at coordinate 1,445 of DKUB01000054.1, forward strand.
CCCATGCATATTTTCATACTTGCATATCCTTTCACACCTTTTTAGATAAAGATTTGGATTTGTTTTTTCCATAACAAATTTTTATCATAAACGTAATTTTGCCACCCAATTTTTTTATTGTTGAATTTTTAAATTTAATGAAGCAATTTTTACTACTTTTCCTCTTCCCCTTCATATAAAAATCAAACACCCTATAAATATCCTTATTTCCACCTTTTTTCATTCTTACTTCTATTCCTGTTGCACCTTTTACTTTTTTTTCTAGGTTGTATATAAAACGATATTTATAACCAATATTACCAATCTTCTTTCTCTTGATTTTTAAATCTGTACTCTTCAATGACCGCAACTTAATATTAATGAATGCCTTATCAAGCTTTTCATTTGCCATCTTACCTTTTAATTTCACTGTTAAAGGAATTTTTTTCATCTTTAACTTATTCTTTGTATAACTGACCACAATAGATTTCTTCTTTATCTTGAGGAAATTCTTTGTTTTTTTCCTGTTCTCCTTAGCAATAGAAATTTTAATGTTTTTCAAAGCTTTTGAATCACAGGTTACCAATTTACTAAACTTAATTTTCTGTCGCTTTTTTCCCCATGTAACTTCATGCTCTTTAACTTGAGGAATTATAACAAACTCTGTACTCGAATCGTCCGGTAATTTATAATTGGGGTTATCTAATTCTGTTGCTTTCATTGTATATTTTCCAACATTTTTTACCCCATTAACACTTTTTCCATTAACTGACCACCTAATTATTTTTGGAAGATTCTGTTTATCAGCATCCACCACATTTAAAAATATTGCTTCAGGTGCCTGCACCTTCTTATCCTTATATTTTTCCCTTCTTTCTTCTTTATTAGGCCACTCTATATCCAATTCCAGTGGCGAAACCACTATTTCTATTTCCTCCTCTTTGGCAGGCCAACAATAATTCTGTACGCCTTGTCCTGTTACATCCCCTATCCTTGTCTTATATGTACCGGCATTTTTAATTGCCGTATTTGGATCCTCATTTTCTAACAAAACAGTACAATTATCCCCTTTTTCCGCATTAGAATAGCCTGCCGTAATTTTCTTTTCATAACCGTTATATGTCAATTTAGATTGGTCAGGGACAATATTCTCCTTTTCCAATTTTTTAGGATATATAACAACAGATGTTTTCCCTGTTGCTATTATTGTTCCGGTTTCATTCTTCGCCCTGCAATATACCATATGTGTTCCCGCATCGCTGTATATTGGCTCGTCGGTAGAATAACCACAATCTTCATATTTGCTATATTCTATGATATTTTGTCCATATTCTGCTTTTTCTACTAAAGACTTCTTTGTTTCTTTGCTTCCATACAGAGCAGATCCCGTTGTTATTTTTATTCTATTTTCTATTGAATCTTTCGTTATCTCAGCCTGTACATTCCCACTCTCCTTTTCATCCGCTGAAAAAACTACCACTGCACTACCTGTTGCTATTACATTACCAGTATCATCTTTAGCTACACAATATACAACATGACTTCCCATCTCTCGATATAATGGATACTTCTTTGCGTATAAATTATCATCAGAATATAGATAAGATGATAGATCATCATTCTCCTTATATTCCTGCTTGCCATAATAAACTTTTACAGCATCAGGTTTAAGCTCTTTCTCCGTATAAATGGTAACTTTACTAATTGCATTCTGATCCTTGCCATTGCATCTTAATGCTGGACCAGTTACAATTTCAATTCTATTTTCCGATGAACCAGTCTTTATAATAACCTCTGGCTTATCGCTACCATTTGCAAAAACCTTCTGTCCTTTTCCCATCGCCTGGGTTGGAATTAACGAAAAAAACATTGCCATCACCAGCCATAAAGACAACATCACCTTATTGCTTTTCACTATATATCCCATTTTATTTCCCCCTCACTTAATTATTTTCATTCATATATTTCACACAGTAATCCCGTATTTTATCAGCATTTTGAATCTTTATTTTTTCCTGCCCACTGAGAAATTTATCAGCCTGCCCGCTTATATCACCAATAAGTACACACGGATACTGTTTTTTCACCAATTCAATAAATAAATTTTTCTGTTTAACATCATAATCTACAAATTCCTCAAACTGCTCACGACGTATCGGATAGCTGGTCTCTGGATAAACAGGCTTGGGATTGGCATGTTTATCACTGGGTATAAACTTTGCCTTTTGTCCCGCAGCGTTCATCATAACCCATAAAAGACGCATACATGCGGTTTTCTGATTTTCATCCGATGCAGCAGTAATAGCATATCGCTCCGATAATGCCACTATCATTCGCCCGTTTTCCGTTACAACATATGGTCTGTAACCAACTAAATGATTTGTCTGCTTATCATTATTCTTTTTATTCTCTTTTCTTTCTATCTTTGACCGATACGCAATACCTGACGCTATATTGCTCCAATATTTTTCATTCTTGTAAACATATTTGTCCATCTCTGCAAACTGGTTAAACCGCCGTATATTTAACAATGAATTAACCATCTCCTGATCCGGATTTTCCCTTTTCAAAAACACATTTTCCCAGCCAGAATTACTCAGCATCATGGCATAAGCCAATGCTTTATGATCTGGAAACGTTGACAGAAGCGGAGATAAGCAATTTTCGTCTTCCTTTTCATAGTCCTGTTTATTACCTGATATCAGTTCTGACAATTCAATCGTTGGCTCTTCTTTCGTATGCCCGGAACTCTTTAAGCGCTTCCCCTCCCCTGTAGGAAAATCAAACTCACACGCATACAACAGCAGCGTATCTATCCCCGTAGGCATTTCCTTCATCCCCGGAAAAAGCCTCTCATACTCCGACATAAAAAGATATTCCTCAATATTCAGCGCTGCGTATACATTATCTTTCATAGACATCAGCGGGTATTCACTGAGATTGGACACATGGTCCGTCAGAAACATATTTGGCATTTCTTCCTTTGCCTTTTGCAAGTCCTTTTCCATATCCGGATGGACTGACACGGTGACCTCCACACCCGCATTTTCTTTTTGCATCTGCTTTACTCTCTCACTGACATCCGGCGGTTTACTGCCCTCTTTATTTTCGGCCTGTATAAATCCGTCTGCCTTAAGGCGTTCAATCTGTTCCTTTTGGTCCTCATTCTCCACCCACACCGTAATCTTTGTTCCCTCTTTCACATGGCTGTCAAAGATTCTGTTTTCCGGTTTCAGTATGGTGCTGTACAGCCCTATGGCAACTCCGACAGCCAGGACGAGGCTCGCCGCCAGGCTGATCATCCATGCCCGCCGCAGCTTTCGCTTCCGCAGTTTCTCCTTTGGATACTCTGCGGCTCTTCGATTTTGGAGGGCGTCTTCCATCTGGCGGATGTTCTGGAAACGCAGTTCCGGCTGCACGGCAAGCGCTTCCATAACAGCCCGGTCCATATTGGAACTCAATTCCGCTCCCATCTCGTGTGGTGATTTCAGCGTGTCCTTGTACTCGCGTTCGGTGGACTCCAGCGGTTTTACTCCGGTAAGCATCTGATATAGGATTGCCCCCACAGAATATACATCCGTGTAAAAATCCTGTCTCGCCCTGTCACGGTACTGCTCCGGGGCGGAATAGCCGACTTTGATGACCGCCTCTGCTGCCATGCCCTCTTCGCTGTCATTGAGTATTGCCGCTCCGAAGTCAAATACCTTTATCGTCTCTTCGTCCATAATAAAAATATTATCCGGGCTGATATCGCGGTGAATAATGCCCTCCTGATGTATCTTTTTCACCGCCTCAATAATAGGGAAAATGAGGTTTCTGGCCGCCTCCGGGTGCATTGCCCCCTGCTTTTCCAAATAGTCTTTGAGCAGTATGCCGTCTATGTACTCCATAATGATATAGGCCGTGCCGTTTTGCTCAAAAAAGTCGTATACGTTTACAATGTCTTTTGCCTTGCCAAACTTTGCCACGCTCTGCGCCTCCATGAGGAAACGCTTCAGCTGCTCCCTGTACTGCTCCGCTTTCTCTCCGGACAGCAGCCCTACCTGGCTCTGTCCGGGAGAGCGGTTTACAAGGCCGGCCGGGTAAAATTCTTTCACTGCTACCGTCACGCCAAGCGTGGTATCAAAGCATTTATAAGTAATACCAAAACCACCAAATCCGATGACTGTTCCAATGATAAACTGATTCCTCAGTATCGTGCCCGGAACCAGATGATGGGGCTGCTTTGGCGGCGTCCCCTCGGCATAACCGCAAAAGGGACAGACATCATACTGTCCTTTTATATTGAAACAATTCATGCACAATTCACTAGCCATGTCTTTCCTCCATTCGGGCATATTTTATGCATGCATATTTTATGCATTTTTAGTCCAGGCGAAAGGTATTTGTCCTGTCACCAATTGCCAAAATACTGCCCGGCTTTATATCCAGCGCCGTATTTTTTGTCAGACGTGTCTCAGAACCATCCAGAAAGATTCCATTTGTAGAAAAGTCAAAAACGGTGTACATTCTCTTTGCCGCTGACCACATAATCTGACAATGGTTCCGGCTCACTCTCTTCTGTCCGCTGAATACAAGGTCATTATCCGTAACCCTGCCAAGCTTGATATACTCGCCGTCAGTAAGCGGAATCTCTGCCCCCGCATAAATGCCGGACAGACCTACCATCACACCGCGCGGATTTGGACCGGATGCTTCCATCACTGCCTGCTGCCCCTGATTCTTCCCTGCCGCCTCTGACAGAATCTGATATCGGTTCGGGGGCTGCTGTATTTTTTCTTCATAAACGGTTTCCCGTTTCACTACCTTTTTTCTTGGCAGGCAAATCAGGGATATAATGGCTGTCACAGAGGCACAGCCGGAACATACGAGATGCAGCGGACAGGCAAAACCGCGGCTGTACTCCTGGTCTAAGCCGGGTTCTGGCCACAAAATACCTATGGAGGCGGCCATTATAATATAAAGTACAAGTACAGCGAAGATTATAATGCTGCCACCGACCGGATGCCTTCCCCCAATCATCTGCCATATACCTGCAGCGAAAACCAGTATAAGCGGCAGCAGCATGCCAAACACAATGATACATATACCAGCTGGGGAAAGTTCAGAGGACAGGGACGGCACGCTGTCTCCCGCCCAATAAATCCTTCCCGAAAACACCGCTCGGATAAAATCCGCCTGATACATGTTATGTGTGGGATAATTTTGCTGCATAAAACAACTGACCGGCAAAAAAAACACTATGAGGTTGAATAACACAAGGATGCCGCTAAAAACACGAAAACTCCCCGCCAAACGTTCCATAATTTCCCCCGTTTCAAAACAAATTCACTAATGGCCCATTTTCCTTTGCTCAAACAAATCCGTCCAGTTAAAACGCTCTCCACATAATGGTATAAATAACAAATTAATATCACCGACGGTTATTGTGTCATATGCCTCTAATTTCACGGCATTCAATACAACTTCATTATTTCTGTATACGAGACTGCTGGATTCTCCCGGCTGTACAAGGTACATATGGGTCTTTGGCTCGTACACAACAATCGCATGCCTGTCCCGCGATACACTTTTATCCCCCTGAAGGGAAATATCCATGTCGGAATTTCTCCCAATGAAATTTTTTCCGACCTTCAACCGGTAATCCGTGCCGATATGGACGCCTCCCAGCGCTACCAGCCAGCCAACGCACGGCGTGCTGACATCGTTTATCGGGATGGTCTCTGTACCCACACCCACTGCGGATGCGGCCGAAAAATCCATATCAAAATACCCAATCGTATGGTCTTCCTGATTATCCACGGTCTCAAAAAAGGTCTCTGTTGTCGCTCCCAGATGCGCTCCCCCTCCATCCGGCTGCAATGGGACGGTCGGCGTATCCATGCTTCCATCCAGCATTCCTACCGTCGGCTGGGCTGCCGGTATATCCGCTACCGGAAACGGGGTCACCTGTCCATACTGTTCTGTCACATCCGGCGTTGGAAAATCTGATATGGGTTCAGCCGGTTCGGTAGCTGCTGCCGTATACACACTGGTCAGGCTGTCATCTTTGGGGCTTCCCCCCGCACAGTGTGGGCATGTCGCAAATTTTTCCTTGTCATAAAAGTGTCCGTTATCACATCTGCATAAATTCATATCAAAATCTCCTCTCTATGCTTTTTATTTCTTTTTCATGGAAATGAATCAGTGCAACCGTTGTATTATCCTGCGAATACGAATTGATGTGGGTTGCCGCTTCCACTAAAGCCTCTGCTTTTTGTTCCGGCCTCACCGCATCATCCGTCAGGATTCTCTTTATCTGCGCATCCGGCAGCGTTTTTGTTATACCGTCGCTGCAGAGCATAATCGTGTCCCCATACTCCATCATAAAGGGCGCCGTGTTGATATCCATCAGATTGACATTCCCCATTCCGAGGAAACTGATGAGTGCCTCCTTTTGTCTCTGCGCCTCTGCCTCTTCTCTGGTCATCCTGCCATTGGCAATCATTTTCTCTAACACAAGCCTGTAATTGTGGTCCTTTGTTACCTGCCACATCTGCCCTCCACGGATTATGTATATACGGCTGTCCCCGACAGACGCCCAGTACAATTTATTATCTTCTGCAATACAGGCAGCCATAGTAGTCCCGGAACCCCGGCCGTTTTCCTTTGGAAACTGATAGATGACCTGGTCAATAGCACGGATGCCCTGGCGGAAAAAAGCCGGAATGTCCAATTGTGCGGATTTCTCTACTCTCTGAAATCCCTGCACCATCATTTGTATAGCTGTCTGGCTCGCCCTCCCGCCATCGGCCATTCCTCCCATTCCATCACACACAACCGCAAGTATTCTCGTTGTTTTATTGGCCGCCAGTATCTTTCCCGGGGAGACGTATACCGCATCCTGCTGGTACTTCCGGTTTCCGGTTGCCGTCCGGACAAGCGTTGTCAGTTCCGGCACTTTTCTCTCCGGCCTCTTTCTCTCTGGCTCTGGCTGCAGCATACTGTTTCTGTCAGGCTTTTTCCTTCCAAACACGCTCTACTCCACCTCCAAATAAAAAATATATCTTCCACGCATTGTCTGAATATAAAACCATTCGCCCCTGACCAGATATGTCCCCTGATTTTTTTCCAGCATTCCCTGACTTGTATATGTCCGGTTGGCGGAATAATTCTCTATCATAAAACGGCCGCTTCCTGCATCGTACAATACTCTGCAATGCAGTCCGCTCACCTGGCTGTCGCTCAGAATAATATTGCTTCTATCTGCATTCCTGCCGATACACAGGGTATGATCCGGCATAAAATGATAGCGTGTCCTCTCATTCTTTGCCTGCATTAAAAGACAGGGTACATTCTTTTGGGGACCAGGTTGTTCCTGTTTCCCCTTGTTCCATATCCAGATGACCCGATCCATTTCCTCCCCTTTTTGAATCAATCCCATTTCAAATAAGAAATCTCCAATGCTCTTTGGGCGCTCCCGCCAGTTTTCTGCCAAAGCATGCTCAATCGCAGCGCTTATCTGCGGCGGTATTCCGGGTATAAACTTTATAAGCGGTACAACGGCACAGCCCGCAATTCTGTCCGGGGCCTCCGGCGGTTTCCTTCCTGACACAAGAAAATAATAGGTGGCTGCCAGGGCGTACACATCCGTCCACGGCCCCTGATTCCCCGCCCGGGAATATTGCTCAATCGGCGCAAATCCCGGCTTAACTAGGACGGACATGCTTTTGGGCGAATTCAGGGCGTACATCCTCGTTGCGCCAAAATCAATTAACCGGATATCACCATTATTGGTTATCATGATATTGTCAGGACCAACATCCCGGTGTAAAAAACTGTGATTATGTACCTGGTGCAAAGCCCTGCCCACATCTGTGATTATCTTTCCGGCTGCCGGATAGGAAAGCCTGTGCATCCCCATACTTTTTAAATACCCGGTAAGGGTGTATCCCTCTACCAGCTCCATTACCATATAAGCCGTTCCATTTTCTGCAAAAAAATCTATGACATTTACAATGCTCGGTATGCTTTCTAACTTATGTAATATTTTTGCCTCATTTACAAATACATCTCTGCCGTGCAGATATAGTTTTTCTCTCGACTGGCTGTTCGGCACAATATTGCTCCCCGAAGATGTGCGGACTGCCCACTCCGCCGGAAAGTATTCTTTGATTGCCAGTCGTATCCGGGCTTGTGTATCATATACCACATAGGTAATACCAAAGCCGCCGATTCCCAGTACACGTCCCACCATATACCTTCCATGCAGCATAGAGCCTACAGGCAAAGCCCTGGCATCCCTTGGCACTGTATTCTGGAATCCACACTTTATGCATTGCTGCTGCGGACTGCTGCTTGTTGAAAAACAATTTGGGCATATATCCATCTTTTACTCTCCTGCCGTTCCCATACCTAACTGATTTTTTGCCACATGGAATACAAATTTTTCCCTCCCGGCTGTTATCGTATCGCCGTCTAAGAGCATTCTCCGTGTTCCCATTTTCACGCCGTTTACATAAGTCCCGTTCGTAGATTCTAAATCTTCTATGTAACAGCCCATTTTGGTAGCCTCTATAACAAAGTGCTGTTTCGATAAACGGTCATCATCAAAAAAAATATTACATATGTTAGAGCGGCCAATAAACAGGCTTCCCTCTACATTCCATTCCACATCCCGTATCGCCCCGGAACGGTCTGTTATGGTCAGACGGATTAACTTTGTATCCGCCTTTACCAGCTCCTCCGGATTGACGGGTCCTGATTTTCCTGTATTTTTCCGGATTATTACAATAATGTTTATCCCAATCACCAGTACAACTACGATCAGTCCTATCCACCAGTAGCTTTTTAGAAATTCTATCCTGGCTGCATTTTGGGCATCCCTTCCATCTGCAATAACAAATTCAACAGCAGTTCCCATTTCATTGGCATCCTGGGAATCATCCCGTATCCCTGTACACTTTAACAAGTATGCGCCCGCATATAATTCTTCTGTCAAAGTCAGAGTAACTGTTATCTCATTTCCGCCCTGCTCGGTATTTATGGATTTAACGGTCCATATTTTTCCGTTTTCTTCTTTTGTCTGTATCATATAATTCGATACATTCCGGACATCCGATTCTTTTATTCCATTGTCATCATACAGAGTAAAGGAAATGGAATCGGCACTTATTTTTTGGACACTTCCCGCGACAACAGGGGCGCTTTTATCCCTGACATAATCGGAGTAATCGAGACTGATAGCATCTATTGCCGATTTATTTACCGTCAAATCCAGTTTTGCCCTGCCCGCTGTCTTGTTCGTCTTCGTGCTAAGCTTCACAATATAAGAATTATAAAACCACAACCGGTTCATTGTCTGGAAAGCCGCCTTAACTTTTTTCCCTGTTATTCCCGTACTGCAGTCATAATAAAAGCCACGGCAGTTTTTCTCTGCCATTATTTTATTTCTTGTGTAGCGCATCTTTTTCGTATCCGGCCTGCCGGAATTGCTGCACAGCAAAATCCCATAAACGGGTACAGCAGCATTCTTTACCTGCTGTGCCGTAGATACTTTATCAATATCTTTTCCCTTTGAATCATCCTCTCCGTCTGTAATCATTAATACTACCGTTCTCATGCAGGGGGATGTCTGTGCGGCAAGAACTTCATTTAAGGAACGGTACAACACGGTCTTGCTATTCGGTGAAGACATATATTTTATATTTTTAATCTTTTTACAATCTCTCTGCTTTTTTGTTGCATCGCTTCCCTTAACCGTTCTGCCAAATACATTTTTCTTTTGCCCGGCAGCACTCAATCCCCCCACGGTATATAGCAGCATTTTGTCCTTTTTTCTCAGTGAACTGCGTATTTTAACTAATTGCCTTTTTGCCTCGTCAAACTGTACCCGGTTTACTGAGCCGGAATTATCAAGAAGCACAATATAAAAAATGCCCTCTTTGCTCTTCTTAAATAATTTCGCTTTTCCCTTCTGTTTAAAGGTCTGCTTTCCCATTTTGCCTGAGACGGATATTTTGCTGTCGATCCGGGAACCTGTCATATATATTTTTACATCAGGCGCTTTTCCCTCTGCCTGTTCTGCCAAATAAGGCGCTTTTATTTCTGCCGCCAGAATGGAATCGGTCTGGATTCCTCCCCGGACGGCGGCACATACAAGCAATAGGAATAACATTCGCTTTACCATGTCCTTCCCTCCTTGCAAAACGGTACAAAAACTAACTTTGTTTCACCAATGATTAATACGTCACCCTCTTTCAGGCGGACGGGTTCATTTATGATATTTCCATTGACATATACGGCATTGCCATTCTCTGCAAACACATAAAAACCATTTCCTTTTGGATCATAAATAATTGAGGCATGTCTCTCTCTGGATATCATTTTGTCGTCTGCCAATACAATATCCATGGCATCACTTCGGCCAATAAAGTTTTTTCCTGCATGCAGACGGTAATCCCTGCCAGTTTTTACTCCTCCTGCACATACCAGCCACCCGGTGACAGGCTGCTGCCTATCTGGAAAAGCAGCCAGGCCAAAAGATATGGTTTTATCTTCCTCCTCTATATCTGCCGCCGCACTTTCCGCTAAATCATAGTGCGGCAGGTTATCAATGCCTGATGGCAAATCGATCCCGGCAAAAGATACGGTATGGTCATCTTCCTCTAAGTCGTCCAGCCGAATGCCAAGCCGCTCCCCCTCCTGCCTGCAGTGCGGACAGCTATTATCTACACTGGAATCATACCAGTGGCCGTTTTTGCATTTTGTAATCATATCCTGCTCTCCCTTTTTACCTCAAAAATACGGCAATGGCAGAATAATTATCCATATCTGTATTTTGTCCGTTTTGCAATATTATGGTTTCCATATCCTCTAACCACTGCTGTGGGGATTCTGATTTTTTTAATGTTTTTACCATCTGTTTTTCATCAATTAATTCCCAGAATCCATCACTGCACAATAAAAAGCTCAGATGACAGGAAAGAGGAATGTTGTCCACGATTTGGTATTTGGGGACATCCCACTCGGTTCCCATAACCCGTAATAATTTACTGCGGTCCTCATGGTGCCGGATTTCCTCTTCCTGAATCAGCCCGCGGGATGCCAGCATCTGCGGAACACTGTGGTCCTGACTGCGGAGCTTGTATTTTCCCTTATCAAAACAATAGATCCGTGAATCTCCAACATATCCGAATTTCGCTGTATTCTTTTCCAATGTTAAACACGTTAAAGTTGTTTTCATAGAATGGATGGCATTATTTTCCCTTTGCAGCTGCAAAAGCCCCCTCTGGGCAGTTAAAATGCTGTCTTCCAGTCCCTCTGACTTTTCCAGGCTGTTTTTCAATGTCTCAGTGACAAATTGCGATGCAATATCTCCATTGCCATGACCACCTAATCCATCACACAATATAAAAGCAAGTCTCTCCGGCATGATTGATACGTCCAGGTAGTCCTCATTGATATCACGTCCCCCATTTTTACTGAGACAACTATAGGAAATACTTAATTCCGCCATGCCGGCACCTCCGAAAACCACCATCTGCTGTCTAAAATATACGTACTATCCACATAATGATTATTATGTGGATAAGCTGATTTGTGTATCTATGACGGCATTTCACGGTAAGTACACAATTCGGATGTCAAACAGGCAGCTATGCATTTTATGTAGAAATATGTTGAATTTCGATATGTTTAGTGATATAATCTGATTTTGTAAGAATGTAGTCATTTGACTACTATCCACATAATAATCATTATGTGTACTTATTCTATGGAAACTATTAAATTTAGTGCTTCTAACTCCTTTCTGTGTTCAAGACTTGATGCTTTGATATATATCCTGGTCGTATCAATTCTGCTGTGCCCCAACATATCTGCCAATTTAGCGATATCCTTGTTCATCTGATAAAAACTTCTGGCAAACAGATGACGCAGATTATGCGGAAAAACTTTATCTTTGTTGATATTTGCTTCTGCACATATGCTTTTCATCTCCCGCCATATATAAGTACGGTCCAATGCCTTCCCGCTGGAGCTGCAAAAAACTACTCCGCTTTTTAATCCGTTCTCCCGTATATACCGCAACAGAGATACTTGCAACGCCCTGGGTATTAATATCTGTCTCTGTTTACCCTTGTTATAGACTACGGCTGTTCCCCGCTTTACACTTCCCACTGTCAAAGCCGGCAGTTCACTTACCCGTATTCCGGTTGCACATATGGTCTGAACAATCAGGGCAATACGTTTTTTCCCTTTCCGGTTTGCCATCCGAACTAATCGTTTATACTCCTCTTTTGTTAATTCCCTGTTTTCCGGAATAAATATTTCCTGCTGTATTTTAAAGGTCTTTACTTTTAAATCAAACCACTCCAGAAACTCAAACAGACAATTGGCTGCCACTAAAAAGGAATTAATGCTGCTCATTTTATAATGCCCCGTCCCCTGAAGATATGCCTTATATTCAATCATCCGCATTTTCGTAACTTCGCGTCCGTCCATAAATTTGAGCAATTTCTTTAAATCACGCATATATTTTTCAACGGTTGCCTGACTTTTTTCCTCTTCCTGTAAATAAAACTTAAAATCAAATAAACTTTTCTCTGTAATAATTCTCATAACCTTCTGCCTCCATAAAATAGATAAAATATTGCTATAAACTAGTATTTTCAGTATTTACTCTAATATAAAAATTATACCCGAAAATACGACACGATTCCGCTCAAAAAAAACTTGCAAAGGCTGATAGGAAAGAGTAAAATAGGGTATATATTGTACATTTGTGAATGTAAACAACGTTAAACCTAAAAAATGGGAGGAAAAATACATGAGACTCATTACTCGTTCTGACTTTGATGGACTTGCCTGTGGCGCCCTGCTGAAAGAGGCCGGCATTATTGACCACTGGAAGTTCGCACATCCCAAAGATTTACAGGATGGACTTGTAGAGGTAAATGAAGACGACTGTCTTGCCAATGTGCCCTATGTGGAAGGCTGCGGTCTTTGGTTTGACCACCATTCCAGCGAGCATGAACGGCTGCAGTTAGAGGGTAAATATAAAGGGGAAAGCCGTGTTACACCATCTTGCGCACGAATTATTTATGAATATTACGGCGGAAGGGAAAAGTTCCCCCAATTTGACGATATGATGGAGGCAGTAGATAAGGTCGATTCCGGTAATCTGACGATTGATGAAGTTCAGAATCCAAAGGGCTGGATTTTGGTCGGTTTTCTGATGGACCCGAGAACCGGACTCGGACGCTGGCGCAATTTTACCATTTCCAATTATCAGCTGATGGAAAAATTGATTGATGCCTGCCGTACAATGACAACGGAGGAAATTCTTGCCCTCCCTGACGTGCAGGAGCGAATTGATGTATATTTTGAACAGACCGAGAAATTCAAAGAAATGGTAGAAGCCCATACGGTTGTAGAGGGCAATTTGATTATTTCTGATTTGCGCGGGGTTGACCCAATCTATTCGGGAAACCGCTTTATGATTTACAGTATGTACCCGGAGCAGAATATTTCCGCATGGATTGTCAGCGGCCGTGGAGGCCAGGGATGCAGTGCAGCCGTTGGCTACAGCATTCTGAACCGCACATCCAATGTCAATGTCGGAAGCCTGATGTTAAAATACAATGGCGGCGGCCATAAAAAAGTAGGTACATGCCAGTTCTCCAATGAGAATATGGATACGGAACTTCCAAAAATGCTGGAAGAATTAAAACAGCTGAGCAATCAATAAATAATATCCAACAAGCGCTGTCACGCATTGCGGGCCAGCTTGTTGTAACGAAAGACCCGGCAGAAAAGCCGGGTCTTTCTAATCACATACCCATTTTAACATCATTTCCGGCGTTTACGCTGCCATCTACACTTCCGTTCACACTAACATTATTTCCGGCAGTTGCACTGCCATCTACGTTTCCATTCACCGTAACATTATTTCCCGCCGTAATACTACCGTCTACATTTCCATCCACATGAACGTTATTTCCCGCCGTCACACTGCCATCCACTGTCCCCATTATTTCAGCATTTCCTACAACATGCAGTTCTATCTGTTTTTCCCCCAGAGAAACGTCACTGAGGTGAATCGTAAGCTCTGAAATGTTTATCGTTTCCTCTTTATCCGCCTGCAATATAACTTTCTGTCCTACTGCTGCTAAAATACGCAGTTTCCCATCATCCGGAAGTTCTGGTGATATTACTTCCCTCTCTCCATCGAAATTATCACGCAGCAATTCATCCAGGCTGATATTTAAATAATCTGCTATCTGCGGCAGATTCAAAATATCCGGATAGTTTAGTCCGCATTCCCATTTGCTGACTGCCTGAATACTGACTCCCAGCTTCTCCGCTAACACCTCCTGGCTCATAAGTTTTTCTTTTCTGGCATTTTTAATTTTTTCTCCAATTGTCATAACTCAAACTCCTTTCATAAATTTTTACTTATAATTAATAATACTGGGCCTGGGCAGTCCATAAATCTTTGTATTCTCCATTCTCATTTACCAATTGAGCATGTCTCCCCTGCTGAATAATCCGCCCATCTTTAAACACCACAATGCGATTACTCAACTGACAGCTTGACATTCTATGAGATACAAATAAGATAAGCTGATCCGTACCCCCATGTGACATAATTTTTTCATAAACTTCATTTTCTGTTTTTGAATCCAGCGCACTTGACGGCTCATCAAAAATGTTTATCTTTCCTTTCTTATAAAAAGCACGGGCAATTGCTACTTTTTGCATCTGTCCGCCGGATAATTCCACTCCCTTTTCCATGTAATTATATAAATAGGTATTCAGCCCTTCCTTCAGATTGCTAACTATATTGCCTATATTTACTTCATCACATAGATTCATGACCTCATCTGCATTGAAATCCTGATTTGCTGCGATATTCTGTCCCAGCAAAAACGCATAGAGCTTATAATCCTGAAACACAGCTGATAACAGCTTGTAATACTCCTCTTTGCTTATTGTCTGTATATCAACGCCATTTACAAGAATTGTTCCGGATACAGGGCGGTACAAGCCACACAGAAGCTTAATAAACGTAGATTTCCCTGCACCATTTCTTCCCACTACCGCCACAACATCTCCTGCATTTAGCACGATATTGATGTCCTTGAGTACCAGTTCTGATGAATCCGGATAGGAAAAATCAACATGACAAAATTCAATTTGAATGGGAGATTGAATATTTAATGTACCAGTTTCCCCATCTTCCTTGTCTAATCCAACAAAATCCAAATACTTCTTTATATAATCACATTTTATAGGGATCCATGTAATAGCAGATGTCATGCTATTCACATGATTAAATACTGCAAGAATCGTCGAAACATAAAACGATATCTGCCCAATTGTTATTATGCCATAAATTGCTTTTAATGCCACAAAAATATATATGACAAGCTGTATGACAGTATTCAAAATAATACTAATTTGATTACAGCGTATTCTTTTATTTTGAATAATTGTTTCAACTTTTTTTACACCCTGATCAGATTCCTTTAAATTTTCCAGAATCATGTTCTGCATATTGTATAAGCGTATATCTTTCCCAATATTATACTCATATACAAATCTGCGGAAGTATCCAAATTTGTTATTTGCCATAACATTTTGTTCAAAAAAATCTTTCTGAATTGCTCCAACTTTTTTTATATTTCGGCAAATCACCCATATGGCGATTCCAAAAATACATACTATCAAACATAACCCCAATGGAGAGTTGATCAAAATTCCCATTCCGTCTTCTATATGGATATCCTGCTTAATCAAAAATAAATTGCTGCAAACAATCAGCGAATAGACAAACAGAATTACTCCACCTATTGCCGAGTATATATCATTACATAAAGATTGTATTCCTCCGTTCGATTTACAGCCTTCTTCTGCAGTACGCAGTAATTCCTGTGTTTCCTTTTTCTCAAGAATTTCATAAGGAAGCGATACAGCAGTTTTAACAATCCGTTCTTTTGTCTTATCCTCTAAATACCGCTCTTCCACTTTTTTACTTTTATTCAATAATGCCCTTGTTATATTAATCAACACATTTAGCAATATCATGACAATTACAATGTTGAAAATCTCCCCTGGGGTGGATTTTTGTACCAGTTGATCAATGATAATGCTCATAAAAAACAAATTAATAAATGGAGCCAGGGTGTCGATTATTGTATAAAAGCCGGCTATTACAAGATATTTAGCTGAAAGCATTTTCACAAAACGCAAAACAGAAACAAAATCCCGAAAGGAAAACTTTAATTTTTTATCCTTTTTCTGCAGCATCATCAGCCTCCTCATTTTATCTGTTTCAGAGCAAATTACTTATAATATTTACTTTGCACCTGATACATCCTCGCATATTCTCCTTGTTTTTTCATCAACTCATCATGTGTCCCCTCCTCAATAACAGCTCCTCCCTTTAAAACAATAATCCTGTCACAAAACTTAGTTGTCGCTAATCTATGAGAAACAAATATTGCCGTCCGCCCATTCACAATATCTGAAAAGTCTTCATATAATTTTTTTTCTGCAATCGGATCAAGCGCACTGGTTGGTTCATCCAGAATAATTATGCTGCCATCTTGATAAAGGCTTCTTGCAAGCAATAATTTCTGTCTTTCTCCGCCGGAAAAATCAACACCATCCCTATCAATGATTTTGGAAATTCTGGTATGAATTCCCTGTGGCAGTTTGGAAATCTTTTTATATAGTCCTATTTTTTTGATGGTTCCAAGAACCCGTGTCTCATCCACCTGATTCAATGGTTTACATGCAATATTTTCTCCAATGGAAAATGCCAGCAAGGCACTGTCCTGAAATACTACCGTAACATCGTCCTGAGGAAAATCATTCTCCCTATCTGCACAATATTTTTTGTTGCCCATCCATATTTCACCCTCAAAGTTTCTATAAAGTCCTGTTAGAATTTTTATCAGTGTCGATTTACCGGCTCCATTTTCACCTACAAGGGCAACTTTTTCCCCTGATTCGATTTTAAAACTTATATTGTCGAGAACTTTCCGCTCATTGTTTTCATAGGCAAAAGATACTTTTTCCAATCGTATGCCCGTCTTTTTATGTGGAAAATTTGTTATATTTTCTTTATCATCTGAATCCTGTTCGTGTTCCTTTACAACTTCTCGAAATGAATTGACCTGAATATTAGCTCTTTTCAAGTCTCCGACTGCTCCAACAATTTGAAACAGCCATCCTGAAAATCCATTTATAATCCCAATGTAAAAAGTAAACGCAGCAATTGAAATATTTCCTGCCAGGACGCTGTCAATCAAAATGTAGCAGGCAGCACCATCTTTTAATCCCACAAAAATCACATCTGAAATCTCTGGATAACTCCATACCCTTTCAATATTATTGCTTATCTTCTTTTTCCTTTTACACAATTTATTAAACTCACCACAAAACCACGTTGACATATTAAACAGGATAATGTCCTTTATATCCCTATAATCCGTCATTGTGCGATACAAATAATCACATTGTTTTGAAACCTTTCCCTCCTCTTTATTGTACTTTTTTAAGTATTCGTTTGCTTTTTTACTCAATAATATATTTACAATACACATAAGGACCAGTATCAATAAAATTCTAACATCCACAGATATAATAATCCCTGCATATCCTGTGATTCCAACCACACCAATGAACAATTGGACGGACGCCCTTGTCATCCCTTCTATTCCCTCATAGTTACTTCCAATCGCCTTTGCTGCCATGCTCATCTTCGTCTGTGTTTCTTCTTTTTCAAGCACACAATAATCCATCTCCATCGCATTACGGATCAGCATCTGATTAAAATTCTGGTCACGGCACCAGGCCCCTATTTTATCAACCCATTGTGTTGTGTAATCTCTTAAAATACTGAAAAATAAACACAATATCAAACTGCAGCATAAGTAGAACACTAACTTTTTTCCACCTTCCTGCTTCGATACAATATTTACTACAAGTGCAGGAACTGCCGTCTCAACAACAGGAAGAATACAACTGACAATAATTCGTAAGGGAAATAGGTATCTCAATGAATGGTACCAGTTAAATTCCTTTTTCAAGATATACTTTAGATTGCCGGCAATACTATATTCCATATTTCCCCGCCTTTCATGTAAAGATATTTTATAAATATATTTTAAAATACTTATCACGTGGCAGCCAGCAACTATTCGGGGAAAAATATCAACCATCGGTTGATATACAACCATCGATTGATAGTAAAAAACGGAGCAGTTACCTGCTCCGCATCTAATCTAACTTTTAAATTTTATGAATTACACAAGTTCAATTACAACTTCCATCGCTGCATCGCCCTTACGTGGTCCAATCTTAATGATTCTTGTATAACCACCCTGACGGGATGCATACTTTGGCGCAATTTCGTCAAAGAGAACATTGGTCAAATCAACTACTTTTGTTCCCTTCTTTCTCCCTGCCGTCTCCGCAGGAACTTCCTTTATTGTATAAAGGACTTTCTTCATCTGACGTCTTGCATGAAGTCGGGAAGGAAGGTCTTTTTTAATCTCTTTATCCACGATATCGTATACTGTCACACGCTTACCGTCCTTAACCTCTTTCACCCTTTTCCCATCTTTATCCTTCTGCGGAACTTTAGCCTGAACCGTCACGGTCTCATAGTTATCTTTTTCACGAACTGCCAGTGCTATCATACGCTCAGCAATCTTGCGAATTTCTTTCGCTTTTGCTTCGGTTGTAACAATCTTTCCATGATACAGGAGATTGGTTACCTGATTTCTGAGCAAAGCTTTTCTCTGATTGGAAGTTCTTCCAAGTTTTCTATAGCCTGCCATTTTTGTATTTCCTCCTTGCTAAAACTATTATTCAGCCTCTCCTGTGCTGAGAGACAAACCGAGCTCTTTCAACTTAGCCAGCACTTCCTCAAGGGACTTACGGCCTAAGTTACGAACTTTCATCATATCTTCTGCAGTTTTATTTGTCAATTCTTCAACGGTATTGATTCCGGCCCTCTTGAGACAGTTATAAGAACGCACTGACAACTCAAGCTCGTCAATGTTCATATCCATAACCTTTTGGGACTCGTCTTCCTCTTTCTCTACAATAACCTCTGCCATTTTTGCCTTCTCTGAGAGGTCGATAAAGGAATTCAAATGCTCACTCAATACCTTTGCTGCGAGGCTCACCGCCTCATCCGGTTCCAGTGTACCATTGGTAAATACATCCAATGTCAGTTTATCAAAGTCAGTAATCTGTCCAACACGGGTATTCTCAACCTTAATGTTGACTCTTTCAATAGGCGTATAAATCGAATCAATCGGAATCACATCAATTGCCATATCATCCCTTTTGTTCTTGTCTGAGCTGACATAACCACGCCCATTTGTTACTGTCATTTCAATGTAAAGCTTACAATCGGAACCACCGTTCAGGGTGGCAATAACCTGTTCGGAATTTATTATTTCGATATCGGAATCACATTTAATATCTGCTGCTGTGACAACACCCTCGCCATGTGCATCAATGTACATCATCTTTGGGGTATTCAAATCCTGGCTCTCATTTTTAATCGCCAGATTTTTAATATTCATAACGATTTCTGTTACGTCTTCCTTTATTCCCGGAATTGAGCTAAACTCATGTACAACGCCGTCAATTTTAATCTGGCTTACTGCTGCACCCGGCAGGGACGAGAGCATGATTCGTCTGAGTGAATTACCCAAAGTAGTTCCATATCCTCTTTCCAGTGGTTCTACTACAAAACATCCATATTTTTTATCTTCCGAAATTTCAGCAATTTCAATTCTAGGCTTTTCAAAATCAAACACTACCGGACCCTCCTTTTGGGTTTAGAAAATTACTTGGAGTACAACTCGACGATAAGCACATCATTTACAGGCACATCAATCTCTGCTCTGCTTGGGATTTCCTTCACAGTTCCGGACAAAGACTCCTGGTCTGCCTCGAGCCATGCAGGTACCAGTCTTGCACCGGTCACCTCAAGAATGTCTTTATATCTCTGAGCCCCTTTGAATTTTTCTTTTATTTCAATGGTATCGCCAGCTTTCATCTGATAAGATGGAATGTTGACGCATTTGCCATTTACAAGTACATGTTTGTGGTCAACAATCTGCCTTGCTTCTTTTCTTGTCCTGGCAAATCCCAGACGGAATAATACATTATCAAGTCTGAGCTCCAGAAGAATCATCAGATTATCACCAGTTGTACCATATTTTAATTTCTGCGCACGGGCAAAATAATTACGGAACGGTTTCTCAAGAACGCCATAAATAAACTTTGCCTTCTGCTTTTCCCGCAGCTGACTGCCGTACTCACTTAACTTCTTTCCAGTTCTGGCATTTCTCTTGGATTTTTTATCAATTCCCAGATATACAGGATCTAAATCAAGAGACCTGCATCTTTTCAAAACAGGTGTCATATCTCTAGCCATTTCTAATTAATCCTCCTTATTCTCAACTAAACTCTTCTACGTTTTGGCGGTCTGCAGCCGTTGTGTGGAACCGGCGTAACATCCTGGATACTGGTAACTTCAATACCGCATGCCTGAATGGCACGGATGGCAGCTTCACGTCCTGAACCCGGTCCTTTCACCATTACCTCTACTGTTTTAAGACCATGAGGAAGTGCTGCTTTTGCTGCCGTCTCCGCTGCCATCTGTGCAGCATATGGAGTAGACTTTTTAGAACCGCGGAATCCAAGTCCGCCTGCACTTGCCCATGAAATCGCATTGCCTTCCATATCTGTCAGCGTTACGATTGTATTATTAAAAGATGACTGGATATGTGCCTGTCCACGGTCTATATTCTTTTTGACACGCTTCTTTGACACCTTTTTTGCAACTTGTTTCGCCACTTGTCTTACCTCCTAAATTATTTCTTCTTGTTCGCTACCGTACGTTTTGGACCTTTTCTTGTCCTGGCGTTCGTCTTCGTTTTCTGACCACGCACCGGAAGTCCTTTTCTATGACGGATTCCCCGATAACAGCCAATCTCCTGAAGTCTCTTGATATTCAGAGCCACTTCACGGCGGAGGTCACCCTCAACCACCTGTGTACGGTCAATTACATCACGGATTTTGGAAACATCCTCATCTGTTAAATCTTTACAACGAATATCCGGATTTACGTTTGCTTCCGCAAGAATTCTTCTTGAGCTTGCGACACCGATACCATAAATATAGGTAAGACCTATTTCTACACGTTTCTCTCTTGGTAAATCTACACCGCTTATACGAGCCATGTGTGCTTTACACCTCCATTATTTTTTGTAATTAATTTTTTTGCGCGCCCTGGCAGAACACGCATCAGCCGCTTTAAATCACAACACATCTGTTGCCGTTGTGATATCACAACACCTGAACAAAAGAAATTTGACGGTTTCTCCGGTGCTGTAACACAGAAAGCAAGAACCTGAATTTATAAACACGAAAACGACCTAAAGAATCCCTCTTTAGGTTTTCGGATATATTCATTAGCCTTGTCTTTGTTTGTGTTTGGGATTTTCGCAGATAATTCTGACACGTCCCTTTCTTTTAATGACTTTGCATTTCTCGCAAATCGGTTTTACTGACGATCTAACTTTCACAGTAATACCCTCCTTTCAAAAAAGTCCGCTTAAAAGTATATCATATCATTTCATATGATGCAAGCACTTTTTTACTTTATTGGAACTATTTGTCCCTCCAGACAATTCTTCCCTTTGTCAAATCATACGGGGACAGCTCCAAAGTTACTTTGTCACCAGGCAAGATACGAATAAAGTTCATGCGAAGTTTACCGCTTATATGTGCCAGTACTCTGTGACCATTCTCCAACTCTACCTGAAACATGGCATTTGGCAGTTTTTCCACTACTGTTCCCTCAATTTCAATTACATCTGCTTTTGACATCTTTCAACATTACCTCCAACTCAAATCAATGATAAAATCTCCGGCTCCCCATCCGTAATTAATACTGTATTTTCATAATGCGCTGATTTTTTCCCGTCCCGTGTCACTACGGTCCAGTCATCCTCAAGAATCCATACATCGTATGCCCCCGCATTAATCATCGGCTCAATCGCCAGTGTCATTCCCGGACAAAGACGAATACCGCGTCCGATTTTGGGCTTATAATTCGGTATCTGCGGTTCCTCATGCATTTCCTTTCCAATTCCATGCCCGACCAGATCGCGGACAACGGAAAAACCATTGGACTCTGCGTATTTCTGAATTGCTGATGAAATATCATACAAATGGTTTCCTGCTTTCGCAAACCGAATTCCCTGATAAAAACATTCCTTTGTCACATCCATCAATTTCTGCGACTCTGCATCAACCTGACCAACACCGTATGTTCTTGCGGCATCCGATTGATATTCCTTATAAATGACGCCAGCGTCCAGACTGACAATATCACCTTCAAAAAGACGGTGCTTTTTATTGGGAATACCATGTACTACTTCATCATTTACTGATACGCAAATAGACGCCGGATATCCCTCATATCCTTTAAAAGACGGAATGCAGCCGGCATTCCGGATTAACTCCTCTCCCCTGCGGTCAATTTCCAATGTTGTGATGCCGGGTTCTATCATCTCTGCCAGCCGGTCATGTACCTCTGCAAGTATTTTCCCGGCATCACGCATAATCTGGATTTCCCGCTCTGACTTTATTGTTACTGCCATAAAACAGGCCTCCGTTTTTTACTCAAGAATTTTTACAATTGCTGCAAATACATCATCCAGGGCAACTGTACCGTCAACCTCTTTTAAAATTCCCTCTTTTGTATAATAGTTGATGAGCGGCTGAGTCTGCTCATGATATACAGAAAGTCTCTGCTGAACCGTCTCCGGTTTATCATCATCGCGAAGAATCAATTCCCCGCCGCAGGCATCACAGACGCCTTCCACTTTTGTCGGGTTGTATACAATATGATATGTTCCGCCGCAGCCCACACATGCACGTCTGCCAGACATTCTTTTTACAATATTTTCATCCGGTACATCTACGTTAATAGCGTAATCCAGTTTTTCGCCAATTTTTGCCAGAGCTTCTGTCAAAGCCTCTGCCTGTGGAATGGTACGTGGAAAACCATCCAGGATATACCCCTTTTTCGCATCATCCTGTGAGAGACGGTCTACTACTAAATCCACAACCAGCTCATCCGGAACAAGAAGCCCCTTGTCCATGTACTCTTTCGCTTTTTGGCCAAGCTCTGTATTTTCCTTAATATTGGCACGGAGAATATCCCCGGTTGAAATATGAGGAATACCGTATTTCTCAGAAATCATTTTTGCCTGTGTACCCTTGCCGGCCCCCGGCGCACCTAACATAACAATTTTCATAATTCACAAAACCTTTCTTATAAATGCAGTAAGGACCTCCCACCAAAAAAACCTGGCAGGGGGCCATTACCTATTCTATCTTAGTTTCCCAAAAAGCCCTTGTAATGACGGACTAATACTAACGATTCAATCTGCTTAATCGTCTCAATTACAACACCGACAACGATAATCAGGGAAGTACCGCTGAACGATACATTCGCGCCGAATACACCGGAGAAAATAATTGGAACAACGCAGACAATTACCATACCAATGGCACCAATCAGTATAATACTGTTCAGTACGGAAGTCAGATAATCGGTCGTTGGTTTGCCGGGACGAATACCCGGAATAAATCCGCCCTGTTTCTTCATATTATTAGCAATCTCAAGGGGATTGAACGTTACAGATGTGTAGAAGTAGGCAAAGAAAATTACCAGCGCAATATATACTAATAATCCCAATGTATACTTAAACTCACCCCAGCTGCCAACCTTGCACCAGTCGCTCTGGTTACATACCGTAAGCAGCTTCTGGAATACAGAAGCATTCGGTCCTGTAGCTGGCTGAATACCGGCGAAACTGGCAATGATAACCGGCAGAGACATCATAGAGCTTGCAAAAATAACCGGAATTACACCCGCTGTATTTACTTTTAGCGGAATATGCGTGGACTGTCCGCCAGCCACTCTTTTGCCCTGTATTTTTTTTGCATACTGTACCGGAATCCTGCGCTCGCCATCCTGAAGCCATACAATGAAAGCAAACATTGCGACAATGATTGCCACAATAATAACGGCGGCAAGAATTGCATTTGTAATATTGCCCGCACCGGAGATATAGGTGTTATAAAGACCGATCAAGTCACTCGGGATACGTGCAACGATATTAATTAACAGGATAATGGAAATACCATTTCCCACGCCCTTGACCGTTATCTGTTCACCAAGCCACATCATAAAGGCTGCTCCTGCTGTCAGTGCAGCAACGGCAACAATCATAGACACATAACCGGAATCCTTAAAGAAGTTCTGGTTACGGAAACCAATTACCATAGCAACACTTTCAATGATTGCCAATACAATAGAAAGATACCGTGTATACTCATTAATCTTTTTGCGGCCGTCCTCGCCATCCTTCTGCATCTCTTCCAGACGTGGAATGGCAATTGTCAAAAGCTGCAAAATAATTGATGCGGTAATATAGGGTGTAATGTTCAGTGCGAAAATTGTCATCCTTGAGAATGAACCACCTGTCATAACGTCCAAAAATCCAAGTGACTGGTTACTATTAAAAAATTGCTGCATCACATTGCTGTTGACGCCAGGAACCGGAATATTACATCCGATTCTGACAATAACAAGTGCAAACAGGACATAAAGCAGTTTCATACGGATTTCTTTTGTTTTTAACGCATTCTGAATGGTTGTTAACATTAAATCACCTCTGCTTTTCCACCAGCAGCCTGAATTTTCTCAGCGGCACTCTTGCTGAACGCATGTACTTTGACATCAAGCTTTTTGGTTATTTCTCCATTTCCAAGAATCTTTACACCATCTTTTGGATTTTTAACGATTCCCTTTTCTATCAGGGTTTCCACTGTAACCTCTGCACCATCTTCAAATACATCCAGACGATCCAGGCCAATTCCTACAATGTCCTTCCTGTTGATATTTGTAAATCCTCTTTTTGGGATTCTTCTGTATAATGGCATCTGACCGCCTTCAAAACCTGGTCTCGGTGAACCGGAACGGGCTTTCTGTCCCTTGTGTCCCTTGCCGGCCGTTTTACCATTTCCTGAACCATGGCCGCGGCCCCTGCGGAATGCATTGCTGTGCTTTGAGCCTTTAGCCGGTTTCAATTCTGATAAATTCATCCTCTGCACCTCCTTATTAGATTTCTTCTACCTTGATAAGGTGCCTAATCTGCTGAATCTGGCCGCGTGTAGCAGCGTTATCAGGCATCTCAACGGTTTTATTGATTTTTCTAAGGCCAAGCGCCTCTACCGTCTTTCTGTGCTTTGGAATTGCACCAATGGTAGACTTGACTAATGTGATTTTTAATTTACCTGCCATGTTTTTGCACCTCCTAGCCCAAAACTTCTTCTACTGAAATTCCACGAAGCTTTGCTACCTGCTCCGGAGTCTTCAGACATTTAAGGCCTTCTATTGTCGCAAGGACAACATTCTGCTTATTTCTGGAACCCAGAGATTTTGTACGGATATTTTTAAATCCGGCCAGCTCCAAAACCGCACGGGCAGGACCACCGGCGATAATTCCAGTACCCTCTGGAGACTTCTTCATCAAAACGGAAGCACTTCCAAACTCTCCGGTATAATCATGAGGAATACTCTTATTCTCATCCAATGGCACTTCGATGAGTTTCTTCATAGCGTCCTCTTTTCCCTTGCGGATCGCCTCCGGAATTTCCATTGCCTTGCCTAAACCTGCACCAACATGCCCATTACCATCCCCTACTACAACAAGTGCAGTAAAACGGAAGTTACGTCCACCTTTAACAACCTTGGTAACACGCTTAATTGATACAACTTTATCTTCTAACTCATACTGACTGGCATCAATAATTTCACGTTTCATGTGTTTTCCTCCTTATTAGAATTCCAGACCAGCTTCTCTTGCTGCGTCTGCCAAAGCCTTTACTTTACCCTGATAAATATAACCGCCACGGTCAAATACAACATTCTTGATGCCATTATCCAACGCTTTTTTAGCAATTACAGTACCAAGTTTTGATGCTGCTTCAACATTGTTTGTCTTCTCAAGACCGTCCTTAACATCTGCCTGAAGAGTAGATGCAGAAACGATTGTATTACCAGCGACATCATCAATAATCTGGACATACATATGATTATTACTGCGGAATACAGCCAAACGTGGTTTCTCAGGAGTACCAGACAAACGGCTACGAATTCTTCTATGTTTATTCTTTCGAACTTCATTTCTGACTTTTTTATTAACCATTTTATTTTACTCCTTTCTTATTTCTTACCAGTCTTACCAACTTTACGCCGGATTACTTCATCCACATATTTGATACCTTTGCCCTTATATGGCTCTGGTGCTCTCTTCTCACGGATTTCAGCGGCGTACTGGCCAACTTTTTCTTTATCTATACCTTTTACAATAATGAGATTCTGTCCATCTACTGTAACTTCAATTCCTTCCGGATCCTCCATCTCAATCGGATGGGAAAACCCAAGGGAAAGCACAAGCTTCTTGCCCTGTTTTGCAGCACGGTAACCTACACCGTTGACTTCCAGTCTCTTCTCATACCCTTCCGTAACACCGACTACCATGTTGTAAATCAATGTCCTTGTCAGACCGTGAAGGGATTTCATCTTCTTTAAATCGTTAGGGCGGGATACCAGTATCTCCTCCCCTTCTTTTGTAATAGCCATCTCCGCCGGAAGGACTCTTTCAAGTGTTCCTTTGGGGCCTTTTACCGTCACCCGATTATTTTCTGCAATATCCACTGTAACACCAGATGGAACCGCGATAGGCATTCTTCCAATTCGTGACATGCCGTTACCTCCTGATTTTAAAAATAAAATTTTATAAAGTACAAATTTATAGAAGCTGTCCCGGACTGTTCCGGCACTTTATTTTTACCAAATGAAAGCAAGAACTTCTCCACCTACGTTCAGTTTTCTTGCTTCTTTATCTGTCAAAACACCTTTATTTGTTGAAATAATTGCTATTCCAAGGCCGCCAAGTACCTTTGGAAGCTCCTCTGCACCAGCATAGATACGCAGACCCGGTTTTGAAATTTTCTTCAGGCCTGAGATAATTTTTTCGTTCTTGTCCCTGCCGTATTTCAAAGTGATATGGATAGACTTAAATCCATCTACTTCTACTACTTCAAAATTTTTGATATATCCTTCCTTTAAAAGAATCTCAGCAATCGATATTTTCATTTTGGAAGCAGGCACATCAACTGTATCATGTTTTGCAGTATTTGCATTACGGATTCTTGTAAGCATATCTGCAATAGGATCGCTCATTGTCATTTCGTTTTCCTCCTTATAGATTGTCGAACATTTACCAGCTCGCTTTGCGAACACCTGGAATCTGACCTTTATATGCCAGTTCGCGGAAACAGATTCTGCAAATTCCATATTTTCTCAGATATCCATGTGGGCGACCACAAATTTTGCAGCGGCTGTACTCTCTGGTAGAGAATTTTGCTTTGCGCTGCTGCTTAACCTTCATAGACGTTTTAGCCATGAAATTTCCCTCCTAACTATTTCTTAAACGGCATACCAAACTGTGCCAAGAGTTCACGTGCTTCTTCATCTGTTTTGGCAGTTGTGACAAAGATAATATCCATGCCTCTTACCTTATCCACTTTATCATACTCAATTTCCGGGAAAATCAACTGCTCTTTGATACCGAGCGCATAGTTGCCGCGTCCGTCAAATGCATTTGGATTAATACCGCGGAAGTCACGCACACGTGGAAGCGCCAGGTTGATCAGGCGGTCCGCGAAATCATACATTTTCTCACCGCGGAGTGTAACCTTACACCCGATTGGCTGTCCCTCACGAAGTTTGAAGTTCGCTACGGATTTCTTTGCCCTTGTAATAACCGCTTTCTGTCCTGCAATTATCTCAAGGTCACTGATTGCGGAATCCAATACCTTGGAATTATCCTTTGCCTCTCCAACGCCCATGTTAATAACAATTTTCTCGAGCTTTGGTACCTGCATTACATTTTTATATCCGAACTTCTTCATCATTTTATCAACAATCTCGTTCAAATATGTCTCTTTTAATCTGGCCATTCTAAAACAGTGCCTCCTCTCTCAATTAATCAATAACAGTGCCTGTTTTTTTGGCATAACGTACTTTGTCTTTTCCGTCCTCAACCCGAAAACCAATTCTTGTTACGGTTCCATTCACAACGTACATTACATTAGACACGTCGAAGAAAGCCTCTTCTTCAATAATTCCACCCTTTGCGTTGGCCTGGTTTGGTTTGATGTGTTTTTTCACTTTGTTGACACCCTCAACCTTTACCTTGCCGTCCCTGATTTCCAGGACCTTTCCTTCTTTACCTTTATCTACACCGGCAATAACGCGAACGGTATCACCTTTTTTAATTTTTGACATTGCCACTTAGGGACACCTCCTTATAATACTTCTGGCGCTAAGGAAACAATCTTCATAAACTGTTTGTCCCTTAACTCTCTGGCTACCGGTCCGAAAATACGTGTTCCTCGTGGAGTTTTATCCTCCTTGATGATTACAGCTGCATTTTCATCAAAACGAATATAAGAACCATCCGGACGACGGATTTCTTTTACTGTCCTGACAACAACAGCCTTAACAATGTCACCCTTTTTTACAACTCCGCCTGGTGTTGCATCTTTGACCGTAGCAACAATAATATCGCCAACTGCCGCATATCTTCTAACAGAACCGCCAAGTACACGGATGCACAGTAATTCTTTTGCCCCGGTATTGTCAGCGACTCTTAACCTTGTCTCCTGCTGTACCATTACAAATACTCCTTTCTGGCCTCCGATTATCTGGCTTTCTCAATAATCTCGACAAGTCTCCATCTCTTTTCCTTGGACAATGGTCTTGTCTCCATGACTTTAACTCTATCACCAATATTGCACTCATTGTTTTCATCATGAGCTTTTAATTTATAAGTTCTCTTTACGATTTTGCCATAAAGTGGATGTTTTACGTTATCAACTACTGCAACTACAATAGTTTTATCCATTTTGTTGCTGACAACCTTACCCGTACGGGTCTTTCTCAGATTTCTTTCCACAACAAGATTCTCCTTTCCAAAGCTTAATTAGCTGCTCTCTGTTCCTGGGACATTACTGTCTGGATACGAGCAATATTTCTTCTTACTTCTTTGATTCTGCTTGTATTGTCAAGTTGGTTTGTTGCGTTTTGGAATCTCAGGTTGAAAAGTTCCTTTTTAGCGGCAACCAGTTCATCATTCAGCTCTGCCAAAGACATGCCTGACAGACTATCCATAAAGTCCTTACTCTTCACTGCCCGCACCTCCTTCTAAATCTGCACGAGAAACAATTTTACACTTGAGCGGCAATTTGTGCATAGCAAGCCTCAATGCCTCTCTCGCAGTTTCTTCCGGGACACCGGCAATCTCAAACATAACTCTGCCCGGTTTTACAACTGCTACCCAGAATTCAAGCGCACCTTTACCTTTACCCATTCGGGTTTCAGCCGGGGTCTTTGTGACCGGCTTATCCGGAAAAATCTTAATCCAAACTTTACCGCCACGCTTTGTATGACGGGTCATGGCAATACGGGCTGCCTCAATCTGGTTTGATTTAACCCAGCACGGCTCCATTGCCACAAGGCCGTATTCACCGTAAGTAATTTTATTTCCACGCATCGCTTTTCCTTTCATGGAACCGCGAAACTGTTTACGACGTTTTACTCTCTTTGGCATTAACATTATTTATCACTCCCTTCCTTCTTTTTATCTTTGGTTGGAAGTACTTCTCCATGGTAAACCCATGTTTTTACACCGATTTTACCATAAGTTGTATCTGCTTCTGCAAAACCATAGTCAATATCTGCACGCAGTGTCTGCAACGGAATATTTCCCTCGCTGTAAAACTCGGTACGGGCCATATCTGCACCGCCGAGACGTCCGGAACAAGCTGCTTTAATTCCCTTTGCGCCTGCCTTCATCGCACGGCCCATGCATGATTTCATCGCACGGCGGAAAGAAATACGGTTCTCAAGCTGTCCGGCGATGTTCTCTGCTACAAGCTGTGCATCGCTGTCCGGTCTTTTAACTTCCTTGATATCAACCAGAATTTTCTTCTCCGAATATTTGGCAAGCTCACCTTTGAGCTTTTCAATTTCAGAGCCGCCCTTACCAATTACTACACCAGGTTTTGCAGTATATACGATTACTTTAACACGGTCAGCAGTTCTCTCAATTTCAATTTTGGAAACGCCTGCATGATACAGTTTTTTCTTTAAAAATTCACGAATTTTATGATCCTCAATCAGATTGTCAGCAAAACTGCCGGCATCTGCATACCACCTGGACTCCCAGTTTTTAATAACGCCGACCCTCAGGCCGTGTGGATTCACTTTTTGTCCCATCTTAATCTCCTTTCCTTATCTCTCATTCAAGATTACGGTAATATGGCACATCCTCTTTTCAATACGGTAAGCCATACCACGAGCTCTCGGCCTGATTCTCTTCATTGTAGTAGCTTTGCCAGCAAAGCACTCATCAACATAAAGATTTTCCGGGTCCATTCCATTATTATTTTCTGCATTTGCAATTGCAGACCGCAACAACTTATTTATTACGCTGGAAGCGTATCTTGGATTATATTCCAAAATAGCAAGTGCCGTCTGCACATCCTTGCCGCGGATTGCATCCAGTACGAAGCCCGCTTTCTGGGCAGACATCCTGGCATATGACAATTTGGCAGATGGTCTTGTATCTTTGTTCTGGTTTCTTTCTTTCTTGATCTGGGATCTATGTCCTTTTGCCATTTCTCAAGAAACCTCCTTTCTTAACTAATTCTATCTTTTCTCGTCTTTGCCATGCCCTCTATAAGTTCTTGTTAAAACGAACTCTCCGAGCTTGTGCCCAACCATGTCCTCTGTAATATATACCGGCACATGCTTTCTCCCGTCATGGACAGCAATTGTATGGCTCACCATGCTTGGAAAAATCGTGGAGCGGCGTGACCAGGTTTTTATAACGGATTTATCTCCGGACTCGTTCATGGCATCAATTTTTTTCAATAAATGCGCATCTGCAAATGGTCCCTTCTTTAATGAACGTGACATAAATCACTACCTCCTTATTGTGGGTGACGAAAGGCTTTATTTGGCCAAAGCCTTACCATCGCGTCTTCTGATAATCATTTTATTTGACTGTTTATGCTTCTTTCTCGTCTTGTAACCAAGAGCAGGTTTGCCCCAAGGTGTACATGGTCCCGGACGTCCAACCGGAGCCTTACCTTCACCACCACCATGTGGATGGTCATTCGGGTTCATAACAGAACCGCGCACAGTAGGACGGATGCCCATATGGCGTTTACGCCCTGCCTTACCAATGTTAATCAGATTGTGTTCTGTATTTCCTACCTGTCCGACAGAAGCGCGGCATACGATAGGAACCATTCTCATCTCACCGGATGGCATACGGATAATCGCATACTTTCCTTCTTTCGCCATCAGCTGAGCGCTTACACCAGCCGCACGGACAAGCTGTCCGCCGTGGCCCGGATGCATTTCAATATTGTGAATCTGAGTACCAACAGGCATATCCTTTAACGGAAGACAGTTACCAACTTTAATATCAGCTGTCTCGCCGTTCATAATCTGCTGTCCGACCTTCAACCCTACCGGAGCAAGAATGTATCTCTTCTCGCCATCTGCATAGCTGACAAGAGCAATATTTGCTGTTCGGTTCGGATCGTACTCAATACTCTTAACCGTAGCCGGAATCCCGTCTTTATTTCTCTTGAAATCAATAATTCTGTATTTCCTTCTAGAACCGCCTCCGCGATGTCTAACGGTAATCTTTCCCTGTGCATTGCGTCCTGCATGCTTCTTCAAAGAAACTGTCAGGGATTTCTCCGGAGTAGATTTTGTAATCTCGGAGAAGTCATAACCGCTCATATTTCTTCTAGAAGGGGTATATGGGTTATAGGTTTTAATTCCCATGTGTTACACTCCTTTCAATTCTACAAATCCTTATCAAAGTCCCTCAAAAATTTCAATATCGGCGCTGTCCTCAGTCAGCTGAACGATAGCTTTCTTTCTCTTGGCTGTTTTTCCGGTTACCATGCCGCGTCTTTTCTTTTTGCCCTTCAGGTTCATGGTGTTGACCTTCTCTACTTTAGTTCCCGGAAACATTTTTTCAACTGCCTCTTTAATCTGTGTCTTTGTCGCTTCTGTATGCACATCGAATGTGTACTTTTTTAATTCCATACCAGCCATGGATTTCTCTGTAATTACCGGTTTAGAAATAATATCATAATATTTCAAATCTGCCATTATGCGTACACCTCCTCGATTGCTTTTACAGCATCTTTCGTTGCCACTACCGTATCATATTTCAACATATCATATACGTTAATGGAGTTGCTGTACACGCCTCTTGCCGTTTTCAGGTTTCTAACAGAAAGAATTGTGTTTGCACCATCTCCTTCTACAACAACGAGTGCCTTCTCTGCATTCAGGTTTGCAAGAATCTTTTTCATTTCTTTTGTCTTCGGAGCCTCCATATCAAGATTATCAACAACGATAAGCTTATTTTCGCTCACTTTAGAAGATAAAACGGATTTGATTGCTGCCGCTTTTTCTTTCTTATTCATTTTAAATGAGTAATCTCTCGGAACTGGTGCAAATACTACACCACCGCCGGTCCACTGTGGAGCACGGATAGAACCCTGCCTTGCATGACCGGTTCCCTTTTGTCTCCAGGGCTTTCTTCCACCGCCGCGTACTTCGGAACGGGTTTTTGCCTTCTGCGTCCCCTGACGCTTATTTGCCAGCTGTAAAACAACTGCCATATGCACTAAGTGCTCATTCACAGGGGCGGCAAAGACGGAATCATTGAGTTCTAATTTTTCTACTTCTTTGCCTTCCTTATTATAAACAGATACGCTTGCCATCTGTGTCATCCTCCTTTCCGAAAAGTTATGCCTTAACGGATTCTTTCACAATTACGATTGATTTCTTTGGTCCCGGAACTGCTCCCTTTACCAAAAGTAAATTATTTTCTGCATCTACGCGTACCACCTCAAGATTCTGGATAGTAACACGCTCAGCGCCCATCTGGCCAGGCATTTTCTTGCCCTTAAATACTTTACTTGGATCGGATGCAGAACCATTAGAACCAGCATGTCTATGGAATTTGGAGCCGTGGCCCATTGGTCCGCGGGACTGTCCGTGGCGCTTAATCGCACCCTGGAAACCTTTACCCTTTGACTTGGCCGTCACATCAATTTTGTCACCGGCTTCAAAAATATCTGCTTTAATTTCCTGTCCCAGTTCATATTCTGCAGCGTTTTCAAATTTGAACTCTGTAAGAAATCTTTTATTTCCCACTCCTGCTTTTTCCAGGTGTCCTTTCTGCGGCTTGTTCAATAATTTCTCGCGAACATCGCCAAACGCTACCTGTACGGCCTCATATCCGTCATTATCAACGGTTTTCAGCTGGGATACGTACACAGGACCAGCCTCAAGTACCGTAACCGGCATTAAAATGCCGTCTTCGTTGAAAATCTGGGTCATTCCAACCTTCTTAGCTACAATAGCTTTCTTCATTTTTCTTTTCCTCCTAATTAATCTACAGCGGATTGCCAATTGGTATTGCGCTGAAATTCGGAAGTGTGCTGATGCACACGTAGGTTATCACCCTTCGGGTGGTAACAAGAAGCGCACGTAGGTTATCACCCTTCGGGTGGTAACAAGTAGCAATCATCCTAGATGGTTACTGCCGTGTTCTGAACCGTAAACACACATCATAACCACATCATCAATACTGAAATTCCTGCAATTATGCATTTTTCATTTTGATATCAATCGCCACCCCAGCAGGCATCTCCAGTCTGGAAAGTGCATCTACTGTCTTCTGTGACGGTGTCAATACATCAATCAGTCTCTTGTGCGTTCTCTGCTCGAACTGCTCACGGGAGTCTTTGTATTTGTGTACCGCTCTTAATATGGTAACAACTTCTTTCTTTGTTGGCAGTGGCACAGGCCCACTCACCTTTGCTCCTGTTTTCTTAACTGTCTCGATAAGCTTCGCAGCTGCAAAATCAATCAACTGATGATCGTATGCTTTCAGAACAATTCTCATTTTCTGTCCTTTTTGACTTGCCATAAAAATAGCCGCCTCCTTTTCGTACTCTTTTCATATTAGTACGACAAGTGGTGACTGTACACTCATCCGTGTGTGTCATACCGGTTCATTTATATATCCCCCGTTATAAGGGGGGCAACACGCACGTTTATCTGCTCTTTGATTTGTTGGTAACAAATCGGCAGAAATTATGTTTCTGTACAGTGACTTGCCGTCAGGGTTACCGGTTGGAAGAAACAGCTGATCTCCAACCTCTTGACATTCGCTCCACGGAAAAACCCACCATTTTAACGGTGGCAACCTCGCGCTTCATCGCTATCATGTCACAGC
>DKUB01000045.1 GCA_002490465.1 Lachnoclostridium sp. UBA7215
ATATGGAGAGAAGTTTGCGGAGCAAACTTCCAATGGCCCGGCTTTAGCCGGGGCTATGTTCTCAGATTTGAATAACTTAAATGTCGTGACAACTACAGTTAGCGAATATGCTTCCAGTTTCGGCTTTACGGAAGAAGAGGTCTTTACAGCAATGGATGAGTTTGGCCTGGCAAATAAGGATGAAGTAAAGAAATGGTATGACGGCTTTACAATTGGAAACCTGCATGATATTTATAATCCGTGGTCTATTATATGCTTTTTAGATAAAAAACAGCTGAAAACCTACTGGGCGAATACAAGCTCGAACGGCCTTGCGGGCAGCCTTCTCCGTAAGGGAAGCAAAGATATAAAGATGCAGTTTGAGGAATTGCTGCAGCATCGCCCTATTAAAAGCAAAATAGACGAAGAAATTGTATTTAACCAGTTGGGCAGAAATGAAAGCGCTATCTGGAGCCTTCTGCTCGCCAGTGGTTATCTGAAAGCTGTGGATATAGAGGATGAGATATATACGTTGGAACTGACGAATTATGAGGTCTGGAGAATGTTTAAAAACATGGTCAGTGACTGGTTTTGCGAGAACGCTTCGGATTATAATGACTTCATCAAGGCACTTCTCCTTGGCAACCGGAAAGAAATGAATGCATATATGAACCGGGTTTCTCTCTCAATGTTTAGTTCCTTTGACGGTGGAAATCATCCATCCGAATTAACAAACCCAGAGCGGTTTTACCACGGTTTCGTGTTGGGGCTGTTGGTGGATTTGATAGGGCGCTATGAGGTGACATCAAACAGGGAAAGCGGGTTTGGCCGTTATGATGTCATGTTATATCCTTTGAATAAAGAAGATGATGGCATTATTTTGGAATTTAAAGTTTATGATGTGGAAGAAGAATCCACCCTCGAAGACACCGTTCAGGCTGCATTACAACAGATAGAAGAAAAGAAATACGAGCAGGTACTTCTTGACCGTGGCATCGAAAAAGAGCGAATTCGCAAGTATGGCTTTGCCTTTGAGGGAAAGAAAGTGCTGATAGGGTAATTTATAACGGAAAAAAACTTGAATTGAAAGGGGCTGTTCAGCGTGAACAGCCCCTTTCGATTACAGCACGATTTTCACTTTATATTTTCTCAAAAAGTAATCAATCTGAAGCAGGTAGGCAATCATTTGCGGTCCTGCCATCAGCTGGCCGTACCAGGGGGCGCCGTAGTCCTTTGGATTATTTAAAAACTTTTGTAAGGCAGGTAAGTTAATGAGCTCCTTTAACGGGCTGTTGCCGTCCGAGAGAGCCTCCTGCAGGCGGCCTGCAAGAAGGGTTTCGTAGTAAGGATTGTAGGTTTTGGGATAAGGGCTTTTCTTCCGGTACAGGATTTCGTCCGGCAGCAGTCCCTCTGAGGCGTGCCGCAGAATATTTTTTACCAAACCGCCCTTTGCTTTCATTTCCCATGGAATATTAAATACATATTCTACCAGTGTGCGGTCGGCAAAGGGGACGCGTGCCTCAAGGCCGGAATACATACTGGTGCGGTCCATCCGGTTTAAAAGAGTCTGCATAAAATAACGGATATTCAGATATCCAATCTGCCGTCGGTTAGTTTCTGTTTCATTTTCTTCGGGAAGCACATTGATTTCACTTACAGCGGCATTATAGGATTTTTTGACATAGTCATCCATGTGCAGTACATCAATCAGTTCCGGAGACAACAGCGCTTTTCTTGGTTCCAGAGACGGCGTCCATGGAAAAGTACCGGAACTCAGCATATCCTCTCTGTGGAACCACGGGTAACCGCCAAATACTTCATCGGCGCATTCTCCGGTCAGTACCACTTTATGGCTGTGGCTCACTTCCTCACAGAAATATTGCAGGGAGGAATCAATGTCTACCATACATGGCAAGTCGTGCGCATCAACGGAACGGGTCAGAAGATCTGCCTGGCGGGTGTTGCTGCACTCAAGATAATGGTGGTCCGAATGCAGGAATGCGACCATTTTATCCACATAAGGACGGTCCTGTGAAGGCTGAAAAGAATTTGCCTTGAAAAATTTATTATTTTCTTTAAAATCAAAAGAAAAAGTGGTAAGACGGCTGCCTTTCTTTTTGAGTTCTGAAGCACAGACGGCAGATACGACACTCGAGTCAACGCCTCCGGACAGAAAAGTGCAGATTGGCACATCGGAAACCATTTGTCTGCGGATGGCATCCTGAATAAGAAAAGAAGTTTTTTCTACGGTTTCTTCATAGGAATCAAAATGCGGATGGCTCTCCAGACGGAAATATGTCGTTGTGTGCATTCCGTAGGAGCTGCATGTCATATAAGTGCCCGGTTTCAACTCATGAAAGCCCATGAATACACCGGAGCCGGGGTTGCGTGCCGGACCAAGGGAGAGAATTTCGTTGAGGCCGTCTTTATCCAGGGCGGCGTTTACACCCGGGAAGCACAGACATCCTTTTGGTTCTGAAGAAAATATCAAAGTTCCATCATGTATTGTGTAAAAGAGCGGTTTTACACCAAAGCTGTCACGGAACAGTGACAGAGTGTTATGACGTTCATCGTAGATGGCAAAGGCAAAAATACCGTCTACATCGCGCACAAAATCTGCACCAAAGGTTAAAAAGGATAATAATAGAATCTCCGTATCAGAAGATGTCTCGATAGTAACATTTCGTTGTAAAAGGCGTTCCCTCAGCAAGGGAAGATTATAGATTTCACCATTATATACAATATGATAATGATAGTCCCCGTATTGTTTTTGCATGGGCTGATGACCACCGGTAAGATCAATAATGGAAAGCCGTGTGTGGGCAAGACCGCAGTGGGGCATCAGCACGCAGTCGCAGTCATCAGGACCGCGGTGCATCAGGGCTGTTTTCATTTCGTTCAGAATGTGTAAATAATAGTCACTCCTGGCCGTAAAATCAGCGCCGGAATCAAAAAAACCGGAAATACTACACATGTTAAGTAGTCCTCCTATCCCAGATAATACTTACTATATAATATTACATTATGTAAGAAAAGGAATAAATATACACACATCCTTAAGCAAGGCCTGTTTCTAATTCGCGGCAGATTTTGGCAATGATGCTGTCATCCAGTGAAGTATCAAGAAAGATTTCAACGGCATATTTTGCCTGGGCCACGAGCATTTCAAGTCCGGTTACACCAATCATGCCAAGCTGTTTTGCCTGGGCGGTCAGTTTTGTGGTAAGCGGGTTATAAATAATGTCAAGCACAGCTTCACACTGCGGAAAGTGCGCCAGGTCAACGGGAGAGGCATCTGTATCCGGATACATTCCGACCGGACTTGTATTAATAATTATTTTGGCATCGCTGTATTTTTCAAAGCATTCTTCATAGGTGATTACCCCCTCTTTCATAACGCGGTGGCCAACAATAATCATGTCTGAAGCGCCGAGTTTTTGCACAGCGGCTTTTACTGCCTGTGCAGCGCCGCCGTTTCCAAGGACGATGACCTTTTTACCCTTCATGGAAATTCCGTTCTGTTTTACCATATAAATAAAGCCGGGAAGGTCAGTATTATAGCCGAAAAGTTTATTGTTGCGGTTTACGATGGTGTTTACTGCACCGATGGCAGCCGCATTTTCATCCATATGGTCCAGGTAGGGAATGACATCCTGTTTATAGGGAATTGTGACATTTATTGCCGTAAAATCTCTGCACTCCATAAAGGCAGGAAATTCCTCTTTTGTCAGAGGGCATAGATCATATGTATAGTCTGCCAGTTTTTCATGTATGATTTTGGAATAGCTGTGTCCGAGCTTTTCACCAATTAATCCGTATTTCATAGAGTCCGTCCTTTCTGTCTGCCGATTTCTGTAAAAAAGTGTATCACACAAAGTTGTCAGGTTCAAGGAATATTAAAACAGGACAGGCATATATATGTGTAAAAGAGCTTTGGAAGGGGGAGGAACTTTGAAGAAGGAAGAGGTGCTTCAAGTGCTGCCGGAGCGGCTCAGGCAGATGGTGGAACGGTCTGTGGCAGATTGGAACGCTGTGCAGGAAATACATATCCGGCTTGGAAAAGGCATTGTCATTACGGCAAATGGCAGAAAGGAACTTCCCGACCCAAATGGACAGGTTGTCAGCCGGAGGGAATTTCGGGAGCTAATGGAGTACATAAGCAATTATTCCCTGTATGCTTTCGAAGAAGAAATAAGAAAGGGATTTCTGACGATTCCCGGCGGACACCGTGTCGGGGTATCCGGGCGTGCCGTGACAGAAGAAAATGAGGTAAAAAAGCTTAGAAATATTTCTTTTGTTAATATTCGTATTGCACATGAGAGAAAGGGTTGTGCCGATTCGGTTATGCCGTATTTATTTGATAAGGGCCGGTTTTTGTCTACTCTGTTAGTTTCTCCCCCTGGGGCTGGGAAAACAACGCTTTTGCGCGATATCGTGAGAAACCTGGCAAGCAGGGACAGGGCGTTTGGAGCAAAAAATGTTTCTGTCGTGGACGAACGCTCAGAGATTGCCAGCTGCTATATGGGAGTGCCGCAAAATGATGTGGGGATGTTTTGTGATGTGCTGGATGCCTGTCCGAAATCCGAGGGAATCCGCATGATGCTGCGTTCAATGGCGCCGGAAGTTATCGCTGTGGATGAAATCGGGACAGGCAATGAATACGAGGCACTTATCGAGGCGCTTACGAGCGGATGTTCTCTGCTGGCAACTGTTCATGGAGATTCAATGCGGCATATCCGGGAAAAGCCCTTTTTAAATAAATTACTGGTAGAGAGGATGTTTGAGAGAATTATTATTCTCAGGCAAAAGGAGCATCCCGGTGTTATAGAGGGGATTTTTGATGCAGGGGGGCAGGTGATTATGAAATGAAGGTGTTGGGAATGTGCCTGGTTTTTGCCGGCTGTCTTGGAATAGGCTTATATTACCGGATGCAGGAGCTGTTTCGTTATCGGAATCTGCAGGAGATCCAAAAGGCGATGGCTGTTTTACGCGGAGAAATCGCTTCGGTAAAATCACCGCTGCCGGAGGCGGTTTTTCAGGCCTCAAAAAGAACGCGGGGAGTGATGTCCTCTTTTTTTGCAGAAGTGGCGGAAGAATTAGAAGAAGGCCAGGGAGAGCTGTGCCGGATATGGAGTGATAAACTGAAAGACGGTGTTCCCGGAATGCAGTTATGTGAGGAGGACCGTATGGAGCTGGAGCGGATGGGAGAAATGCTCGGCTATCTGGATACGGAAATGCAGAAAAGAAGTATTGACCTGTATACAGAAAGGGTTAAGCAGAGCATACAGGAAATGGAGCGAAATGGTGAAAAGCGTTCCCGCCTGTATCCGGTACTTGGTACGGCGGCAGGAATCCTTTTGTGTATTCTGATGATATAGACCGGGGGAAATGGAGTGGCAATGGATATTACAATCATATTTAGAATTGCATTAGTGGGGATTCTGGTTACCATATTAAACCAGATACTAAAGCAGTCAGGAAGGGATGAACAGGCCTTTTTAGTCAGTCTGGCAGGATTGATTTTAGTCCTGTTCTGGATTATTCCATATATCTCGGAGTTATTTGAAACAGTAGAAGATTTATTTTCTTTTTAAAAAAGCGGGGAGAGGACATGCTGAAAATCGTTTTGATTGGTCTGATGGCGGTATTTCTTGCGATGCTGGCGGGAAGTATCCACAGAGAATACGGATATATAGTTGCCGTAGGTGCTGCCATATTAATCTTTTCTTACGGTGTATCAAGGATTTCAATTATTGCCGTGGAGCTTAGGAAATTAGAAGAAGAAATCGGCTTGCAGCAGGAATATATTACAGTGCTGCTGAAAATGGCAGGTATTGCCTATCTCAGTCAGTTTGCTGTGAGTCTCTGCCGGGATGCCGGGCAGGGGGCCATTGCCGGACAGATTAGTTTTGCCGGAAAAATCAGTATGCTGATTATCAGCCTTCCAATTTTAGAAGCAGTTATAAAAACGGTAGGGGAGTTTTTCTCATGAGGACAGCAGCTCCCAGATGGGGATTATTTATTTTGATTGTTTACTTTTCTCTGTGCGGCCGTTCATCTTTTTGTATGGCAAAAGAAAATAATTTTTTTGAAGATAACATTCCATTAGATGAGGTGCAGGAAGTTTTTGAAGATGTCGCACAGGAGGAGGGAGGAGGAAACTTTTCTATTCGGGATTATGTGTCCGGCATTATGTCGGGAGAATATGAATTTTCGTTCCGGGAGTTCGGAAAGAGCGCTGTTACTCAGTTGGGGGAGCAGTTTGACGGACAGAAACAGACGCTCCTCAGAATACTGGCACTCGGAATTCTGTCCGGCATCTTTATCAATTTTGCAGGGACAATCGGGGATAAAGATTTATCGGAGACGGGATTTTATGTA
Source organism: Lachnoclostridium sp. UBA7215 (assembly GCA_002490465.1). Classification (GTDB taxonomy): domain Bacteria; phylum Bacillota; class Clostridia; order Lachnospirales; family Lachnospiraceae; genus Eubacterium_F. Next base: position 6,361 of record DKUB01000045.1, read on the forward strand.
ACATATCTTATGCTATTTGTTATTATGTCAGCCGGGTTTGCGGAAGTGTCGAAAATAGCCATAGAGGCGGTAGAACATCTTTTAACCTTTATGAAAGTGTTAATTCCCTCTTTTTCCCTGACACTGTGCTTTGGAGCAGGAACAGGAACGTCCATTGCCTATTATGAAGCAATGCTGATTGCGATTAGTTTTCTGGAAATGTCCATGCTGCACATTTTCATTCCCGGCGTCCAGGTATATTTTATGTTGAACATTATCAATCAGCTGGCCGACAACCGTTTTTCTAAATTGACAGAATTAATCAAGAGTTTTTTGAGATTTGGAATACGGGTATTGTTTGGTGTTCTGATTGGCTATCAGGGCATTCAGGGAATGCTTCTACCCGTTATGGACAAGGTAAAAAACAATGCGGTTTTAAAGACGGCAAAAGGGCTTCCCGGAGTGGGGAACAGCATTGGAAGTGTGGCAGATACTGTTCTTGGAAGCGGGATGCTCATAAAAAGTGCCGTGGGGTGCGGGGGGATACTATGTATTATTGTACTGTGTTTTTATCCGCTGCTAAAACTTTTTATATTCCAGCTGATGTACCGGGTGGGGAGCGCCCTTGTTCAGCCGGTCAGCGATAAGCGTGTGGCAGCGGCTCTGCACACGGCAGCAGAGAGCAGCATGTTATTATTAAAGTTTGTATTTGCCGGGGCTCTGATGTTTTTATTATCCATTACAATTGTTGTGGTCAGCACGAATATTACGTTGTAATGATGTGTGGAGGGAGAAAATGAGCGAGATACTTATTATGGTAAAGCGGGTTAGTGTATTTCTTCTCGGGGCAACGGTTTTGAACCGGTTGTTTTTTGGGACGGAGCACAAAAAATATATGGAGTATGCTACAGGACTGATATTAATTGCGCTTGTGGCGGCGCCCTTTCTTTCTTTGTTTGGAAAAGATGCGAGTCTTGGAAACTGGATTTCCAAGGGGATTTTTGACAGCAGGGCAGAGGAGACAAAAGAGGAGATACGCCTGTTGGGAGAAGAATACGAGCAGTCTGTCTGGGAGCGCTACGAAAATCAGATACGGCAGGATGTGGCAGCATTCTGCGGGGTCAGCATAGACAAATGCCGGGTGTGGTTAAAGGAAGGAAATATTGAGAGGATTGAGGTTCTGGTAAGAGAAGAGCAGCCTGCTGACAGGATTTTGCAGATGTCAATCCGTTATGGTGTGGATGAGGATTGTATTTTCCTTATAGAAGACCAGTAAAAGGAGTATGCAGATGGAGTGGAAAAAAGTGATTCAAAAGGCGGGACCGCTCAGGCTGGGCATTGTTGTTCTGTGCGGGATTTTGCTGCTTTTAATTTCATGCGGAAGTCTGTCCTTTGGAGATAAGGACAGCGGCAGTACGGAAGAGGAGAGTAATGGGGCAGTGCAGGAGACTATTGGGAGCAGCAGCCTGCAGGATTTCAAGGAGCGCACAAAAGAAGAACTGGTCACGCTTTTAGAGGGAGTGGCGGGGGTAGGGCGTGTGGATGTGATGATTACGGTTCGTGCATCCAATGAAAAGGTGACGTTAAAAGACAGCACAAGCAGGGAAGGGGGAAGCCAGGAAGAGACGGTATTAATTGAAGACAGTGAGAGAAACAGCTCTCCTTATGTGATTCAGGAAAAAGAGCCGGAGCTTGAGGGAGTAGTTATTGTTTGTGACGGCGGAGATGACGCAGGAGTAAAAAGAGAAATAACTGATGCAGTCAGTGCATTATTTCAGATAGAAAGTCATAAAATAAAAGTAATGAAAAGTAAGGAGGCAAAGGAGTGAAGAAACTTTTGCGTAAGAATCAGATTATTATTACGGCACTTGTTGTCATGGTCGCGCTTGCCGGATATCTCAGTATGACAGAGCGGGAGGACCTCTCACTGCCAACTGCCAATGAGTCTGTGCAGGATGATGCTGTGGCAGATATCTCAGATGAGGACATTGTACTTGATGGGGATGGTTCCGTCAGCAGTGCATCCGTGGCAGCGGCCGGAGGAGAGGTGGCAGAGGACAAAACCGGAACGGTACAGACGGGCGGAAATGATGTGGCGTCCCGGGAAAATGCCGGAGAGGCAGTTCTGGTAAGCAATACGGTAGGAAAAAGTTTTTTTGAAGAGGCAAAACTGTCCAGGGAGCAGACAAGGGCAAAGAACAAAGAAACGCTCACAAATCTTGTGAATAATGCCAATATTTCCAGCGCGCAAAAAGATAAAGCAATGAAGCAGATTATGAAAATGACAACCATCAGCGAGAAAGAGACGGCAACAGAAAATCTTCTTGCGGCAAAGGGATTTGAGGAGGCAGTTGTCACAGTATCTGACGAGAGTGTAGATGTCATTGTCAATGCAGAAAACCTGAATGAACAGCAGATTGCCCAGATTGCTGATGTTGTAAAACGTAAGACAGAGTGCAGTCCGGATAAAATTGTAATTTCACCTGTTGGCAAAAGTAAATGAATCTGATATAATTAAAAAATAGAGGTTCCTATACAGGAGGTACGAAAGGTATGACAGAGTATAACAAAGAGGCATTTGATAATTCGTCAGGAATCGGTGAGATTCAGATTGCAAATGAAGTAGTGTCATCCATTGCCGGCATATCGGCCGGAGAGGTAGATGGCGTTGATTCTATGGCGGGTGGAATTACAAATGAACTGGCAGGACGGTTTGGGGTAAAAAATCTCTCAAAGGGCGTAAAGGTTGAGGTGGTGGATGATTCCGCCACGGTAGAACTTGCCATTAACATGAAGTACGGTTACAGCATTCCGGATACGTGTGCCCAGGTACAGGAAAAGGTGGCCCAGGCTATCAATTCCATGACAGGGCTTACCGTAACAAAGGTAAATGTCCGCATTGCCGGGGTGAGCTTAGAGCAGGAATCATGAACCTGATTCACAAATAAAGAAAGAGGAAACCTATGACACGACATGAAATCAGGGAGTGTATTTTTTGCCTGTTATTTCAAAATGATTTTTATGAGGCGGCTGAATTTGGCGAGCAGCGGGATAATTTTATAGAGCAGAAATCTCTTTCGGCAAAGGAAAAGAAGGAGATTTTAGAAAAAATGGATAAGCTGCTGCCACTCCTTCCCGAGATTAACAGTAAAATAGAACAATCCTCAAAGGGATGGAAACTGGACCGTATTGCAAAAGCAGAGCTGGCAATTTTGCGTCTGGCAGTTTATGAGGCGGTCTATGATGACAGCGTGCCGGTGGGCGTGGCGGTTAATGAAGCGGTTGAGCTGGCAAAAGCCTATGGGGATGACAATGCTCCTGCTTTTGTCAATGGTATATTAGGAAAGATTGTAAATGAATAGAGGAAAAGTGTATTCCGTCTCTTCTGTAAATCAGTACATTAAAAATATGTTTATAAATGAATATGCCCTGGCGGTAATATTTGTAAAAGGCGAGATATCCAATTGCAAATACCATAGCTCCGGGCATATTTATTTTAGTCTAAAAGACGCTTCTTCACAGCTTGCCTGCGTGATGTTCCGCGGGGACAGAAATGGTCTGGACTTTCGTCTGGAAAATGGACAGGAAGTCGTAGTGGGAGGTTCTGTCAGCGTCTATGAGAGGGATGGAAAGTATCAGCTTTATGCAAAGAAGATTGTACTGGCGGGAGACGGACTTCTGGCAGAGAAGTACGAGCAATTGAAGAAAAAACTGGAGGAAGCCGGTTATTTTGACGAGGACAGAAAACTTCCCATTCCCCGTTACGTGAAGCGGGTGGGAATTGTCACGGCAGAGACAGGGGCGGCTGTCCGGGATATGATGCAGATAGCAGCAAGAAGAAACCCTTATGTGCAGCTGGTCTTATACCCTGCCAAAGTACAGGGGGCAGGGGCGGCCGAGAGTATTGTCCGCGGTATTAAGCGTCTTGACAAAGAATCCGTAGATGTTATTATTATTGGGCGCGGCGGCGGCTCTATGGAAGATTTGTGGGCGTTTAATGAAGAGATTGTGGCAGACGCTGTGTTTCAGTGCCGCACTCCCGTGATTTCTGCTGTCGGACATGAGACAGATACAACAATATCGGATTATGTTGCGGATTTGCGCGCGCCGACGCCGTCAGCGGCAGTGGAACTTGCCATATATGATGCGAGGCAGGCGCTGGAGGCTTTATATACGGCAAAAGACCGTATGGCGAGAGCGATGCTTTCTGATTTGGAAGATATGCGGGAGCATCTGGAGCAGTCACAGGCGAGACTGAAATTTTTGAATCCCGGGAATCAACTGGACAGTAAGCGCCAGTATCTGACCGATATGGAGGAGAAACTGTCCTTATATATGGAGCGGATTTTGCAGGAAAAAAAGCATGCCTTTGCGATGCTCTCCGGACGGCTTGACAGTGTGAGTCCGCTGAAACGGCTGCAGGAGGGATATGCTTATGTGGCAGGTAAGGACGGGCATGGAATTTCTTCGGTAGAAGAAATATCAGTTGGAGACAGCATTTGTGTGAGCGTAACGGATGGAAGTTTTCAGGCCGGGGTAACGCAGGTGAATGGAGGGCAGTCATGAAGCTGGAAGAGATTATGGACAAGTTAGATGAAACGGTGCGTAAGATGGAGCAGGAAAAACTGACGTTAGAGGAGTCTTATCAGTGTTTTTCAGAGGGAATGAAGTATATTAAAGAGGGAAACAAAGAGATTGACCGGGTGGAAAAGAAAATACAGATACTGATGGAAGAGGGGGAAGAGGAGGATGAATAAAGACATCCTGCAGCAGAAAACAGAAGATATTGAGCGCGGTTTTGAGCCATATCTGTTCCGGGAGGAGGGATATGCAAAAACAGTTTTAGAGGCTATGAATTACAGCATCCTTGCCGGTGGAAAAAGGCTGCGGCCAATGTTTATCTATGAGGCTTACAAGCTGTTTGGCGGAAGGGATGAGGCGGTGGTTCGCCCTTTTATGATGGCAATGGAGATGATCCATACATATTCTCTTGTACATGATGATCTTCCGGCGATGGATAACGATGACTACCGAAGGGGAAAACTTACCACTCATAAAAAATACGGGGAGGACATGGGGATTCTTGCGGGGGATGCTCTTTTAAACGGCGCATATGAGACAGCCTGTATGGCCTTTGACAGTCATACCGATTCTACCCTTATTGGACAGGCTCTCCGGGTTCTTGCAGAAAAGGCCGGCGTCCGCGGAATGGTGGGAGGACAGACGGCAGACGTAGAGCACAGCGGTCAGGCGATAGATGAAGACACATTGTATTATATCTATAAAAATAAAACTTCTGCTCTTATTGAGGCGAGCCTGATGGTGGGAGCCATTCTTGCCGGGGCCTCGGATGAAGACGTGGCGAGTATGGAGACAGTTGGCGAGAGTATCGGCATTGCCTTTCAGATACAGGATGACATACTTGATGTTGAGGGGGATGAACAGGTCATTGGGAAGCCGGTAAACAGCGATGAAAAAAATCAAAAGTCAACATATGTTGCTATTCACGGGCTGGAAGAGAGCAGGAAAAAAGTCATGGAGTATACGGAACAGGGACTTCAGAAATTGCATGAAATTGCCTGGCAGGACAGGGAAGCGGCAGATTTTCTGGAAGAGCTGATCCGCTCACTGGCAGGACGGGAAAGATAAAGAGGAAAAGTTGTGGGTAAATTACTGAATCAGATTGTAAAGGAAAATGATATAAAAAATATTCCAAAAGAGGATTATAAGGAGCTGGCAAAGGAGATACGGGTAAAGCTGGTGCAGAGCATCAGCCGGACAGGGGGGCACCTTGCCTCCAATCTGGGGGCAGTAGAGCTTACGATGGCGCTGCATCTGACGTTAAATTTTCCGGAGGACAAGCTGGTCTGGGATGTGGGACATCAGTCCTACGTCCATAAGATTCTGACAGGCCGTGCGGACCTCTTTGGGACACTCCGGCAGATGGACGGGCTGAGCGGATTTCCCAAAGTAAAAGAAAACGTCTGTGATACCTTTGATACGGGCCACAGTTCGACTTCCATATCTGTGGCGCTGGGACTTGCCAAAGCAAGGGATTTGAGAGGAACGGATGAAAAGATTTTTGCTGTGATTGGCGACGGCGCTCTCTCTGGTGGCATGGCGTATGAAGCGCTGAACAATGCCGCGAGCCTGCACTCCAATATGGTGGTGGTTTTAAATGACAATAAAATGTCTATTGCTCCCAATGTAGGAGGAATGTCAAATTATCTTGGAAAAATCCGTGCCAACCGGAAATACCGTAATTTAAAGGCAAATGTAGAGAGTGCTTTAGATAAGATTCCCAATCTCGGGCAGCCATTGGCCAAACATATAAAGAAGGCAAAAAATTCAATTAAGCAGCTTTTTATCCCGGGAATGCTTTTTGAGGACATGGGACTGATTTATATTGGCCCGGTGGACGGGCATGACACGCAGGAGCTTCTCACGGCATTTGAGACAGCAGTTTCGGTTGTAGATCAGCCTGTATTGGTTCATGTACTGACCAAAAAGGGAAAAGGGTATAAACCGGCGGAAAAGAAACCTTCTCTTTTTCATGGAGTTGGTCCTTTTGACATTCATTCCGGAATACCGGAAACGGGGGATGAGAAAAGCTATACCGATGTGTTTGGTCAGTGGATGGTGCAAAAGGGCGGAGAGATGCCGGAGCTTGTTTCTGTCTGTGCGGCGATGCCTGACGGGACAGGAGTTGTCGATTTTGCAGATAAATACCCGGAGCGTTTTTTTGATGTGGGAATAGCGGAGGAGCATGCTGTGACCTTTGCTGCCGGCCTTGCTGCCGGAGGTATGCGTCCGGTGGTATCAATTTATTCTACTTTTTTGCAGCGGGGATATGACCAGATTCTTCATGACGTCTGTATGAATCAGCTGCCGGTTGTATTTGCTGTCGATAGGAGTGGTATTGTCGGAAGGGATGGGGAAACTCATCAGGGTATTTTTGACTTGTCGTATTTTGGTACGATGCCGAATATGACCGTGCTCTCGCCAATGGATGATGAGGATTTTATTCTTGCCCTTGACTATGCGGTAAGCAGACAGGACGGTCCTGTAGCTGTGCGATATCCGAGAGGAAATGTTTTTTCCTGCAAAGTTGACAGAAGTTATGATGATGGATATCAAATGGGAAAGGCGGAAGTGCTTCAGGAAGGCTCCCAGGTGGTGGTACTTGCTGTCGGGAATATGGTGGAAAAAGCGCTGGAGGCAGCCCATATTCTGGCAGGGCAGGGAATAGAGCCGACTGTGGTAAACATGCGGTTTGTAAAGCCGTTTGATAAAGAACTGGTACGCAGGCTTGCGGGAGAAAATCAGCTGATTGTGACAATGGAAGACAATGTATACAGCGGTGGTTTTTCTGCCATGATACAGGCTTTTTTACAGGAAAACGGTCTGGGAGCAGTTGATTGCCTTCCAATTTGCCTTCCGGACGCCTTTATCGGCCATGGCGCCCCGGAGGAATTGTATGTAAAGTATAAAATGGATGCTGCGTCAGTGGCAGAAAGGATTATGCAGAGGCTGTGAAGGAAGAAAAAGAACGTCTGGATGTTCTGCTTGTAAAGCGCGGGCTTGTCCAGTCCAGGGAAAAGGCGAAAGCCATCATTATGGCAGGGGAAGTATTTGTTGAGGGACAGCGGGAGGATAAGGCAGGGCAGACATTTCCTGTCCACGCGGGAATTGAAATACGTACAAAGAAATTAAAGTATGTGAGCCGGGGCGGTTATAAGCTGGAGAAAGCAGTAGAGGTTTTTTCTCTTGAACTGCAGAATCTGATCTGTATGGACGTCGGGTCATCCACGGGTGGATTTACTGACTGCATGCTGCAAAACGGTGCAGCGTTTGTATATGCCATTGATGTCGGGACAAATCAGCTTGCCTGGAAGCTGCGGCAGGATTCACGTGTGAAATCAATGGAGAAAACAAATATCCGTTATGTTGTGCCGGAGAATATCGGAGAGCCGGTCGATTTTGTATCTATTGATGTAGCGTTTATTTCTTTGATGAAAGTACTGGCGCCGATAAAGGCATTAATGAAAGAAGGGGGACACATTGCCTGCCTGATAAAGCCGCAGTTTGAGGCGGGCCGGGAAAAGGTCGGAAAGAAAGGTGTGGTACGTGACCCGGCAGTTCATGAGGAAGTGATCCAAAATATTGTAGAATTTTCACAGAATCTGGGCTTTCATATTCTCGGCCTGGATTACTCACCAATCCGCGGGCCGGAGGGAAATATTGAATATTTGTTATATATGGAGAACGGGTTTATACCAGTAGGCTTGCCTGCTGGTGTAAACCCATCGGCATCAGAGAATGAAATTATTCCGGCGGGATTTGTCCCGGATGAGGGTTTTGTGCATGAACTTGTCAGTAATGCTCACCATACGTTGTAGAAAGGTGGAATCGGTATGAATCGTTTCTGTATTGTATCCCATGGAGAAAAGGACGTAAACCACGAAAGTGCAGAGGAAATAAAAAGATATTTGGAAAATTATGATAAATGTGTTAAAATAGTAGGTAATTCTACAGAAATTACTGATTCTTTCCAGGCGGATATGGTTATTGTTCTTGGCGGGGACGGTACGGTAATTCAGGCAGCTAAACGTCTTGCCGGCAAACAGATTCCTATTCTCGGCGTAAATTTTGGCACTCTTGGTTTTTTGACTGAGGTAGAGAGGCCGCGGATACGCCAGGCTCTGGATGCGGTGATGGCGGGAGATTATGAGCTCGAGCAGAGGATGGCGCTGTCCTGCCATCTTCATTCCGACAGGGAAGAAAAGGGGCACATTGCGGTAAATGAATTTATTGTTGGAAAACGTGATTTTGGACATATGATTACGGCCAGTGTATACGTAGATGACAGTTTTTTAGATACTTATGTAGCAGATGCCCTTTTGATTTCCACACCGACAGGTTCAACAGCATATAACCTGGCAGCATCCGGTCCGGTGCTGGCACCGGGGATGGAGGCGATGATTATAACGCCAATATGCCCGCACTCATTAAATAAACGCAGTCTGGTAGTCTCTTCTCAGGCACAGATACGGGTTGTCATTGGACACACAAAAGCGGATTATGAAGATGAGGCAGCAGTTCTTGGAGACGGTCATCTTTTGGGAACAGTAACTACCGGAGATGGAATTTGGATTGAAAAAGCAAGGGAAACTTTTGATATGGTGCGTCTTGGAGAGGTCAGTTTTTTTGATAAGATGCGCAGTAAGCTGAACCGTGATTAGCAGGCAGAGACGTTCCGAAATGAGGGGATTTTGTGAAACAGACCAGACAGGCAAAAATACTTGAATTAATTGGACAATATGAAATAGAGACTCAGGAGGAACTGGCCGGGCGGCTTGCGGATGCCGGATTCCGTGTTACACAGGCAACGGTCAGCCGGGATATTCGGGAACTGTTTCTGACGAAAGTTGCGGGGAAAAACGGCAGGCCCAAATATGCGGCGGGTAGTTTTGGAGAAACAACGTATTCTGAGCGATATGCCAGAGTGCTTGCGGATGGTATGGTTTCTATGGCGCAGGCGGATAATCTGGTTGTGATTAAGACGGTCAGCGGCATGGCTATGGCTGTGGCGGCGGCAGTAGATGCGCTGGGGATTGAAGAAATTGCCGGATGCATTGCCGGGGATGACACGATTATGTGTGCCGTAAAAACAGCGGAACTTGTGCCCGGCGTTATGAAACGGCTTGGGGAGAGCAGAACGCTCTTATGATAATATATAAAGAAATAATATGATGCCAAGGTCAAAAGGTATAAATTGTGCTCGTGCTTGCACGAAAGCACAATTTTACCTGAGGACCGCCAAAACATGAGCATGCAGCGATTTTCATTGAAAATCAGCGGAATGCGAATGTTTTTAGCACGACGAGAATTGCAAAGCAATGTAGTCGTGCGTATGGCATCTGTCAGGGGCAAAATACCTTTTGACCCTGACATCATAATATTTAGAAAATACCGCGCTTATACTGCGCAGAAATGAGGGAGAATATGTCAGGACATTCAAAATTTGCAAACATCAAGCACAAGAAAGAAAAAAACGATGCCAGGAGAGGGAAAATTTTTACGGTGATCGGCCGTGAAATTGCTGTGGCCGTAAAAGAGGGCGGAGCAGACCCCAATAACAACAGTAAACTCCGGGACGTTATTGCAAAAGCAAAGGCTAACAATATGCCAAACGATACGATTGACCGCGGCATAAAAAAAGCGGCAGGCAATGTAGATGCGGTAAACTATGTGAGCTGCCAGTATGAGGGATATGGTCCAAGCGGGACGGCAATTATTGTAGAGGCATTGACAGATAACAAAAACCGCACAGCCTCAAATGTTAGAAATGCATTTACAAAAGGAAACGGCAATGTAGGCACAACGGGCTGTGTTTCCTATATGTTTGATACCAAGGGGCAGATTCTTGTAGATAAGGAAGCCTATGAGACGGATGCGGATGAGTTTATGATGCTGGCGCTGGACGCAGGGGCAGAGGATTTTTCAGAAGAGGATGACAGCTATGAAATCCTGACGGCGCCAGATGATTTCAGTGCAGTCCGTGAGGCACTGGAAAAAGAAGGTGTGCCTATGGTTCAGGCAGAAATTACAATGATTCCGCAAAACTATGTTGAGCTTGCGACGGAAGAAGATAAAAAAATGTTTGCCCGTATTATGGATCTTCTCTTAGAGGATGATGACGTTCAGAATGTATATCACAATGTAGAGGATTACGAATGATATATGGTATAAACAAAGAGCCTCCTACACATACTAAATGAGAATTTTGTGTAGGAGGTTTTTTGCGTGAAATGGTGGATTCGGTGCGGCGTGCTTATTGCTGCCATTTTTTTCGGAATAAAATCTGTTCCGGTGATTTATGTCAGTTCCGGAGACAGTGAATCGACTACCATACATTATGTGGCACTTGGAGATAGTATTGCTTACGGATATGGTATGGACGATCCCGAAAGGGAATCCTATGTGGGGATAGTCCGCCAGCATCTGGAAGAAAAGTACGACTATGTTCTTGGGACAAATCTTGGATGTAATGGACAGAGGAGTGAAGAACTCTTAGATATACTGACAAACCCGGAGAATGATAATTACCGGAAATACCGCACCTGTATACAGTATGCAGACATTATTACCCTGTCCATTGGTTCTAATGATTTACTGAAATTAATAAAATTGAAATTCAATATTGAAGAGATTGTAGAGGATGGGGGAGAGAAGTATCAGAGGGCGTGCCGGAAATTTGCGGAGAATTTTCCTAAAATAATAGCCGTTATACGGGACATTAATCCAGATGTAGAAATTTATGCCAACAATGTCTATAACCCGGCAAAGGGAATTCCTTATCTGGCAAGCGTATATCAAGTGGCGGAGCATTATATATGTATGTTAAATGAGGCTTTTTTGAAGGATGGAGGATATCACCTTGTTGATATAAAAAAGGGATTTGATTTGCAGGATAAATCTATGGTCAAGATGTCTTTAAAGGGAACGCTGGGTGGTGGAGAAATTGATCCGCATCCGAGTAAAGAGGGGCATAAGCTTATTGGGGATCTGGTATTAAAAGAGATGGCAGAGGAATAAAAAATCTGTTATACTGTTATCACCAGAAGGAATGGAGTGTAACACAATGAAGATAAAAGGTGCAATATTTGATTTGGATGGAACAATTTTGGACTCTACCTGGGTATGGTCAAAGGTGGATGAAGATTTTTTGAGCGGGCATGGTTTTGAGGTGCCGGATGATTATTCACGGGCGGTCAGTACAATGGGATTTTCTGAGGTGGCAAGTTATACGATTGAGCGATTTTCTCTTTCTTCCACTGTGGATGAAGTGCTTGCGCAATGGCACCGGATGGCAAGAGATGCCTATGCCAATGAGGTGGAATTAAAACCCGGAACAAAGGAACTTCTGCAGTATCTGCAGGAACAGGGAATTCCGGCGGGGATAGCAACGTCAAACAGTGTTTCCCTATTTGAGGATTGCCTGAGAAACAGGGGCATTTTTGACTTGTTCCACTCATATACGGAGACTGGGGATGTAAAGCGCGGTAAAAAGTTCCCGGATGTTTACATAAAAGAGGCAGAAAAGCTTGGATGCCGCCCGGAAGAGTGTATCGTGTTTGAGGATATTATTCCGGCTCTTCTGGCAGCGAGAGAAGGCGGCTTCATCACAGTAGGGGTTATGGAAAATAAGTGGGAATATGATAGAGCAGAATTTGCAGGATGTTGTGATTATGTTGTCCATACGCCGTCAGAGGCTGTTGAATTAGTGAAATCATTATAGTGGAGGAGACAATGCGGAAATTTAATAAATCATTAAAACTGGAAAATGTACTTTATGATGTGAGGGGACCTGTTGTGGAAGAGGCAGCCAGGATGGAGGAGGCAGGGACACAGGTATTAAAACTCAATATTGGAAATCCTGCCCCTTTTGGATTCTGTGCGCCGGATGAGGTTATTCACGATATGCAGCGCCAGTTGACGGAGTGCGAGGGATATTCCCCGGCGAAGGGGCTGTTTTCGGCCAGAAAAGCCATTATGCAGTATGCCCAGCTCAAACACATTCCGAATGTATGCATGGAGGATATTTATACAGGGAATGGTGTCAGTGAGCTGATTAATCTCAGTATGTCAGCTCTGTTAGATGACGGGGATGAGGTTCTGGTGCCTGCTCCGGACTATCCTTTGTGGACCGCATGCGTTACGCTGGCTGGTGGAAGGGCAGTACATTACATATGTGATGAGCAGGCAGAATGGTATCCGGATATTGAGGATATCCGAAAAAAGGTAAGTGACCGTACAAAGGCAATTGTTTTGATCAATCCAAATAATCCAACCGGGGCGCTGTATCCGAAAGAGGTTTTACAGCAGATTGTGGATATTGCAAGAGAGAACCAGCTGATTATCTTTTCTGATGAAATTTATGACCGCCTTGTTTTTGACGGGGAGAAACACATTTCGATTGCCTCTCTGGCAGAGGATTTGTTTTGTGTGACATTCTGCGGACTCTCAAAGTCCCATATGATTGCAGGATTTCGTATCGGCTGGATGATTCTCAGTGGGAAGAAAGAGATAGCCAGTGATTACATTATGGGAATTAATATGTTGTCAAATATGCGGCTTTGTTCCAATGCGCCGGCACAGTCTATTGTCCAGACAGCCCTTGGCGGTTATCAGAGTGTCAATGAATATATTATGCCGGGTGGAAGGATATATGAGCAGAGAGAATATATTTATAAAGCGCTAAATGAGATTCCGGGAATTTCTGCGGTAAAACCAAAAGCCGCTTTTTATATTTTCCCCAAACTTGATATTAAAAGATTTCATATTGAAGACGATGAGAAATTCGCACTCGATTTACTGCGGGATAAGAAAATACTGATTATTCACGGGGGTGGTTTTAACTGGGAACAGCCGGACCATTTCCGGGTTGTCTATCTGCCACAGATTGAGATTTTAGAAGATTGTGTGGAAAAAATCGGTGAGTTTTTGAGTGGTTATCGGCAGTAAAGATAGTGAAGAAGTATGCAAATTTCATTTAATATTATGAAATTTGTTGTAATATAACGCTGTGTTCAGTTACAACTGTTTTCATAATATCAATATCATCCTGCATTGCATCAATTTGTGATACGCCGTTTTTATAACGGTTGTATGTATCCGTATAACAGGATTCAATCGTATTCAACCTTGGAATAACGTTGTTTTCCAGCAAATCAATCTCAATTTTGGAGACACGTTCTTCCAGTTTGGTCACACGTTCTTCGAGTTTAGTCATGCGTTCTTCGAGTTTGGATACCCGAATTTCGAGTTTGGAGACACATTCTTCGAGTTTGGTCATGCGTTCTTCAATTTGCTGTAACTTGTTTTCGATTGGTTTTAGTTTGGCTTCCAACTTTTTGTCAAACATATCTGAGATAGCTAGTAATAGTTCATGGTTTGTCATAGTATTCAACCTCCTTTGGAATGTTTTTGTTATCACAACTCTATCATAAAGTGAGAAGATTTGCAAGCATAAATTTTTATGAAAATACGATGGTTGGAAAAAAGAAATATTTGATAAATCCAAACAAATGGGGTACAATAAATATATCTGTGCGGTGTGCAAAAGCTGAAAATTTCTTTGGTGCAGCGGCAGAATACAGATGGTAAAGAATGGAGTTTATTATGTCAATTATTGATTTATTAGAGGAAAATGCCCGGAAATATCCCACAGAAGTGAGTCTGGTTGAGATTAACCCGGAAATACAGGAAAGACACCGTGTGACCTGGAGAGATTATGAGCTGATTGAATCCAGTCCGCTGTGTCATTACCGGAGGGAAATTACCTGGCATGTATTTGATGAAAAGGCAAACCGATTTGCCCAGCTTTTATTGAGCAGGGGAATACATAAAGGGGACAAGGTGGCAATCCTTTTGATGAATTGCCTGGAGTGGCTGCCGATTTATTTTGGTATTTTAAAAACCGGGGCTCTGGCTGTTCCACTGAATTTCCGATATACACCGGATGAGATTGAGTACTGTCTGAATCTGGCGGAGGTAGATGTTTTGGTATTCGGCCCGGAGTTTATTGGACGTGTGGAGGAAATTGCGGATACCATCAGCCAGAACCGCCTGTTATTTTATGTGGGCGGGGACTGTCCGTCTTTTGCGGAGGATTATGACAAGCTGACAGCGAACTGTGCCAGCCTGGCACCGGGGATTCCGATTTCCGATCAGGATGATGCAGCAATTTATTTTTCTTCTGGTACAACAGGATTTCCAAAGGCAATTCTGCACAACCATGAGAGTTTAATGCACTCCTGTAGAGTAGAGCAGAATCATCACGGGCAGACTCATGATGATGTCTTTTTGTGTATTCCGCCACTCTATCATACGGGGGCAAAAATGCATTGGTTTGGCAGCCTGCTTACCGGGAGCAAGGCTGTGCTGTTAAAAGGTGTAAGTCCCCAGACAATATTAGAAACGGTATCAAATGAACACTGCACGATCGTGTGGCTTCTTGTGCCGTGGGCGCAGGATATTCTTGTGGAACTGGACAGCGGGCGGCTGAAGCCGGAGGATTATTCCCTGTCCCAGTGGAGATTAATGCACATTGGTGCGCAGCCGGTGCCGCAGAGCCTGATTCGTCGCTGGAAAGAATATTTTCCAAACCATCAGTATGATACCAATTATGGACTGAGCGAATCCATTGGACCGGGATGTGTACATCTGGGAATTGAAAATATTCATAAGGTGGGCGCTATTGGAATCCCGGGCTATGGATGGGAAGCTAAAATTGTGGATCCGGAAGGCAGAGAGACGGTACAAGGGGAAGTTGGTGAGCTAATTGTAAAGGGACCGGGTGTTATGACCTGCTATTACAATGACCCGGAGGCAACCGAAGAGGTGCTTCGTGACGGATGGCTGTATACCGGAGATATGGCGGAAATGGACGAGGACGGGTTTATTTATCTTGTGGACCGCAAAAAAGATGTGATTATCAGCGGCGGTGAGAATCTGTATCCCGTACAGATTGAGAATTTCCTTAACAAGCATGAGGCAGTCAAGGATGTTGCCGTTATTGGGCTGAAAGATGACAGGCTCGGTGAAATTGCTGCTGCTATTATAGAGCTTGTACCCGGAAAGGAATGCACAGAGGAGGATATACAGCAATTTTGCAGGAAGATGCCCCGCTATAAGAGGCCGCGGAAAATTATATTTGCCGACGTGCCAAGAAACCCAACCGGGAAAATAGAGAAACCAAAACTGCGGAAAATGTATCAGAGTGAAAATCTTGTTGATGCACAGAACCGCGGATAATGCTAAATATATATATGTAATTTGATGAAGAAAGGAAAGGAAACAGACATGAGTAAAAAACCAACAGTATTAATGATTTTAGATGGATATGGACTGAATGATAAGACAGAGGGAAATGCAATTGCACAGGCAAAAACCCCGGTGATGGACGGCATTCTCTCAAAATATCCCCATGTAAAGGGGGAGGCAAGCGGCATGGCAGTCGGGCTTCCGGACGGCCAGATGGGAAATTCTGAGGTGGGGCATACGAATATGGGTGCCGGACGCATTGTTTACCAGATGCTTGTAAAAATATCCAAATCAATTGAGGATGGAGATTTCTTTGAAAATAAAGCGTTGGTGGAGGCCGTAGAGAACTGTAAGAAAAACCAGTCGTCGCTCCATCTGATGGGACTTTTGTCCCCCGGCGGCGTTCACAGCCATATGGAGCACCTGTACGGTCTTTTGGAAATGGCAAAGAGGAACGGACTGGATAAAGTCTATGTACATGCCTATCTGGACGGACGCGACGTACCACCGTCTTCAGCGGCAGAATATATGGAAGAGGCCGTTGCTAAAATGAAAGAGATTGGCGTGGGCAGCGTAGCGACGATTTCCGGGCGTTTTTATGCGATGGACCGTGACAATGCCTGGGACCGTGAGGAAAAAGCATATGCAGCCCTCGTTTACGGCGAGGGAGTTGAGGCATCTGATCCGGTACAGGCGATTCGTGATTCGTACGCCAATGATGTAACAGATGAGTTTATGCTTCCGACAGTAGTAAATAAAGACGGTATGATAAAAGAAAATGACAGCGTGATTTTCTTTAATTTCCGTCCGGACCGTGCAAGACAGCTGACCCGCGCATTCGTTGACCCGGATTTCACCGGATTTGAGAGAAGAAACGGTTATTTTCCGCTTACCTTCGTCTGCATGGCACAGTATGATGCGGAAATGCCAAACGTTCTGGTAGCATTTCCGCCGGAAGAGCTTGTCATGACATTCGGTGAATTTTTATCAAAGAATCATAAGACACAGCTCCGCCTGGCAGAGACACAGAAATATGCCCATGTTACCTTCTTTTTCAATGGGGGAGAAGAGAAGCAGTTTGACGGAGAGGACCGCATCCTTGTAGATTCGCCGAAAGTGGCAACCTTTGATATGCAGCCGGAAATGAGTGCGTACGAAGTGTGTGATAATCTGGTCAATGCGATTAAATCGAGTAAATATGATGTGATAATAATTAATTTTGCCAATCCGGATATGGTAGGCCACACCGGAATTATGGAAGCTGCGGTTAAGGCGATTGAGGCAGTTGATGAGTGTGTCGGAAAGGCGCTGGATGCTATTCTGGAAGTAGACGGACAGATGTTTATCTGCGCTGACCACGGAAATGCGGAGAAACTGATTGATGAAGACGGCGAACCATTTACCGCCCACACAACAAATCCGGTTCCGTTTATCCTTGTAAACTATAAAGAGGGATATACCCTGCGGGAAGGTGGCTGCCTGGCAGATATCGTTCCGACGTTAATAGAGATGATGGAAATGGAACAGCCGGCGGAGATGACAGGAAAATCTTTGCTTGTTAAAGCGTAATAGAGCCGTGCTCTGTCTGGCATTCATTTCTTGCCAGGCGGAGCATATATGCTTCGTAGTTTTCTTCAAGGGTTGACAGGTAACGCCTGCTGATATCCAGTTGTAAAGCGTTTGACAGCAGGATTTTATTTGGCTCCATTCCTCTGTAGTATTTCAGGTTAATGGCGTGCGAGCGTGAGATTTGGCTGAAACCGTACGGCAGCAGTTTTTCACACCAGTGCATAAGGGAATCGCGGCTTAAGTACATTTGTCCGTTAATATCAATAAACGTGGTGTATTTTTGTTTGCATTCCAGATACAGAATGCTGTTGCATGGTAAAGAGGTTTTATTATTAATTTTAATTGGGGTAAATTCCAGGGACAGACATTCTGCCTTTTTGATTGATGATGTTATGGACATTTCCCGGCAGGGCTTTGATATAAAAGCAATTACGTTCCGCCCGAAAGCATCCGCCATCAAGTCATTGTGTGATGTGGAAAATACAATTAAAGTAAATGGACAGCGCAGTTCTAATTGATGCATTACTTCTATGCCGGACAGGTCATCCATCTCGATATCTAAAAATATCAGATTCAAATTGTCCAGGTGTGGGCAGGCAAGGAGTTCATTGCCGGAGTGAAAGAGGAGGATATCCGAGTAGCCGTTTTCCTCACAGTATTTTTTGATTACCAGGCAGTCCTGTTCGTTATCATCACAAATCGCTATTTTCATTCTTATCTGTCCTTTCTGATGTAAGATTTCGTATATAAACATTTGTCGTAAAATAACCATTGGCATAAGAAAAATCAATCATCCCTTTGTACTTTTGCAATACCGCACGGATATTTGGAATGCCAAATCCATGGTTCTTTGTATTCCTTTTTGTTGTTTTTAATTCAGCGATTTCCTTTTCGCTGTATTCTTTAGAAGAATTTATAACCTGTATGCTAAGGTATTCACCGTTTGAAAAAAGAATCAGCATAATTTCAGGTTCGTTTTCCAAAGGAAAATTTTCCGGTGGAAGGCATTCCACTGCTTCTGTTGCATTTTTTAACAGATTAGAGAGGATAGTGCATAAATCATTGTCGGAAATAAATAAATTCTGTTTCAGTTTTCCCTCTACATGGAAGATGGTCGTTTCCCTTTTTTTTGAATAAAAATAATTTACTACGGCATCTGCAACAATATGATTGGTAGAAATCGTATTTGCCCGTTCCTGAAACTCCATCAGACTGTCAATATAATGATATATGGCGGTATCCTCTTTTGCTGAAGCCAGTTCATGCAATGCCAGGATATGCTGGTTGAAATCGTGCCGGAACGCACGGATATCCATATTTTTCTTCTGTAAATCCATATAATATTGCTTTTCCTGTTGTAAAAGCATGCGGTTCATGTTATCGTTTTGCTGCAAAAGGAAATGGTATCGTTTTAACCTAAAGTAGAAATATAACATTAGCATACTCATTAAGACAATCGAGAGGATGGCAAAAAGTATAAGCTGCCGTCCCAGCGTATTCATCGTATCCTGAATAAATAATATACTGGAAATACCGGAAAGAATGAAATTCATAAAACATACGATGGCAACCAGCAGGGATTCCCTAACGGAAATGGTATGGAGAAATTCAGAAAATGTTATGGTCTTGTTTCGGATAATGCAACACAGAGCCGTAATGAAAAAGACAATGGCAGGGCTTACATAATAAGAAATAAGATGAAGCTCAATTTCCCTGTTTGCTGTTATATAAACAAAATAGGTTAAGTACGAAGACAATAGAAGCAGAATCAGAGAGTAGACCGTATACCAACATATCATAAAGAACCACTTTTCTGAATAAAGAAGTAAGAGGCTAACCAGTATCCCAATGATATAAGGGCATGGCTCATGCTCTGTTATAATCAGTGAGGACCACAACAGAATCACTGTCAAGCTGGCACAGCGCCGGACGAGTGAATGTGTAACTGGACTATGTAAAACAAATCGGAATACAAAGATATAACTGAATGTTTCAATAAAAAATGTAAACAAATGTAAACTCATTTTTCACCTCTCGCTTAGATTACAATAATATTATATAATATTTTATAGAAAAAATCAAGATATTTATCGATCTACCGCTCGTCACAAAAATCAACCGCTCGTCGCATTTTTATAGACATATGGAAAGTGTGTGTAGTATTATGGAAATATAAAGTAACTAAAAATATTATATACTAGGAGAGGAGGGCAGGAGATGTATTTGACAAATGGAGATATTTGGGACTGGATTTGGAAATGGTTTCATTAAGAAGAGAATGGAACGGCACTACAAGAGCGGGGAGGTGAGAGAATGTATAGAGATGCTTTATGCAGAGATTCCATTGAATAGAGCGTTCTTTTCAAATGGTAGTAGGAGATTGAAAAGAACGCCCAGCATAATAATGCTATTAAAGGATAACATATTTTTTCACTTTTGAAAAGATTATCATAGTAAAACATGCAAAAGTAAGAAAGGATGATATAAAATGTATAAGAAACATTATTTTAAAAAAATTTTGGCTGGCATAGGTGTGGCAACACTGCTATTTGGGGTTATTCCGGCAAATCAGGTAAATGCGTACAGTTATAATCATACATTTACTCAACCATGGGAAGGAAGTGCAGAAACTACAGGTAAACAATATGCAACCAAAAATCCAAACGTAAGTCCTTCTGTAAATGCCACACAGACAACATATTGCTTAGTTCTTCCATCCAATTTAACGGTTGTTTCCAGCTTTGTGAAAACAAGTACTATAGGCACGGAAACATTTACGTATAAATCAGGTTACGGCGGAGCCGATCAAAAATATCGGATGAATTATTTTCCATCAATCAGAAAATATTCTACATATAATGTGTATGGCACCTGGAAACCATGATAATTTTTCTGCTTTTGAATTAAAACTGCTGGAGGTTGCAGGTTATGCAGCCTCCTTATCCAAAATGGGAGGAGTGCTATGAAACAAACAAAAATTCTTGCAATGATACTTACATTGTCCCTAATACTTTCCGGATGCCAGGAAGTTGAAAATCCAGAAGCACTTATTGAAATGACGAAAACAACACTGGTGGAAAATGTCGATTTGTCCGCTGTAACAGCGCCGGAGGAAGTTAGTGTATACTCCGCTGCCTTATGGGAGCAGCGGCCAGAAAAAGTCGCAGGCATTTTCCTTGGGAATGATTTTACAGAGGGAAAAGCGGATGCAATAGGGAGACGGTTTATTAAAAATGCCGGCAAAAAGCAGGAAATAATAGTTCAGGTATGTGATGGAGGAAGGACATATTTTGGTGACGGCGGACATGCGGAGGAAAATGGAATCATCTATTTCAGAAATGACTTATATAAAATCGGTAAAAACAGTGAAGGATTTGAAAAAATAACAGAACAATATGATGGTGGTTCGGGAACAGTAACCGATGGCGTGCCGGATGAGAAGGAAGAGACGTTTCTTGCCGTAAAGGAAAAAACTTCTAAGTATTTGGAACAGCTTGGTATGGAGGGCTATGCGCTGGATGCCGCCACAACTCTTGCGACTAAAAAACAAAAAAATAAAAAGAGCTACTGGATGGCCTGGAAACAGTGGATAGATGGAATCCCCATCTCGGATACTGTCGTAAGAAGGGGGCCACGTGAAGTATATAATTTCAGACAAGGATTTGTGAATCCAAAATTGAATTCCTATAACAGTTTCCTGGAAGCAATGTATGTCGGGAATGAACTGGCGGATATGAGAAACGCCTATGTGGTACACGCGGATAAAGCGGTTAAGAAGAGCCCGGTTGTCCCAGTCAGACAGGCGTATCAAAAGGTGGAAGAATGTTATCCACCGGAAAAAACGGGAACTTACACTTTGGAACGGGCAGAGCTTCAATACGAGCTGATTGAGCAGGCTGACCATGCTGGAAAATACTATCTCTATCCGCTTTGGGTGTTTACGGTCCATGAAGATGAAGATGACGTGGATGAGCCTGGTGACTGGGTTTACTACCTGGTAGACGTTATTACGGGGGAACTTTTTATTGACTTTCCTGAGGAGCTTTTGCAGCAGTAAAAGAGCTGCTGTATTAGGAAGGAGGATGTTTTGAATGATAATAAGACTGTTTGGTATGGAATGCCGCAGGGCTTTTGGCAATAAGCTGTTTGCCGCCGCTGTTTTTCTGATGGTACTTACAGAAATGCTGTCCTCATCGCTGTTATTTCTTGATTATTTCTTTGGCGTAGACGCGGTTCTGGACATGCTTTTTTCGGGGACGGGGAGCGATGTGTTATTGTTGATCATGTTTCCGTTGCTGCCTTATGCCCTTTCTTATGCAAAGGATATGGAAGAACATGCTTTAGATTTTTATATGGTGAGGGTGAACACGGTTTCTTTTATGTCCGTCCGCTTTATCACGGCATTGCTCAGTGCGTTTGCCTGTGTGGTAGTTTCCGTTATAATATTTTCAGTCATACTGCTCTGCATGGGGCATCCCTTTTCCGCATTGGCCGCTTCTAATACAACCGAGGGCTATGGGGAATTTCTTGGGTCGAATACGGCGTTATACCTTTTGTGCTATTCGGCTGACCGTGGGCTGAGCGCGGCAATGATGGCAGCGTGCGCCGTGTTTATGTCTGTGCTGTACCCCCACTCTTTTTTTGCTTTCTCTTCTCCGGTCTGTATCTACTTACTGGCGCTAAGGCTGATTTTCCCACATGAAGTCGTCCGCACATGGCTTATACCTAGCTCATGGGTAGACGGTGTCTACAGCTCCCCGGCAGGAGGGTTTGCCACACTGCTTTGTAAGGTTGGCGTCGCGGCGTTAGTTTGCCTTGTTTATGGGGTATTGACAGTATATATGGCGAAACGGAGGTGGCACTATGCCTAAAAAAGCAGGCATTTTTACGAAATTAAAATGGATGCAGAAATGCGCCGGAGTCAATTTTTCCAATTGGACTGTCACGCCAAAGACGTGGATTATCTTTGGCATCATGGCAGTGTTTACTTTATGGAATCTGTCGGGCGTGCTAACGTATTCTGCCGAGCTTGGAATCCGCTGCACTCCGTGGATTTTCCCCCACTATTTTTCTATGCCTGTTATGTGGACCGTGTATGGTTTCCTTACTATTGCACTGTTCTCAGATGCTCCGTTCCACAGCACCTGTTCCGATTTTTTACAGATTCGTACCGGGAAGCGGGTATGGATTCTCGGCCAGTGCCTGTTTATTGTGGAAGCATCCCTGCTCTATTCCCTGGCATATTTTTTTCTGAGTGTGATCATGGTACTGCCGCGGATTATTTTCATAAACCAATGGGGAAAGCTCATAGAGATATTTGCATACAATTCCCAAATTTCTATAAACCTGACGGGAATCAGTTTCACAGACAGCATCCTAAAATCATATTCACCTGTTACAGCAACACTTCTGACCATCCTCTTTGTATGGCTGATATCGTGTTTCCTTGGGATGCTGATTCTGATGTGCCGTGTCATTACCGGTGGTTACACAGGAAATGCTATTGCGGGTTTCTTTGCTTTTCTGGCCTATTTCTGCGTTTATATAGGGAGTATGGTATTTGGGGGCAGTATTTATAAAATTTCCCCGGTGAGCTGGCTCTGTATCGCCATATTCAGCGGGAAGGGCGGACATCCGGATATGATTTACGGATTATCCTTTCTGATACTGGGGATTGTTATATGCGGCACGGCAGGGAGTATCTATTATGAAAAAAAGACGGAGGTTTAAGGAGGGTTGTCAGAAATGATAGAAGTACAGAATGTAACGAAAAGTTTTCACAAAAAAGTGGTGTTAAAAGACATATCTGCACATTTTGGCGAAGGACAGATACATGGAATCATAGGGAGGAACGGCTCCGGGAAAACGGTATTGCTCAAATGTATCTGTGGTTTCCTGTCTCCGGAAAAGGGAAAAATTTTCGTGGACGGCAAAAAAATTGCCCATTCCTGCCCGCAGGATATTGGCATTATACTGGAAACGCCCGGCTTTATACAGAATAAGAGCGGTTACAAAAATCTGAAAATGCTAGCGTCCATCCGCGGCAAAATCGGCAAAGATGGGATTCGCACCATAATGGAAAAGGTCGGCCTGGATGCGGATGAAAAAAAGTCCGTCAGGAAATATTCCCTGGGAATGCGCCAGCGTCTGGCAATCGCCCAAGCAATTATGGAATCCCCCCGCCTGCTGCTTCTGGACGAGCCAATGAACGGCCTGGATAAGTCCGGGGTGGAAGAAATCCGGAATATTCTTCTGGAACTGAAACAGGAAGGCATTACCATACTGCTGGCATCCCATTATGCGGAAGATATAGATGCCCTGTGTGACACCGTTTGGGAAATGGATCAGGGAAAACTGGAAAAAAAATAACAACCAATTGGTTTGGCCCGCATAAGGTAAAGTGTGTGCAATTAAGCAGTTAAAGGGTGGGAGAAAAGATTGAAGTGATTAAAATAACAAAGAACGTAAAAAAGAAGGATATTTTTAACGTAATTCATGCGATTTGAAAAGAAAAATTCTAAAAAA
>DKUB01000025.1 GCA_002490465.1 Lachnoclostridium sp. UBA7215
GTATCATTATCTACTCTGTTATAACTACTGTTGTCATAATTATTATTATAATTATTATTACTATAGTTATTATCCCGATAACCATTTTCTCTTCGGTTATAAGGCCTTCTGCGGTCACGGTAATATCCACCGTCATTTCCACGTCTTCTATAATTATTTCTTCTTGGTATGTCTAATTCAGAAGCATATTCTTTATTCAAGGTAATTACAACTTTACGATGTGGATCATCTCCCTCACTATGTGTCTCAACATATTTATCTGACTGTAAAACAGCATGTATAATACGTCTTTCATAGGGATTCATTGGCTCAAGAAATGCAGGACGTCCTGTTTTCTTTACCTTACTTGCCACATTTTTCGCCAGATTCTCTATAGTTTCTTTTCTTCTCTGACGATAATTTTCTGTATCCATCTTAACTTTAATAAAATCCTCAGATTTTTTGTTTACAACCAGGGATGTAAGATACTGTAGAGAATCTAAAGTCTGACCACGTTTTCCAATCAATACTCCCATCTCATTCCCTTTTAATTCAATGAATAATAAACCATCTTCCTTTTTATAATTCATTTCAATCTCAACTGTGAGATTCATACATCCAAATATTTTATTAAGAAAAGCCTGGGCAATATCCTGAATGTCTCCTTTCTTACGAACACGTATACGGGCCGGTTTACTAAAAAGACCAAATACGCCACCTTTTTCTTCCTCAATTATTTCAAATTCTATCTGATCACTTGTTGTTTCTAATTGTATTAATGCATTTGTCAATGCTTCATCTGCAGTTTTTGCAGAAAATTCTTTCCATTCTTCCATTACTCATCAACCTCCTGGTTACGAAAAATCCTACTTATCATTTCTTTTATCCTCGGAAAGCATATGAGCATAATTGGCAATACTTCCCTGCTCAAAATCTTTACGAATCACAGGTTTTTTTGAGCCATTACTCTCCTTTTTCACACCTGAAGTGGCATCCGGTTTGTTTTGATAAGAAGACGCTGTTTTTATTGAAGCTGTCCTTGTTTTGGAATACTGCTCCATCTGCCTGTTTCTCTCTGCTAACTTTTCATTCTTTTTAGCTGCTTTTTCCTTATTCTTTTCAATAATTTCTTCCATAGAGAGCTTGTCCATTTTGCGGTTCACTAAAATAGCCTGAACAATACGGAAAAGACTACCGGTAATCCAATAAAGTCCAATTCCCATATTTAAGCTAAGACAAAAGAAACCAGACATAAAAGGCATAAAATAATTCATCATTTTCATGGACTGAGCCATGCTGTCTGCATTATTATTTGTATTTGTGTTAGATTGAATTAACTTCGTATTAATAAACTGTAACAATACGGCAAGAACCGGTATAATAAAAGCTACCCAACCATATGGATGGTTTACCTTATCATTAAAGAAACCTATTGGACTCATATCTACATCAAGTCCAAGAAAGTTTTTTGCACTCGGTTCACTCAAACTTGGAATATATGTCTTAATGTCATACATAACACGATAAAGACAATATAATATTGGCATCGTAATAATCAAAGGAAGACATCCGCCAAAAGGACTGATTCCATACTTAGCATAAATAGCCTGAGTCTCCTCATTCATTTTCATCTGAGAAGCCTGATCTTTTTTCCCCTTATACTTCTTCTGTATTTCCTGAATCTCCGGATTAATTCGATTCATAAGCCGGGATGACTTCTGTTGTTTGGAATTCAGTGGATACATAATAAGATAAATAACAATGGTCAAAAGAATAATACATAAGCCAGTGTTATGTATACCCAATGTATGGTATACCGTCCAGTCAATTCCAAAAAGGATTTTACCAAAAATCCAATATAACCAATCAAACAAGATATTTTCCTCCTGTTAATCACGGCACAGGATCATAACCACCCTTATGAAAAGGGTGACACCTTAAAATTCTTTTTACAGCTAAAAAACCACCTTTACCTGCACCATACTTTTTTATAGCCTGGATAGCGTACTTGGAACAGCATGGTGTATAAATACAGGTAGGTGTTCTCTTTAGCGGTGATATATACCTCTGATATATGTGTAATATTGCTAAAAAAATTTTCTTCAATCCATCACATCTCTCAATAATTTATGCATTTTCATCAAATGAAAGACTGCGCCGTCTACATCTTGAAACTTTTTGTTTTTAATCGTCTGCCTGGCAACAATTACAATTCTGTTGCCCTCTGTAATAAACACATCATTCTTTCTAACGGATTCTCTTAATAATCTGGTAATACGGTGGCGTTCAACACTGTTACCTACTTTTTTGCTTACCGAAAAACCGTAACGGTTCCCACCACTGTCCCCAGACAATACATACATAACCAGATATTTGTTTGCTCTTGATTTTCCTTTTTTATATACTTTCTGAAATTCTGTATTTTTACCTAGTCTTGCAAACACACTTACTCCCCTATAACAATAGGTAACTTTTCGCGCTTGATTCTACGCATATAACTATACAACGTAATTTTACAGCGTAATTTTACGCACGTAAAATTACGTTATTATGCAGAAAGCTTTTTACGTCCTCTTGCTCTTCTTCTTGCCAATACTTTTCTACCATTCTTTGTACTCATTCTTTTACGAAAACCGTGAACCTTAGAACGTTTTCTTTTCTTTGGCTGAAATGTCATTTTCATATGGCTTACACCTCCTTCAATAATTTTCAATAGAAATCCGTATCAAGCCTAATTATAATCGTGAATCTGGCAATAGTCAAGTATATTTTGACGTCAAGTATATTTTTATCAACATTTTAAAACAAATAACTGGAATTTATCAACATTTCGTGATATACTAAAATAGAATGTTTTTACCTATATTTAATTTTTATAAAAAGGAAAAGTAAATGGAAACTGAAATTAAAGATAAATGGATTGATATCATCCATTATTTAAGAGATGAATATCTGATTAACGGCGTTCTTTTCCGAACATGGATTGAGCCGCTTGAAGTTATTTCTTATCAAAACAATAAATTATTAATTGCTATTGATGAATCAAAGCAAGGGGATATTCTTGAATTAATTAAGAAAAAATACACAATCCCGCTGCAGGTCGCCGTTGAAGTTAAAACTGGAGAACAAGCGGATATTATTTTTAAATATAAATCTGAATTAAAGAATGAAAGAGTTTCTTCCTATAATAATGAAGTTTCTCTTGAAGAAAAATACCCGTTTTTAAAATCCGGCCACTCTTTTGATTCTTTTGTGGTCAGTAGTATAAACAACTTTGCCCATGCAGCATCACTTGCCGTAGCAGAAAACCCAAATGGAGAAGTTTACAACCCTCTTTTTCTGTACAGCGGTCCGGGACTTGGTAAAACTCACCTGATGCACTCCATTGCCAGGTATATTATAGAGAATCATCCGGAATATACGGTTACTTATACAACAAGTGAAGATTTCATGAACTCTGTAGTAGAAGCAATCCGTACGAATAAACAAAAAGGAGATACCGCTGCCACAGCTAATCTACGGAAAAAATACCGTAATATAGACGTTTTATTAATTGATGACATTCAATTCATCATTGGCAAAGACAGCACACAGATTGAATTCTTCAATACATTTGAATCACTCTACCAATCCGGCAAACAGCTTGTAATTTCCAGCGACAGGCCACCAAGTCAGATGGAAGAGTTGGACATGCGTTACCGCTCCCGGTTTAATTCCGGCATGACAATTGATATACAGCCTCCGGATTATGAAACCAGTATGGCTATTCTCAGAAACAAACAGGAACAGGGAAATGTTCACTTAGATGATGCCATTTTAAGTTACATAGCTACAAACATAAAATCGAATATACGTGATTTGGAAGGTGCATACAATAAAATTATTCTGTATGCACGGTTTACTGGAAAAAATAAAAAAATCACATTGGAAATGGCAGAACACGCCCTGAAAGATTTCATTTCTCCAGACGAAAAAGTCCAGATCACAGCAGAATATATCATCGAAATTGTTGCAGATCATTTTAATTTAGATAAAGATGCTATTCTTTCTGAGAAAAAAACACAAAATCTAACCATACCAAGACAGATATGTATGTATCTATGTAATGAATTGACAAATCTTACACAAAAAGAAATTGCCAGAAAACTCAAAAGAAAAAACCACACAACAGTTATCCACGCTGTCAACAAAATAAAAAGTGAGATTACTGTGGATAAGGATCTGGAACAAACGATTATAATTTTGAAAAAGAAGCTTAACCTTTAATTTTTCAACATTGGTGGATAGTATTTTATTTTTATATCAGGACTGTCTACACTGTAATACATTTTATCAATATAAAAAAATTTACACAAGATTACTGTTTACAGGGGATTCGAGACTTAAACACATTTCCACAACCCCTATTACTATATACTAACTTTAACATTATAATTTTATTATCCAGAAAGGAGTTACTCACATTATGAAATTTACTTGTACAAGGAATGATTTTAATAATGGTATTGCCATTGCCCTGAAAGCAATTCCCGGTAAAACGACAATGCCAATTCTGGAATGTGTTGTAATAGAAGCAGCAGACAACAGCATTAAACTGACAACAAATGATATGCAATTAGGTATTGAGACGAAAATTCCGGCACAGGTTGATAAAGATGGTGTTATTCTTGTCAATGCTAAAATGATTGCCGATATTGTCCGCAGGCTTCCGGATGAACAGGTAAATTTTGAAGTAGATGAAAATAACAATATCCTTCTTTTCTGTGGAAAGTCAAAGTTTAATATTCCTGGACTGAGTTCTGAGGAGTTCCCTAAGCTTCCGCAGATTGAAATAGAGAAGACCATATCACTTTCCCAGTTTACATTAAAGGAAATGATACGGCAGACAATATTTTCTATTTCCGATAATGAGAGTAACCGGATTCTGACTGGTGAGCTTTTTGAGGTCCAGGGCGATGAATTTAAGATTGCTTCTCTGGATTTAGTGAGGGTTTCGATTCGTAAGATTCAGTTAAAGGAGAGTTATGACCACATCAAGGTGGTGATTCCGGGAAAAGCGCTGAATGAAATCAGTAAAATACTGACGGGGGATACCGGCAATAAGCCGGATGAGGAACAGGTTTCCATTTCCTTTTCCAAAAATCATGTGTTGTTTGAGTTTAATGAAACGCTTGTGATTTCCCGCCTGATTGAAGGGAAATTCTATAATATTGACCAGATGCTCAAGAACAATTACGAGACAAAAGTTAAGGTCAATAAACAGGAGTTCTTCGGCTGTATTGACAGGGCAACCCTTCTTCTCAGAGAGGCAGAGAAAAAACCGGTGATTCTGGATATTAAGGATAATGAGATAAAACTTGAAATGAATACAAAAATCGGTTCTATGGACGAGGAGGTAAATGCCAGCAAGGAGGGCAAGGATTTGCGGATTGCCTTTAATCCCAAATATATTGTAGATGTGTTAAAAGTAATTGATGATGAAGATGTTTATTTGTATTTGTTTAATTCCAATGCACCTTGTTTTATAAAGAACAGTGAGGAATCCTATATTTACCTGATTCTTCCGATTAACATGAATTAGGAGACAGCCAATGCAGGAGATAGAAATTAGGGATGATTATATTAAACTTGGACAGGCTCTCAAGCTTGCCGGGCTGGTTTCTTCGGGAGTGGAGGCAAAAATGTTTATTCAGGACGGTCTTGTCACGGTGAATGGAGAGGTTGATACCAGGCGGGGGAGAAAACTCTATCCGGGTGATGTATTTGATTTTGAAGGAAATAAGGTAAAGGTTGTCGCTTTATGATAATTCAGTCGATTGAACTTTGCAATTTTCGGAATTATGAGAGGGAAATATTTGAATTTGACAGTGGAACAAATGTGCTGTACGGGGATAATGCCCAGGGAAAAACAAATGTGTTAGAGGCAATATTTGTTGGAGGCACAACAAAATCCCACAAAGGCTGCAGAGATTTGGAAATGATACGCAGCGGACAAAAGGAAGCACATTTAAGGTATTTTGCAGAAAAAGGGGGACATTTATCAAAAGTTGAGATACATTTAAAAAAGGGAAGTTCAAAGGGGATTGCGATTGACGGACTTCCGATTCGGAACAGCCACGAGCTTATAGGATTGTCTAACATTATATTTTTTTCACCTGAGGATTTGGGAATTATAAGAGACGGTCCGGAAGAGCGCAGAAGATTTATGGATATGGAATTGTGTCAGTTGAATAAAACATATCTTTATTATCTGACGCAGTATAAGAAGGTATTAAAACAGCGCAATGCTCTGTTGAAACAGATTCAGGAAAATAAGGCAGTAAAGGATACCCTTGAAATATGGGATGGGCAGCTTGTGGAACACGGAAAAAAGATTATATCCATTCGAGAAGAGTTTATTGAGAGTCTGAATGAGATTATGAAGGAAAAACACAAAAATCTTACTGGGGGAAAAGAGGATATTGATATATACTATAAGCCAAATTGTCTGGCAGAGGAGATGGAAAACCGGATTTTCCTTGAGGGGGAAAGGGATATTTACTCCGGTTCAACATCTGTTGGTCCGCACAGGGATGATATAATTTTTGTATCAGGTAATATGGATTTGCGAAAATATGGTTCCCAGGGCCAGAAAAGGACAGCGGCTTTGTCTCTGAAAATGGCGGAGATAGAAATTGTGGAAAGAACAGTTGGGGAAAAGCCCATTCTCTTATTAGATGATGTGTTATCCGAGCTTGACCGCAGCCGGCAAAACTATTTACTGGAAAATATAAAGGGGATACAGACGATTTTAACATGTACGGGACTGGAAGAATTTGTAAAAAATGGGATCAATATTGACCGCACATTTGAAATTGTAAATGGCAGAAAAATCAGAACATAGAAAGCACGCTGGTACGTGCGCAGGTCATCAACCTTCGGTTGGTGGCAAAGAACGGAGGTTTCATCAATGGATAATGAAAAAAAGGATATTTATGGAGCAGACCAGATACAGATTTTAGAGGGATTAGAAGCTGTTCGTAAAAGACCTGGTATGTACATTGGAAGCACATCAGAAAAAGGTCTTCATCATCTGGTTTATGAAATTGTGGATAATGCCATAGATGAAGCATTGGCCGGATATTGTGATGAAATTCAGGTTTTAATCAATCCTGATAATTCTATTACAGTTATCGATAATGGACGCGGTATTCCGGTTGGAATAAATCATAAAGCAGGAAAACCTGCAGTTGAAGTTGTATTCACTGTTCTCCATGCCGGAGGAAAATTCGGTGGTGGAGGATATAAAGTATCCGGCGGCCTTCATGGTGTGGGAGCTTCTGTTGTAAACGCACTTTCTGAATGGCTTGAGGTAGAAGTATGTGTAGAAGGAAAAAAATATAAACAGCGTTATGAGCGTGGTAAAACAATGTATCCTCTGAAAGAAATCGGACCTGCAGACAAACAGGGCTCTAAGGTTACATTTCTTCCGGATAAAAAGATTTTTACAGAAACTACAGTTTTTGAATATAGTACTCTCAAACAGCGTTTGAGAGAGATGGCGTTTTTGACAAAGGGAATTAAAATTATTCTTAAGGATTTACGGGAAGAGGAAGAAAAATCAGATACATTTCATTACGAAGGCGGTATTAAGGAATATGTACAGTATCTGAATAAACACAAAGAACCTCTGTATGAGGATGTTATTTATTGTGAAGGGCAGAAGGGAGAAGTCTATGTAGAGACGGCGTTCCAGCATAATTCTGCCTACACAGAGGGTTGCTATAGCTTTGTTAATAATATCACAACACCAGAAGGTGGAACACATTTGGCAGGATTTAAGAATGCCATGACAAAAACGTTTAATGACTATGCGAGAACACAGAAAATATTAAAAGAAAATGATCCGAATCTGAGCGGAGAGGATATCCGCGAGGGACTGACTGCTATTATCAGTATAAAGATACCGGAGCCACAGTTTGAGGGACAGACAAAACAGAAGCTTGGAAATACAGAAGCAAGGGGAGCTGTCGATAATATTGTCAGTGAACAGCTGACTTATTATCTTGAACAGAATCCAACGGTTGCCAAATTAATTTGTGAGAAATCTCTTCTCGCACAGCGTGCAAGAGATGCTGCGCGGAAAGCCCGTGATCTAACTCGACGCAAAACAGCACTGGATGGTACAAGCCTTCCAGGAAAACTTGCCGACTGCAGTGACAAGAATCCGGAAAATTGTGAAATATATATTGTAGAGGGTGATTCTGCGGGAGGAAGTGCAAAAACGGCACGTGACCGTGCAACACAGGCAATTTTGCCGCTTCGCGGTAAAATATTAAATGTGGAAAAGGCACGTCTCGATAAAATACTTATCAATGCAGAAATTAAGGCAATGATTACTGCATTCGGTACGGGAATTTCAGACGATTTTGATATTTCAAAACTTCGTTACCACAAGATAATAATTATGACAGATGCCGATGTAGACGGTGCACATATCGCTACATTACTTCTCACATTTTTATACAGGTTTATGCCGGAATTAATTAAAGAAGGATATGTATATCTGGCACAGCCGCCATTATACAAAATTGATAAAAATAAAAAATCATACTATGCCTATAGTGATGAGGAACTAAATCAGACTTTAGAGGAAATTGGCCGTGATGGCAACAATAGTATCCAGCGATATAAAGGTTTGGGTGAGATGGATGCTGAACAGCTCTGGGATACAACAATGGATCCCAGCAAACGCATATTGTTAAAAGTTACTATGAACGAAGAAGAGTCATCAGAAATTGATTTGACTTTTACAACACTGATGGGAGACCGCGTAGAGCCGCGCCGGGAATTTATTGAAGCTAATGCAAAATATGTCCGTAATCTGGATATATAAAGAATGGAGGAAAGTATGGACGATAATATTTTTGATAAGGAGAAAGATGGATTTGACGTTATAAAGCCGGCAGATTTGAAAAAAACCATGGAGACCTCTTATATCAATTATGCAATGTCTGTAATTGCTTCCCGTGCCCTTCCGGATGTAAGGGATGGGTTAAAGCCAGTACAGAGGCGTATTCTGTATGCCATGATAGAGCTCAACAATGGTCCGGACAAGCCACACCGTAAATGTGCGCGTATTGTTGGTGATACAATGGGTAAATATCATCCGCACGGTGACAGTTCAATTTATGGCGCCCTTGTAAATATGGCACAGGAATGGTCAACACGTTATACACTTGTTGACGGACATGGAAATTTTGGCTCTGTGGACGGCGACGGCGCCGCAGCAATGCGTTACACAGAGGCAAGACTCAGCAAAATTTCTATGGAAATGCTTGCTGATATCAATAAAGATACTATTGATTTTACACCAAACTTTGATGAGACAGAAAAAGAACCTACGGTACTTCCATCCCGTTTTCCAAATCTTTTAGTAAATGGGACATCAGGTATTGCTGTTGGTATGGCAACAAATATCCCGCCGCACAATTTAACAGAGGTTATCAATGGTGTTGTTAAAATTATTGATGACCAGGTAAATGAGGATAAAGAAACGACATTGGATGAAATTATGGAGGTCGTTAAGGGACCTGATTTTCCTACCGGGGCAACCATTCTCGGCCACCGTGGAATCGAAGAGGCTTACCGCACCGGACGCGGAAAAATCCGTGTGCGCGCCGTAACTGATATTGAGCCAATGCAGGGTGGTAAAAACCGAATTGTCGTAACTGAACTGCCTTATATGGTAAATAAGGCGAGGTTAATTGAGAAAATTGCAGAATTACATAAAGAAAAAAAAGTTGATGGAATTACAGAACTACGTGACGAGTCAAACCGTGAAGGTATGCGTATCTGTATTGAACTGAGAAAGGATGCCAATCCAAATGTTATTTTAAATCAGCTCTATAAACATACCCAGTTACAGGATACTTTCGGTGTGAATATGCTCGCTCTTGTAGATGGCGAACCTGTAGTAATGAATCTTTTGCAGATGTTGAAGTTTTATCTGAAACATCAGGAAGAGGTCGTTACACGACGCACAAAATATGATTTGAATAAAGCAGAAGAGCGCGCCCACATTGTAAAAGGGCTCCTCATTGCTTTGGATAATATTGATGAAGTAATTAAGATTATCCGTGGTTCGGAAACAGCGGCTCTGGCGAAAGAGCGGTTAATGGAGCGGTTTGAGCTGGACGATGTGCAGGCACAGAGCATTATTGACATGCGTCTGCGCGCTCTCACCGGATTGGAGAGGGAAAAACTCGAAAATGAATACGCGGAGCTTCAGAAGAAAATATCGGAATACAAGGCAATTCTTGCTGACCGCAAGTTATTGCTTGGAGTTATCAAGGACGAAATTTCTGTAATCCGTGATAAATATGGTGATGAGAGAAGAACAAGTATAGGATTTGATGAGTACGATATTTCAATGGAGGATTTAATTCCTGTTGAGAACACCGTTATTACAATGACTCATCTCGGATATATTAAGCGTATGACGAGTGATACATTTAAGAGCCAACACCGCGGTGGAAAGGGCATTAAGGGGATGCAGACCATTGAAGATGATTATATTGAAAATCTTTTTATGGCAACCACTCATCACTACATTATGTTTTTTACAAACAAAGGCCGTGTATACCGAATTAAGGCCTATGAAATACCGGAAGCAAGCCGTACCTCCCGCGGAACGGCAATTGTCAATCTTTTGCAGTTAATGCCGGAAGAAAAAATATCTGCTGTTATATCAGTTCGTGAATATAATGAGGATTCCTATTTGTTTATGGCAACAAAAAATGGAATTGTTAAAAAGACATCAATCGCAGAGTATTCTAATATTCGCAAAACTGGTTTACAGGCAATTAATCTCAGGGAAGAGGACGAGTTGATTGAGGTTAAGATAACGGATAATACAAAGGATATTATTCTCGTTACAAAGCACGGACAATGCATCCGGTTTAAAGAGACAGATGTCCGTCCAACAGGCCGTGCTTCTATGGGTGTGCGTGGTATGAATCTCGGTTTTGATGATGAAGTTGTAGCAATGCAGATGGATACTCAGGGGGATTATCTTTTGCTTGTATCAGAATTTGGTATGGGAAAAAGAACAGACATAGACGAATTTACTTTGCAGCGTCGGGGCGGTAAGGGTGTAAAATGTTATAAAATTACCGAAAAGACCGGAAATGTTGTTGGTGCAAAGGCCGTTCAGGATGGAAAAGAAATTATGCTGATTACCAATGAGGGAATTATTATCCGGATCGGTGTAAATGATATTTCCAAACTTGGCAGAATTACTTCCGGTGTTAAACTTATGAACCTTGACAGTACAAAAGACATCAGAATCGCCAGTATTGCAAAAGTGCGGGAGGATGAAGCGGACAGCGAAAGCGAAGACGAAACGGAAGCATCTGACGAAGAAACGGAGAAGAAAGATTGAGAACAATAAGTGCAGATGAAATCACAAAAAATATAAAAGAAATGTGCATGGAAGTTAATGTCTGCCTTTCGGATGATGTTAAACTTGCGCTTCTTTCCGGGAAAGACAGGGAAGAATCAACAATTGGGAAACAGATTCTTGGGCAGTTAGAACAAAACATGCAGATAGCAAAGGAAGATAATATCCCTATCTGTCAGGATACAGGAATGACGGTTGTTTTCTTAAAAATTGGTCAGGATATCCACATAGAGGGTGGTTACATTGAGGATGCTGTCAACGAGGGAGTCCGGCAGGGTTACGCAGAGGGTTATCTGCGCAAATCGGTAGTGTCTGACCCGATAATCCGGGAGAATACAAGAGATAATACGCCCGGAGTCATCCATTATGATATTGTACCCGGGGACAAACTTGAAATAACGGTAGCGCCAAAGGGATTTGGCAGTGAAAATATGAGCCGTGTATTTATGCTGAAGCCCGCAGATGGAATTGAGGGGGTAAAGCAGGCAATTCTTGAAACGGTGGAGGCAGCAGGTCCTAATGCGTGTCCCCCGATGGTAATTGGGGTAGGCATTGGCGGCACATTTGAAAAATGTGCGCTGCTTGCTAAAAAAGCATTGACGAGGGATTTAAATGTCCGTTCTCCAATTCCTTATGTAAAGGAACTGGAAGAGGAAATGTTACAAAGAGTTAATGATTTGGGAATCGGACCGGGTGGTCTTGGCGGAAGAATTACAGCAATCGGGTTAAATGTTGAAACATATCCGACGCATATTGCGGGACTTCCTGTTGCCGTCAATATATGCTGCCATGTAAACCGCCATATCCGGCGTACACTATAGAAATGAGAGCAAGTTTATGGAAAAGCACATTCAGACACCGCTTACAAAGGAACAAGTGAAAACACTGAAAGCCGGCGATTACGTTTATATCACGGGAACAATCTACACGGCAAGGGATGCCGCCCATAAGAGGATGGTTGGAGAAAACAAGTTTCCCTTTGCGTTAGAAAACCAGATTATATATTATCTCGGCCCGACGCCAAACCGGGAGGGACAGGTAATTGGTTCGGCCGGCCCGACTACAAGCAGCCGTATGGACAAGTATGCCCCCACGCTTTTGGACGCAGGGCTTACAGGCATGATTGGCAAGGGTAAAAGAAGCGATGCCGTTATCTCTTCCATGAAAAAAAATACTGCCGTCTATTTTGCCGCAGTTGGCGGCGCCGGTGCACTTTTATCAAAGTGCATTAAAAAAAGTGAGGTTATTGCCTATGATGACCTTGGAACGGAGGCAATACGGAAGTTATACGTTGAAAATCTTCCGGTCATTACAGTAATTGACTGCTACGGGGAAAATGTGTATGATACGGCGCCTGCGAAGTATCGGAGATAATTTATAGAATGCGTACGTTTAATATGCATGGCAATTTTGTACGTGGAATTTTTGTGTTGACAAATATCATGTAGTCTGATAAAATATTGCTTGCACTGAAAATTATTATTTATTGTGCAAATTGAATATGGTTTATATTATTCAGCTGGAGAAGTACTCAAGTGGCTGAAGAGGCGCCCCTGCTAAGGGTGTAGGTCGTTTGCGCGGCGCGAGGGTTCAAATCCCTCCTTCTCCGTTTCGTAAAAATGTGAGCAAATCTTTATTTTATAGAGGTTTGCTTTTTTTATTTTCTCGTCTTCCAACAAATATTGACATAGTAAATAAATATAGTTAAAATATAAATAATTGTGTTAGGGAAGTGAAATACGACAACACAATATAACGAAAGGGGATAGTAAAAATGAAAAAACAAACTAGAAGAAGTGTAGCTAAGCTGCTTTTGATAGCATTTTCCATAGGTGTACTGGAAGGTCATGTACAGTCTGATGTTCAACAGTCATTAGCAGCTGGAAAGATTACGTTGACACTGAACAAAAAGAAACTCACATTGAAGAAAGGAAAAACTTATAAACTGGAGGCGAAAAAGACACCGGCAAAGGCGAAACTTTCATGGAAATCATCCAGGCCAAAAACAGTATCGGTAAATAACAGGGGAACAGTTAAAGCAAAAAAAGTTGGAAAGGCTGCGATAATAGTTACGGCCAGATACAAAGGATTAAAGAAAAAGGCGGTTTGTAAGGTGACAGTAAAAAGAAAAGAAAACATAATTCCGGATGTAACGCCGGAAAATACGAAAGAACCAACTGTGACACCAGTACTGCCAACG
Organism: Lachnoclostridium sp. UBA7215; assembly: GCA_002490465.1. Classification (GTDB taxonomy): domain Bacteria; phylum Bacillota; class Clostridia; order Lachnospirales; family Lachnospiraceae; genus Eubacterium_F. Next base: position 13,620 of record DKUB01000025.1, read on the forward strand.
GTTGAGCCGTCCGCCACACCAGTGCCAACAAAGACACCGCGGCCATCAAGGAAACCAAGCACACCGGCGCCAACTCCGGTAGAAATTGAATACATAGCAGATTACGAGATGGAGCTTGGCGAAAAATTAGATGTAAAGAAAAAAGTAACACCGACGGAAGGAAGAATTGAGGATTATAACATTTCTACTACAAACGAATATGTTGCATCAGTAGATGAGAATGATATAATTGTATCGAATCATATCGGAAAGTGTTTACTGGTATTGACGTCAAAGACAGATGAGGCTAAGAAAGAATCTTACAAATTATGTGTAACGGATAATTTTGTTCCAGAAGACGGGTTTAATGTATACAATGAGAATATTTCCCACGGTGAAGTAGATGAATTCTATTATCCGTCGCAGTATCGTGAAACTGGAGAAGGACATGCTAAGATTTATTTTCCTCCAAATTATGATCCGAAAAATAAAAAGTATAATTTGTTATTCTGCTTACATGGAGGCGGGCAGGATGAGAATTTCTGGACGCTGGGAAGACCATTGGGACAGGGTGGATGTCATGCACAGTATATTTTCGATACGTTGTATGATGAAAAAGAGTTGACAGACACTATTGTCGTATTCCCGAATGGTAATATAAAGTATGATAAGAGCAAAGACTATCCGAATACAGTACCGGATCCAGTTATACAAAATTCGTGGGGTGACTGTTACTTGTTTGAATATGAGGTGATTTACGATTTATTGCCTTATATGCAAAATAATTATCCGATTGAAAAGGGAGCCGACCATACGGGAGTATGCGGCTTATCCATGGGATGTGGAGAGGCGATTGAGATTGGATTAAAGCATCCGGATTTGTTCCACTATATGGGTTTATTCTCAGCAGGGCCTTTTGCCTCTACAAAACAGACGATTGTGACAACGAAAGAGGATGCAGAACGGATTAACAGTCAGATTAAATTATGTTTTTTTATTACCGGTCAGAATGATCATATGATGGATGACAGTGGAAGAAGATTTGTTAACAATTGTGATTCACTTGGTATGAATAGTATATTTTTTGAAGTAAAAGGTACAGGACATGATGATAGGTGCTGGGATCGCGCATTGTATGCATTTATGAAACACGCATTTAAGTAAAAAAAGGATAATGGGCAGCTTCGGGATGGTCAGAGTCTATATTCCGGAGCTGCATTAGGTATTCAGGAAGGGGTAATCATGGAGGCATCTGTTATGAAAAAAAATTTGTTAATGATAGAAAAAAGTGAGCAAAACCGTCAGGAATTTAAGTCTATTGTAGCAGATCTTTATAACATTGTTGAAATAGCAGAAATATGTGATGTTCTGCCATATTTATTAAAAAATAAAGATAGTGTTTCCGTCATATTGTTTAACGCCAGCAATTTTTCTGTAGAAGTAAAAGAATTGCTGAATAAGATAAGAAACGATATAATGCTTTCTTCTATTCCAATTTTATTGATTGCAGGAGAGCAGGAGACTTCCGAAGAGGTTGAAATGTTAAAGCTGGGAGCTTTAGATTGCATACATAAGCCATTTCACAAAGAAGCTATTAGAAAAAGGATTGAAAATGCAGTTCGTTTAAAGGATTCATTGTCTTTTTATGAGGTCGAACATATGCTAAAGGAGCTTCCCTCCAATATTTATATGAAAGACCTGGAGGGACGTTATATATTCTGCACCCATTATTGGCATCATTTGGACAGAGGGAATGATCCTGACTGGATAGTCAGGGGAAAAACGGATGTGGAAATCCGTAAAGATAAAGAAAATGCAGCGGAAGCAATGAAATCTGATATGAATGTTATTGCAACAGGTAAGGGAACCACATATACGATTGAGATCCATGAGGATGGGATACAGGAATTTTTTGAGGTCATTAAGGAACCTATAAAAAATAAGCAGGGAAAAACAACTGGTATAATTGGACTTATTAACCATGTGACGGAATATGAGCAGATGAAAAGAAAACTGGAGGACATCGTAAGGACGGATGAATTGACAGGACTGTACAGCCGTTATTACTTCGATCAGTATCTACAGAATATCCAGAAGAAGGAAATGTATCCGATTAGTATTATCTCTGCAGATTGTGATGGATTGAAAAAGATTAATGATACTTACGGACATTTAGTAGGTGACGAATACATAAGAATGGCTTCCCTCCTATTTCGTATGGTACTTCCGGATGAAGGTGCGGCATTTCGCACCGGTGGTGACGAATTCATTATTTTGCTGCCATCAACATCGGAGGAAGAGACGCAGAGTTATATAGATAAGATGCGGGAAAAGGAAAAACTATTTCAGATTCGGGGGAAAAAATTGAGTGTTTCCCTTGGTATGAGTTGCATTAGAAGCAGCCTAGATTCTGTTGACGAATGCATCGCTGCATCGGATATGGATATGTATGCTGAAAAGAGAAAGAAAAAGGAAAATAGAAGAGATTAAAGGTATTGACTTTGAATATCCGGAATACAGAAAATTTTAAAATTAACGGTGAAGTTAGTATGAAAATAAAAAGTATTGATTATGATTTTTCCGTATGCAAAGCTGCGGACTATTCCCTTGTAAAATTAGATGCCAAATACTGTTTTACAGGAAAGACCGATGAGGAAAATTCATTGGTATGTATGACAGAAGATGTACCGCCTAATGTAATAGAAAGAGATGACGGCTGGAAGGCGTTTTGCATTCAGGAGGAACTGGATTTTTCATTGATTGGAATACTTGCCAAAATTTCCGCTATATTGGCAGAAAAGAAAATTGGTATTTTTGCCATCTCAACATTCAACACAGATTATGTGCTGACAAAAAAAGAAAATTACAAAAAAGCACTGGATGCACTCAGCAACGCCGGGTATGAAATATTGGTGCAAAAATAATCTATCCTTATTAATAATTTTAACTAATTTTTGATGTTAAAAAGGGGTTTAAAATATGCGTTTTACATATTGTCCGTACTGTGGAAATTATTTGATAAAAAAGAAAATAGGAGATGAGGGTATGATTCCGTTTTGTGAAAAATGCGACATTCCTTTATGGGATATATTTACAACCTGCATAATAGCTGCAGTGATTAATGAGCAGAAAGAGGTTGCTCTATTGAGACAGAATTATGTATCAAAAACAAATTATGTATGTGTAGCTGGAATTATGAAAATCGGGGAATCAGCAGAAGATGCTGTTGTCCGTGAAGTGTCAGAAGAAATTGGACAACAGGTAAAAGACCTGCAATATATAAAAAGTTATCCTTATGATGCAAAAGAAATGTTAATGCTTGGATATAAGGCGACCGTAGAAAAAAGAGACTTTATTATTTCCGGCGAAGTGGATTCCGTAGAATGGGTTCCATTTAACCAAGCATTAACATTGCTGCGTAAAGGCAGTATCGCATGGCAGCTGGTAAAAGAAGTAATAGAAGGTTAAATTTCTACGATCTATTATTCAATTCCAGCAGTCCGTCCAAGTCAGTAAAGCTGAGATTATTATATATAGGAGAATAGTCGCTTCCTTTTCCTGGGGATTTATAAGCCATATAGTAGATTAGCTTTTTATCGCCTCGGAATGTCTGCACAACATCCGAATCGCCAAAATCATTGTGATAAATATCTACAGGGGCCTGCACACCGCGAAAGTTCATGCAGAGGTTACACTTAAGGAATGTATTTTCTAATATTTTTACTGATTTCCAGTTTAGCATAAAAATTCCCGTATTTTTTATATTGGAAAAAGTATTATTTTGAATGGTAATATTTTCATGATAGCAATTGATTGCCCATTTTCCATTTAATTCTTTTTGCGAGTATTTATGTGTCCCGATTCCCCTCTGAAGATTGGAGAAAGTACATTTTTCAATTAAGACGTCTGATTCCGGTGTTCGGTCAAGGCTGCTCCAGCTCAAATTAACGCCGCCTGTCAGAGGATCCGGCGTATCAATATTAATTGCTTCTTTTGTATATGGAGATTCAGCAGCTACGCCTTCAAAGGTGCAATTTCGTACCGTTAGGTTTTTTGTAGCATCAACCTCTAAGAAATGTCCTGTATTCATGTTTAAAAATGTTATATTATCAATCAGGACATTTTGACAATGTGCTGTTACAATTGCCTTCGAGTTTTTTATGTTTTTTAAATCAAAAGTTACTTTTCCCTTTCCTATAAATTTTACATTTATCGAGCCGTCATAGCCTTTTCCCTTTCGTTTTTTTTGGCTCAGTTTATATGGAACAACCTGAAAAATTCCATCGGCCGCCTTAATACGTGCTTTTCCTGTGTTTTTTGATTTTATAAATTTTACACCATTATTAAATTGTATTGTCACGTTGGATGGGACATACAAAATATTTGTAATAGTATAAGTTCCTTTTTTTATAGTTAATTTTCCACCGCCATTTTTTTCTAATTTATCCATATAAGAGCGTAACATGAAATAGTGGCGGGTTTTTTTATTCAAACTCTGGCTTTTTTTATATTTGCCGGTTACAGCTGTTTTTGGACCTACTATGAAATTTTTTTGTTTTGCATAAGCTTTTTGATTAAACAGAACAAAAGCGAATGCGAGAATTAAAAATAAAAGTGTTATTTTCTTTTTCAATTTTTTCATCCTCTCAATTTTATTAGTTTATGTTTGATG
>DKUB01000063.1 GCA_002490465.1 Lachnoclostridium sp. UBA7215
CGGCAGTTACCAGTTGATTAAAACGACAAAAAAGAGAAGCATCAAGTCAAAGTACAAATATATCAAAGCAGTGCCTGTTAAGGAATGGGATTAGCGGTATACAACAAATAAAAAAAGCGGCGCTGGGAAACGCGCCGCTTTATAAAATCATCAAATCATAGCTGTGACACAACAAACATATCATAAATGGCATGGATGGCATCATTAAAATCTTCGTTATCCACACCGATAATAATATTCAGCTCGCTGGAACCCTGGTCAATCATTTTCACATTGATATGGGCATGGGCGAGGGCAGAAAAGAGCCTTCCGGCTGTACCGCGTGTACTTCTCATACCGCGGCCAACGACGGCAATCAGCGCCAAATCGGATTCCAACTCAATAGAATCCGGGTGGGTTGCTTTGTTAATATCGGCAATGACCTGCTGTTCTTTTTCGGCAAATTCGTCCTGATGGACAAAAATTGTCATAGTGTCAATGCCGGATGGCATATGCTCAAAGGAAATTCCGTTGTCCTCAAAAGCTCCGAGAACTTTGCGTCCAAAACCGACTTCGGAATTCATCATTTCTTTTTCGATATTGACGGCGACAAATCCCTTTTTGCCTGCAATTCCTGTAATTGTATAGGCAGGAATGCGGCAGGTACTCTCAACAATCATCGTTCCATCTTCGTCCGGTGCATTCGTATTTCGGATATTAATAGGGATTCCGGCCTGGCGCACTGGGAAAATGGCATCTTCGTGGAGAACAGAGGCCCCCATATAGGCAAGCTCCCGCAGTTCCTTATATGTGATAGTATGAATAATTTCCGGATTTTTTACTACACGCGGGTCTGCCACAAGAAAGCCGGAGACATCCGTCCAGTTCTCGTAGAGATTGGCATTTACAGCGCGGGCAACAAGAGAACCGGTAATGTCAGAGCCGCCCCGGGAAAATGTGACAACTGTTCCATTTGCCATAGAGCCGTAAAATCCCGGTATAACGGCCCGTTCAATGTTTTCAAGCCGTTCAGCTAAAAGTTTATTGGTAGTATCGGCGTCAAAGCTGCCATCCTTATGAAAACGGATGGCATTAGCGGCATCAACAAACTCATAGCCGAGATATTTGGCAATAATTTTACCGTTTAAGTATTCTCCGCGGGAGGCGGCATACATAGAGCCGGCTTTTGAGATAAACTGTTTTTTGATGGTCTCAAAGTCTTCTTCTAATGATAAATCCAGTTTTAATCCGCGGATAATTTCGTTATATCTATCCTTAATCTGGTTTAGTTGTTTGGTAAAAGCCTGCCCCCGCTCTGCTAAATCGTAGCAGTGATACAGCATGTCGGTAACTTTTGTATCATCGGAAAAGCGTTTTCCCGGTGCAGACGGTACGACATAGCGGCGTGCTTCATCTGCACGGATAATAGAACCAACTTTCATAAACTGATCGGCACTCGCCAGAGAGCTGCCGCCGAATTTTACTACTTTTATCATAAAAATCTCACTCCAAATATTATTTTAATGAAATAGGCAAAAAGTCACACGAATATAGTAAACCACTTTTTTTCTATATTTTCAAGGCTTTTTTATAAAAAGTTTTTATTAAAAACTATTAGAAAGGGGCTCAAAGTATGCTATACTAAAAACGATATAGGCAAAAATCGGATGTGAAAGGAGTGGACATGGAGGGCATTACATTATATCCTCTCTCTTATTATGAGAGAAGTATTTATAAAGGAAGCTATCGGGGCATAAACTTTTATCTGCAAAAGAGTGGGGAGGAAAATCCGGTCCTTTTGGCGACGGTATGGAAAGGCCCCTTTGCTTTTGACTGCACAGAAGAAGAAAAATATTCAGAAGAGTTTCCATATAATGAGGAAGGAATTTTGGCAGCGGATAACTGGATAGCGGATAAGCAACGTGAAATCTGCGGCGGGTGAGTGAAGCTGTCTTGTATCTTTTGAAAAAATGTGTATAATGGTATAGGAATGAAATTGTAAAGAATGGAGGTTGGTAAGAATGACAAAGATTGATATTTTCTCCGGCTTTTTAGGCGCCGGAAAAACAACATTGATAAAGAAGCTGATTCAGGAGGCGTTTCAGGGAGAAAAACTTGTACTGATAGAAAATGAGTTTGGAGAGATTGGTATAGACGGCGGGTTCCTGAAAGATGCCGGGATTAATATTACGGAGATGAACTCGGGCTGTATCTGTTGTTCTTTAGTGGGCGATTTTGGAACGGCATTGCAGGAAGTACTGGACACCTACTCTCCGGACCGTATTCTGATTGAACCATCCGGTGTTGGTAAATTATCCGATGTCGTAAAGGCCGTATCCGGTGTAATGGAGAAAAATTCGGATGTAAAAATGAACGGATATGTGACAGTGGCAGATGCTACGAAGTGTAAGATGTACAGTAAGAATTTTGGAGAGTTTTATAATAATCAGATTGAGAATGCAAAAACAATTGTTTTGAGCCATACCGATAAACTTTCCGATGACAAGCTGTCACAGGTCATGACGCTGATTCGTGAGAGAAACAGTGCGGCAACAGTAATTACAACTCCCTGGGGGGAGATTGATGGAAAACAGATTCTTGGGGCAATTGAGGACAGCAATTCCCTGCAGTTAGAGCTTATGGAAGAGGAGGAATTGTGTCCGGAGTGTGGATGCCATCACCATCATGGGGAAGAACATGGACATGAGCACCATTGTCACCATGACGGAGAGGAGCATGAGCACCATTGTCATCACGACGAAGAGGGGCATGAGCACCATTGTCACCATGACGAAGAGGGGCATGAGCATCATCACCACCATCACCATGCGGACGAAGTCTTTACCAGCCTGGGAATAGAGAGCCCTTACAAATACAGAGAGGATGAACTGGCGGATATATTGAAAAAGCTCTGCAAGGAGGACAGCGGTTTTGGCAATGTGCTTCGGGCAAAGGGAATCGTTCCGGCAGCAGAGGGAGAGTGGTTTCATTTTGACCTTGTACCGGGTGAATATGAGATACGCCGCGGGGCAGCAGATTACACAGGGCGTCTCTGTGTAATCGGGGCAGATTTGAAAGAACAGGAAATTCAGGCTCTTTTCCACAAATAATTTTGACGATTGAATTAATTTTGTAACAACAGAGAGCAGGAGCAACAGGAAATGGAGGCCGGTAAGGAATGTTTGGAAACAGAGATATCCCAACCTATCTTTTTACAGGTTTTTTGGAGAGCGGAAAGACCACTTGTATTAAAGAGATTCTGGAGGAAGGAAATTTTGAAGATGGAATGAAAACTCTCTTTCTGATTACAGAGGAGGGGGAAAAAGAGATTGATGAAAATCTTTTGAAATACAATAAGGTGATACCGGTTGTGATAGAAGAAGAGGATGATTTGACAGAGAAGAAGTGTCTGGAGCTTGTGAAGGAGCATAAGCCGGCTAGAATTATGATTGAAGTCAACGGCATGTGGAATCTGGATAAGCTCATAAATGAGATATTGCCGGAAAATTGGATTGTCGTCCAGACGTTTACAACCGTTAATTCTGAGACATTTTCTGTCTATATCAATAACATGAAGCCGCTTTTGATGTCACATTTTTCACAGTCGGATCTGGTTATTTTCAACCGCTGTACGGCAGATATGGACAGACCTTCTATGCGGCGGAATGTCAAGGCAATAAACCGCCGTGCACAGGTTCTTTTTGAATCGGAGGATGGAAGTGTAGAGAGTAATATTGAGGAAGAGCTGCCATTTGATGTCAGTGCCAGTGAGATTGTATTAGAGGATGATGATTTTGGCCTCTGGTATCTTGATGTCAGTGAGCACCCGGAGAAGTACGAGGGGAAGACAATTGTATTTAAGGGACAGGTGTATCGGAATCGTTCTTTTCCATCGGATGCTTTTGTTCCATCCCGTGCCGCTATGACCTGTTGTGCGGATGATATCGCAAAAATCGGTTTTTTGTGTCATTATAAAGGGGCAGACAGCTTGGGCATTAACGACTGGGTGACAGTTACGGTGAAAGTAAAGCCCGAATTTTCTAAAAAAAATCAGGGGCTGTTTCCGGTACTCTGGGCGGAAAAGGTGGAAAAAGCAGAGGAGCCGGAGGAGGAAGTTGTCTACTTTTCATAAGGCGGCCGTCTTTGACATCCCGTGTTATCTATGCTATAGTAAGTAACGAAAAAATAACAGGAGGCGATGCAGATGGCGAAAATTCAAATGAAAACTCCGCTTGTTGAGATGGACGGAGACGAAATGACGCGTATTTTGTGGCAGATGATTAAGGACGAATTATTGCTGCCCTATATTGATTTAAAGACAGAGTATTATGATTTGGGACTGGAATACCGAAATAAAACGGATGACCAGGTAACGCTTGATTCTGCCGAGGCAACAAAAAAATACGGTGTGGCAGTAAAGTGTGCAACGATTACACCGAATGCTGCCCGCATGACAGAATATGATTTGAAAGAAATGTGGAAATCGCCAAACGGTACGATTCGTGCAGCATTGGACGGTACCGTATTCCGTGCGCCGATTTTAATTAAAGGAATTGTACCCTATGTAAAGAATTGGACAAAGCCGATTACGATTGCCCGTCATGCCTATGGGGATGTTTATAAGAATACGGAAATTAAAGTGCCGGGCAAAGGAAAGGCAGAGCTTGTATTTACGGCAGAGGATGGAACGGAAACGAGAGAGCTGATACATGATTTTGACGGCGCCGGAATTATTCAGGGAATCCACAATACCGAGGCGTCGATTTCCAGTTTTGCCAGAGCATGTTTTGGCTATGCCATTGATACGAAACAGGACCTCTGGTTTGCGACGAAAGATACGATATCCAAAAAGTACGACCACACCTTTAAGGATGTATTTCAGGAAATTTATGATGCGGAGTATAAGGATAAATTTGAGAAAATGGGCATTGAGTATTTCTACACCCTGATTGATGACGCCGTGGCAAGGGTAATCCGCTCGGAAGGCGGATTTATCTGGGCGTGCAAAAACTATGACGGTGATGTAATGTCGGATATGGTGGCTACTGCCTACGGTGACTTGTCCATGATGACTTCAGTTCTTGTATCTCCAAGCGGTGCCTATGAATATGAGGCGGCGCATGGAACGGTACAGCGCCATTACTATAAGCATCTCAAGGGAGAGGAGACTTCAACAAATTCCATTGCTACGATTTTTGCATGGACTGGCGCACTCCGTAAGAGGGGTGAGCTGGATAATCTTCCGGAGCTTATGGCTTTTGCGGATAAACTGGAAAAAGCCTGTGTAAAAACAGTGGAAGATGGGAAAATGACAAAGAGCCTGTCCCTGATTTCTACCTGTGAAAATCCGGTTATCCTGAACAGCCTTGATTTTATCAAAGCGATTCGTGAGACGTTGGATTCTTTGTAATAAAAAAGGTGCGCGTTTTTCAGCGCACCTTTTATTATCTGGAAAACCGGAACCAGTCAAAATCAAATTTGCTTCCGGGCATAAAGATAAAGTTGATACGGCCCGTCCCTTTAAAATCCTGAATCGGGAATGTGAGCTCCTGATAGCCGTCACTTTGCGGGAATTCCACCATATGGCTGACTTCTGAGCCATCGTCGTCAAAGAAGCGGATATGAATGGTGTTGACCGGGATAGGGGAATGTCCGCAGATGGTTATCTGCTTTGGCCCGTCTTCGCCAAAGTCCATATGTTCAAATTCCAGGGTGACATTGTTGCCGATTTCGGTGATTGTCTTTTCCCCCACCGTGAACGCATCACCGGTAATCGAATTATTCTCGGTGGCATATAACAATCCATATGCCTTTTCTCTTTCTGTCATATAAAAGCCCTGCAGGGACATTTTTATGGAAGGGTATACGACAATAGAAATTGTCTGTACTCCCTTAATCCGCTGGGACAGCGTAAATACATTTTCCTGATAATGATTGTACCAGCTCTTTGCGCGGTAAGTATCTTTAACGAGGCATAGACTGCCGTCCTGTTCGGAGTCACCGAGCCAGATTTCAATGGGGAGTTCGTCCTCAAAAGAGAAAATCGGGATATGGATTTCATCGGAGCCATATTCCCCGAAATCAACCTGTTCAAAGAGAAAACGGGTTCTCTCCTCTGAGGTGATATATACACCGCCCTGAAAACTCAGTTTTGCCTCACTGGTACAGCCGGCGTTATTAATTCCGTTTACCATCTTATAGGCATCCATTGTGGCAGCTCCGAGTCCCGTGACCTCAAATTCCAGTTCCGAAATCACTTCCGATACATCCTTTCCATTTGTGGCCGAACAGGTGAGGCGGAATTTGCCATCACCGGCAGCCTGTACGACAGCCTGATGCCCCTCTGCCTTTATTTTCACACTGTTGCTCTCTACACCGTCCAGTGTGACAGCACGGAAAGTAATGTCGTCATAAGTAGCATTTTTCGGGAAAATTTCTGCCGTTATGGTAGTTTCCCGGTTGTTCTCGTCCAGATGGCTGGTCCCTTTGTTTGTCAGCTCGATTTTCCGGATTGGGATTTCGTTCATTTTGCCCTCACCATTTGGCCTGTTTTCTTCCCGGCAGGATATTCCGTCGCGGATTTCAGCAGCAATGGCAGGAATCGTGAGGGAAGCTGTCGGAAGAGAAGGAGAACTGACCTCAATCTGTATGTCTCCCGGCTCTGTTTTAGCGGCAACAATCGCCAAAAGCTTACCGCTAAAGAGCTTGCGGCATGTCCCCTTATATTGTTCAAAATCTGTGCTGTCGCCGTTGTCCAGGCCGATGAGGCGGCCGGAGCCCGATACCGACACATTGACACGGCTTCTGCCATTGGCAACAAAAACGCCGTCTTTGTCTTCTGTTGAGATTTCGATAAAGAGTAAATCCTCACCATTTGCCAGCAGTTCGGTCTTGTCAGGCAGCAGTACAAGGCGGGCAGGGTCGCCAAAAGAGGACTGGATATCGGTGGCGATGACAGCGTCTGTCTCGTCATAGGCCACAGCTTTCAGTACCCCCTTCCGGTAAGGAATCTGCCAGTCTCCGGCGAGCTCTTGTCCGTGCGCATGGTCGATTGCCTGTACACCAAGGGAAGTGTCGTTAAAAAACAGTTCTGCATTTGGTGCGTTTGTGAAAATTCTCACGTCAATCAGCTGCCCCTCGTTGAAATCCCAGTAGGGGAAGAGATGAATCATCGGTTTTTCTTTATAATCCGTCCATTCAGCCTGATAGTGGAAATAGCTGTCTTTTGGGAATCCGGCCGTATCCACCTGGCCGAAATAGGAGTTTTTTGTAAAATAAGGCGTCGGTTCTCCGAGATAATCCCAGCCGCTCCAGATAAACTGTCCAAAACAGTAATCCCTGTCACGGTGGGCTGCAATATTATAATCCGAGTTTTTGGCGCCCCAGTTTGTCGTACAGTTTCCGAGGGAGGAACACTGGCCGTCATCAAAAGTGAGCAGTCGGTTTGTGAGCGGGAAATGATATATGCCGCGGCTTTGCAGCGTAGAAGCCGTCTCACTGCCGAAAATGCACCAGTCAGGGTATTTTTTGTGGTGTTCGTCATAGAGTGTTTCGGAGTAATTGTAACCGGCGAGGTCAACTTCTCCGGCACAATTTTGTGCGCCGTCACCACCCATAACGTTAGAACCGAGAGCGATTACAGCATTGCCATAGTAATCAAGCTCCTTTACAGCATCCCGGAGCATTCTTGTAATCTCAAGGCCACGGTCATAATTGGTATCGTGAATCTCATTCCCGATGCCCCAGATAAATACGCAGGGATGGCTGCGGTTTTGGCGGACCCAGCTTGTCAGATCTTTTTTCCACCAGTCATTAAAAAAGTTACCGTAGTCATAATCTGTTTTGCATTTTTCCCACATATCAAAACTCTCCGTAAAGAGGAGAAAGCCCATTTCATCACATAAATCCAGCAATTCCTCTGCAGGCATGTTGTGGGCGCTCCGAATGGCATTGACGCCCATATTGCGGAGGGATATCATCTGGCGGTACAGGGCCTCCTTGTGCATGGCAGCGCCGAGTGCGCCGAGTGTATGATGTTCACAGGAACCGTAAATTTTTACATTATTTCCATTCAGGAAAAAGCCCTTGTTGTTATCAAATTTCAGGGTCCGGAATCCGAATCTCTGTGTCATGCAGTCAATCACAGATTCTTCCGAAAGTATTGTGGTCTCCACATTATATAAATAGGGAGACTGTATGTCCCAGAGTTTGGGGGAAAGTCTATCTGCTACCTGTTTGTCCACAGTCTGTCCGGCCGGGACGGAGCAGGTGTTTTCCATACTGGCAAAGACGGTATTCTCCGCATCTTTCAGCGTATGGCGTACCGTTACGGTGACTGGGGCATTCCCTGTGTTGCATATTTCGGTATCCGCATGGAAGCTCCATCCGTTGTCAGTTTGTTCGGCAGAGAGGTACGTACCATCGGTAGGCAGATAAACTGCCGGACGTGAAATCAGCCAGACATTGCGGTATATGCCTGACCCCGGGTACCAGCGGCTGTTTGGCAGCTGATATATATTTTTTACATACAGAGTATTTTCTCCCGGTTTTATGTAGTCGGTCAAATCAACTTCAAAGCGGGAATAACCATAGGGCCACCGAAAGATTTCTTCGCCGTTCAGGTAAATGGTGTTGTCCATATACACGCCGTCGAATAAAACAGACAGGCGGCCGGAGCCGATGTCATCTGCCAAGAAGGTTTTTTTATAACAGCTGACAGCCTGGCAGTAGAGATCCTCGCTGTCGTAAATCATCCAGTCGTGCGGAATATCAACAGGTTCCCAGTCGGAAGCCTGAAAAAAAACATTGATATCTGTCCCAAGCGGTTCTTTTCTGAAAAACCAGTTATCATTAAAAAGCTGTTTCATAAGTAATCCCCATTTCCGTGCCGCACCTGTGTACAGGCAACATTTTTTGTATAAATAGAATAGCAAAAATCTTTGACAGTGTCTATCTTTTTCTTTATACTTAATAGAAAAGGAAAAAGAAATGGGGGAGCGTATGCAAATCTGTCGGATTGGACCGGAAAAGCTTGGAGAAGCACTGGATTTGGTCTGGGAAGTATTTGAACAGTATGAGGCACCGGATTATGAAGAAATGGGTATTAAGACTTTCCGTCATTTTATTGAGTATGGCAATATGGTGGAAAAAGTCAATCAGGGCGAAATGATATTTTGGGGATGTTATTTGAATAATTTTTTAGTGGGTGTAATTGCGCTCCGGACCGGTCAGCACATCAGCCTTTTATTTGTCCGGGGAAAGTTCCATCGGCTGGGTGTGGGGAGACGGCTTATCAGGGTGGCGGTCAGTGCTGTTCAGGATAGGAACCCGGAGATTTGCGCAGTAACAGTAAATTCATCACCTTATGCCGTAGAATTTTATAAAAAAATTGGTTTTGAACCGCTTGGGGCAGAACGTGCTGAGGATGGTATACGGTTTACATCAATGAGAATGCCATTTTGAATTTGGGAGGCACAAATATGAGTAAATGGGTTTCTAATATTATTGTAATTATCTGTATTCTTGTTTTTCTTGCCAGCGGGCTTTATCTTTTGCGCTATTATCTGAGTGCGAGGCAGACGGAGGGAGAGCTGGATGAACTTCTGAGTTTGAAAACAGAAGGGGAAGCGGAGATGGATAATGAGGTGGTAACAACACCGGAGGGCAAAAAAATATTAAAAAAATATAAAAAGCTCTACAAGAGAAACAGTGATTTGATTGGCTGGGTAACTGTTGATGGTACGCCGATTGATTATCCTGTAATGCAGACCAAAAACGATCCGGAATTATATCTTCACTGCAATTACAAAAAAGAGTATGATGTGAACGGACTGCCGTTTCTTGATGCGAAATGTGATGTTGAGGATATGCAGAGCAATCTGATTATGTATGGCCATCATATGAAAAGTGGTCTGATGTTTGCCCATCTTGTTGATTATGATTCTGTGGATTTCTATAAAAAACATCCGGTAATACAGTTTGACACTTTGTATGAGGAACGCAAATATGAAATTGTAGCGGCCTTTTACTCGCAGGTTTACAAAGAGGACCAGGATGTATTTAAGTATTATAACTGGCCGGGGCATCTGACCAAAAAACAATATAACAATTATGTGAAAAATGTAAAAAAATTGTCCCAGTATGATACAGGGATTACTCCGGAGTATGGCGAACAGTTGATTACACTTGTGACATGTGCTTATCAGACAGAAGATGGACGTTTTGTTGTAGTGGCAAAAAGAAAGGAATAGGTTTAAATGGAGAAACGGAATATTTCCAGCAGGGATACCTTTCAGACTTCCCGCGCTTTTTTAGAAGAAAAGCAGAATTTCTTTTCTATGTTGGTGAGGGAGGTGTGTGTTCCGTTGCAATGTATCCGCTCTGCTCTGCAAAGGAATAACGAGCAGGAGAGGAAGAAAGCATTGCAGGCTTTATCTTATATTTCTAAAATTCTGGATGCGATTGCAGAGTATGAAAAAGTGGAGAGTGGCAGCCCGCAGCTTGAGTACCGGTCCTTTGCGGTAGATGAATTGCTTACCAGCTGTTTTTCTGAGTGGGAGGAAACAGCGGACCGATATGGGATTTCGTTCAGACACAATGTCGGCATGTCCTGTCAGAATTATTATGGGGATGCGGAACGGGTAATCCATATTATAGACCATATCATTGGGAATTGTATGATAGCGTCTGGAGAGGGAGGACATGTTGATGTATGGGTCAGTGACATTGCACAGGGGGATGGGAGCAGCAGACTTGTATTATCAATTGAAGATAATGGTGTTCCTGTTGATAACGGATATTTTGGGAGAGCATATCAACTGGATACATGGGGAGATAAACGGGACTGGGAGTTTTTGGGGGAGCGTCCGGGAACAATATTCTCTCTGATTATTGTGAGGAAACTTTTGCAGAGTATGGGCGGCCGGTTAAAGCTGGAACACAGGATGGATATGACAAATGTGCTTGTTGTCGAGATACCGCTGAATCAGTGTCTGCCGGATATCAGGCGGGACAAATCAGAAAAGGATATAAATAATCTGCTGCCGGAATACTCTCTTCTGTATGTAAACAGTCTGATTGAAAAGGAAAAAAACAGAACCGGTATCCATGTAGTCAGTGGAGGTATGGAGGCGCTGAAATGGTTGAAAAGTACAGCTGAGCGTATCGATGCGGTATTGCTGGAAACAGAACTGGGCGATATGGATTTTCTGGAGTTTGCGAAAAAAGTGCGGTCTGCCCAGCAGGAAGATATCTGCCGGATACCGCTTATTGTACTGGACGCAGAGCCAAGTCTGGAAATGATTCAGGAGGGAATGCGCTTTGGTATCAACTGCTGGCTTGATACACTGGAAGATACAGCCCGGCTAGGTCAGATCCTGAAAGTGCTCCGGAATAGTGATTCAGAAACTGATATCCGGAAATAAATAGTATATCAGTTTTCTGACATAATCTTTACTGCTTTCATCGGAATTAGAAATAATAGACAGCATGGGGTTCTCGACAGGTGTTTTTATGTCTTTAATCAGTTCCTGGTATACCGGACTTTTATTCAGATAAATACCGTAATCCCCTTCCTCTGTTTTTTCCCCTTTTTGAGCGTGGTAAAGATAAGGTTTTAACGCTTTATATTCCTGTTCCGTAAGAAAACTGCTTAATTCAAGGAAAAAACCTCCGTCCAGATAATTTTTTCCGTCTGCTTCGTCCGCAATCATACAGCTAAGGTCTGCAGCTACAATCCGGCTGCTGATTTCCGTTAAATCCTCTGCAGCATTTGCACCTATTTCTGCGGCGAAATCTGAGTGGGTATAATAGACATAAAAGGAGGCGGTGGATTTCTCCGGATCTTCGCCAATAGAAGAAATAAAGTTATCGGAAAATTCTGTCAGCACGCTGTCCATCACCGGTTCATTCAGAACTGCACAGCGTAAAACCATCGTGCGCTTATGAAAGACATCTGACCAGAGAAGAAAGCATACTACACCTGCCGCCGCTGCGAGGACAAGCAGCTTGGGGAGATAATATGTGGTGAAATAGGAGAGCTTTTGCTTACCGTTCATTTTTTTCAGCTTTTCCCGCTCGGACTCCTCATCCTGACGTTTCTGATATATTTCTGCATTCTCTTTTAAAGATGTTTTTTTCCCTTTAAGATTAATCGCCATATTCCGCCTCATTTCGCTTATATTTTGATATTTTATATCGTATCATATATCTGAAGAAAAAAAAAGAGTTGACAAATAAATCATTCGTGCATATTATAGTATATAGCAAAGGCGCTGAGAATTTCTCGCTGAGAGATTCCCGGCGCCTTTATTTTTTAATAAAGGGGGAATTTATATGGCAGAGGAATTTATGAATGCCGTCCACGGAGAGTTGTATGGCATTTGGTTTTTGATTGGAGCGGCACTGGTATTTTGGATGCAGGCTGGCTTTGCAATGGTTGAGGCAGGGTTTTCCAGGGCAAAAAATACAGGTAACATTCTGATGAAAAACCTGATGGATTTTTGTATTGGTACCGTAACTTTTGTCCTTATCGGGTTTGGATTATTTCTGGGTGAGGATTTGGTTGGTATTATTGGAAAGCCGGGTTTTGATATTTTCACAAGCTATGAGAGTTTTGACTGGTCAAACTTTGTATTTAACCTCGTATTTTGTGCGACAACGGCTACTATTGTTTCAGGTGCAATGGCAGAACGTACCCGTTTCCTTTCCTATTGTGTGTACTCAGCAGTGATATCCGCTTTTATTTATCCGGTAGAAGCACACTGGACCTGGGGCGGCGGCTGGCTTGCACAGATGGGATTTCATGATTTTGCCGGTTCAAACTGTATTCATATGGTAGGAGGGGTTTGTGCCCTGATTGGTGCAGCTATTCTCGGGCCCCGTCTTGGCAAGTTTGTAAAGGATAAGCAGTCGGGAAAAGTTACAAAAGTAAATGCTTTTCCGGGACATAATATAGCGCTTGGATGCCTTGGCGTATTTATCCTGTGGCTTGGCTGGTATGGATTTAACGGCGCGGCAGCAGTATCGGTTGCAGAGCTCGGTTCTATCTTTGTAACGACGACAATTGCACCAGCGATTGCAACAGTTGTATGCATGATATTTACATGGGTAAGATATGGAAAGCCTGATGTTTCCATGTGTCTGAATGCAAGCCTTGCCGGATTGGTGGCTATTACGGCTTCCTGTGACGTATGCGATGCGCTGGGGGCAACAGTAATTGGCGCAGTGGCCGGACTGCTGGTAATATTTGGCGTATGGCTTCTGGATTACAAACTTCATGTAGATGACCCGGTCGGAGCAGTTGCCGTACATTTTATGAATGGTGTATGGGGAACATTGGCTGTAGGTTTATTTGCAACGGAGACAGCGCCTGCGTTTGCCAGGGGATATGGCGATGGCACAGCGTTTGGCGCCAATCAGATTGCCGGTGAGGGATTGTTTTATGGCGGCGGTTTCCATCAGATGGGGATACAGCTTGCAGGTATGTTCGCCACACTTTTGTGGACGGCAGTAACCATTACAATTGCCTTTTTGGTAATAAAAGCGATTTTTGGTCTCCGGGTAACAGCAGAGGAAGAGATTATCGGACTTGACCAGACAGAACACGGTCTGCCGTCTGCCTATGCCGGATTTTCTATTACGGATTTCTCTACCGGACTGGAAATTAATGAAAATACAAATCTTGGCGAGGAGGATTATGAGAAGGCCAGTATGATGCAAAAGAATACTGCCGTCAAGGTAATCCGGACGGAGAGTGTTGGTAATGCAACCGGAATGTACAAAGTAACGATTGTTGCAAAGCCATCAAGGTATGAGAAACTAAAGGTTGCACTGAATGAGATAGGCGTTACCGGTATGACAGTGACCCAGGTAATGGGGTGCGGAATCCAGAGGGGTGCAGGCGAGCGCTACCGCGGGGTTGAGTTGGATATGAATGTTCTTCCGAAAGTGCAAATAGATGTTGTTATCGGCAATATTGCAATTGATACAGCTATTGAGACCATTAAGAAAACTCTTTATACCGGACATATCGGCGATGGTAAGATTTTTGTCTATGATGTGCAGAAGGTAGTTAAGGTGCGCACAGGGGAAGAGGATTTTGAAGCATTGAAGGATGTAGAATAGAAGATTTATGGTGAATAAAGAAAACCCCGAAGAAAATTTCGGGGTTTTCTTATAAAAATGTGCCTTGTGGCACACGTTAATCCAGAAAATCAACAGCTCCGCTTCCGATATGATAGAATGCACCGCATACTTTCAAATCGTCGCCGTCTTTAATGTTCAGGCTGTCTTTAATAGCAGCTACGCTTCTCTCGACATTCAGGCAGCAGGCACGGTCCTCATCTTTTTCATCACCGATTGCCTTGCGGATTTCATCGGTTATGTATTTGATATATCCGCCGGGATTACTGGTCATTGCTGCTCCTACTGCTCCGCAATGCTCGTGTCCAAGCACAACGACAAGATTTGTACCCAGATGGTCTGCCGCGTATTCAACGCTGCCCAGCTGATGTTTATCCATTACGTTACCAGCCACACGGATCACAAAGAGCTCACCGATTCCAGCCATAAAAATACTCTCCGGAATTACTCTTGAATCGGAACAGGTCACGACAATGGCATAGGGGCTCTGACCCTCATCACAGGTTTTCTGGCGGATTTGCGGTGATACATCTCCGGAACTTGTGGCTGCCGATAAGTAGCGTTTGTTTCCTTCTTTTAACTTTTCTAAAGCCTCTGCTGCTGACAAATTTTCTTTACTCATAATTCGTCCATTCCTCCTTTCGCTGATTGCGATTTTATTATAACATGGTTTGATGGTGATTTCATCCATTTTTTAAAATAGAATCTTTATTCGCGCGAAGGCAAAGCTCGG
>DKUB01000050.1 GCA_002490465.1 Lachnoclostridium sp. UBA7215
CGTAGGAAGATTTTTCTGGCTGCTGCCATAGATACGTGCCAGCGATTCCAGTGCCAGTTTCGGTTTCACATCCTGCATGGTGGGCGGCTTGTCATTTTCAAGGCTCCAGATCCATTCCTCCAGTCTTTCAAAGATCATGTCCTCCTTTGCCCTGTCCCGTACAATCTCCGGCATTGCCAGGTCGTTGTCCGGGTTATTGCCCCACACTGCCGAAAATGCACCGATATCCACATCTGCCACCGCCAGGTAAAAACGTAGCTGCAGCTCATAATAAAGAGGAATGGCATCTTCAGCCCAGTCCCCCGCCTTATGGTAGGTACAGCTTTTGCATTCCAGAATCCCCAGCTCCCCGTCTGACGCACGGGTAAACCGGCGGTCAAAGTTTGCCAGGGCATACGGGTGGTCTGCGTGCTGGTACAGGTTGGTGTCCTCTGTTACGGCATTGCCAGATTTCTGCTCATACCAGTAAGCTGCAATCGGCTCCAGTAAATGTCCCATCTGCAGCTGGTTTGCATTGCTCTTTTCCGACGGCTTGATCCTGCCCTTTTTGATGAGCCAGAGTTCCAGCGGCGTTGTCCACGGGGAAACCCCGAAAATGGCTGCCACATCACTGCCTCCCACCGTATAAGGAATATCCCCCAGCGGACCATGCATCCGGCATTCCAGCCAGCGGTCATTGTCCATGCCTGCCGTGTCAATTAAAATGTTTGGTTTTCCCATCAATAATCCACTCCTTTCGCAAGGTCGTATTCACTCCACCGGAGCGATAAAGCCCTTGCCATGTTTTCTTCCACAGTAAGCATCTTTGCCTGTGGCGTGTTCTGTGTTTTGAGAATGTAGGGAATTTCCTGCATTGCCATGAATACATCATGGGCCGTTGCTGCAATCCCGCCATTTGCCATCTCAAACATGGAAATAGCTTCCACTGCTGCTTTTTTGGGCATACTCAGCTTTTTGCACACACGGGTCATGGCGTTGACCGGATAATCCAGTGAAATCTCCATTAACTTCTGAAGTTTTGCAACGAAATCCCCAAACTGTGCAAACAGCTGGTTCAGTTTGTCCGCAAAATCTGCCACTCCCTTTTTATGCCTGTGGTCAACGGAAATGCAGCTGCCGATATGGATCGGGTACTGCCCACCTACCAAAAGTGCAGATACCTTTGCAGAGGCAATCCCAGTATCCGAGGTAATAAAACGGATGCCCGGCATCAGTTTTGCTGCCATAGCTTTCTGTCCCTGATCCTCCAGTGTTTTTTGTAATCTTCCAGCAGTTCTTCCTTCTGTCCCGGCATGCTCCATGACGCACTCACAAGGGAATGGTCACAGTACCCTGTCCCAAAAACGCTGCCCGGAAACCGCTCATCCAGTTTCTTCTGCAGCGCCTCAAGCAGCCCGTCCACAGGAAGCACGGAATAATCCATCTCGTCCCCGGAATGTACTGCTGCCACTTTCTCATCCCTGAGAAGTAAAAGAGCCTCCGCATCATATAAGCGAAGGCAGGCATTGAGCACATCCGCCAGAGCCGTCCGGCTCAGTTTGGGAAGCACCGTTCCACCGATTTTTGCCCGATCTAACAGGCTTTTGTAGGCTGTCCCCCGGATGGGGTAATACTGATGGTCTACCATCATGGCAAGCCCTAAGTTGTCTGCCGTGTCTTCCACAGCTTCCTGACTGATTCCCGGTGCAAACAATCCCAGTTTCCCCACAAGGGAAGAGCCCCGGTCCAGGGGCGACACCTCAAGGTCACTGACCTTACTCCGCTGCCACCTGCTGTTTTCTGACTGATTCCTGTGGTAATCAAGCATCTGCCCATAGGAATCAAAGGTTGTGAAGTAACTGTCCATACATACATTCTGCATAGTGCATTTTCATTCATATTGCTACTACCTCTTTCAATGATTAACTCTTTGCTTTCCGATATCCGGCATCCTGTGCCTCCTGCTCTGAATGGAAAACCACCAGATTATCAGAATCTGCCATTTCCTCATAAGAAGCCTGTCCAGGGCAATGATAAATCTTTGATTTTTTATTTCCCCGAATTTCAACCTGTTCTGTTTTTGCGTCTGCCCCATCTTGTCCATTTTTATTGTCTGCATCCGGACTTACCGTTTCCTGTGCATCCTCCCCCACACCAGATCCACTGTCCTCTTTGCTTTCCCCAGTTGCATAATCAATCTGGATTCCCGGCTGCACGTTATACACAAAGACATTAAAACAAATGGCATCTCCTTCATCTTCCACGGAATATGCCTCCATCTGCACACCCTTTGCCAGCAGGTTCTTCCCCTCGAAAACCGGTGTTACCCGGTAAAGCACATGGTTTCCCGTCTCCTTCACATAATCTGCAACCATGTTTTCAAAAGGCAGCATCCCATCTACATTCATATAGCGGGTACCTGTGATCAGATTTTTCTCATTGGCATTTTCTGCCGTCAGCTGATACCCAATCAGATGACATCGGTTATACAGGTATTTCCCATCCACAATATCATACTTCACCGTATGCCATCCGGAAGGCTTCACTTTTCCGATGCTGCCCCGTTTTTCTGCCGGCATCAGATCTTGTCCCACATTTGCATATGCCACGCCACATCTTCCCAACGAATCCAGTTCACTGTACTGCTCAAAGGATTTTTTTGTTTTATCCTTCTCTGTAAATCTCGGCTCGTTGCCATCAATTTCCACATAAGGTTTTCCGGAATATGCCGGAAGCAGTTGCATGGAAACAGTTCCTTTATCATTGTCTGCCGGGTTTTCTGTTTCGGCAACGTCTGATTTTCCACTACTCTCCGATGTTTCTGTAGCAGAAACAGACGGCTCTTCCTTCCCTGCCGGATTAAGGTCATCTGCCTGCCCACATGATGAAAAAAGAAGACAGAATACTATCATGCACAAAAAGAGACAGTTATGTAATAATGTTTTTTTCATGAAATTATGTTCTCCTCTCATATATTTCCTCTGTTATTTTTTCATGGGAAGTACCCGGAAACTCATTCCGTTCTTTTCTCTCCCACTGGGACAAATCCAAATCAAGATAAACATCTGCTGGATACGTCCGGTTCCACCAATAAACAATAATTTGTTCAATCTTTTCGATAAAGGGCATCAGGCTATCTGATTCTACCAGACAAATTTCCCCACTGCCAGCCAGGGCAAGGAAATCATTTTCTACCACAATATCCATTTTCTCCAGACTGCCATATAACTTATCCGAGTATGCGTTCATCCACAGCTTTTTACCTGTGCAAATTTTCTGGATTCTGTCTGTCACTGCCTGGTCCCTGCTCTGCCGCCTATGATTGAACATCATACCCTTTTTATCATCCAAACAAACAATTACTATCATTCTATTCCCTCATAAAAACAAAGACCCAAGGCTCAAACTAATGAGCCAAGAGTCCCTGCCGATTTCATGTTATACCTGACTGATTTCCATTTTGTCCTGCAACATCATATGGTACAATTCCCGATGTTCCTGTGGAATATTTAACGCTTCCATGCATTCTTCTTCTGATAATTTCAGATTTGTCATCATATTTATAATCGCATTTATCAAAGTCCTGTCTACGATTCCCTGTGAAAGATTACACATTTCCATCGCCTCTCTTTCCATTGTTTTTGTCATTGCAACATCAAACTCAGCTTTTAATATCTTTTTCTTGTCTCCTGGCAATACCCTATCTGACAAAAGAACATCCAGCATTCTCAAAAGCCCCTCATATTTTTCATCACCAGGACCTCCCAGACAGACCGCAATAACCGAAAGCATATCATAATTTTCTTCCTTCTCCGTCACACTGCCAACAAGGTTCTGCTCATTCATAGAATAAGCAGTAATCGTGTTTTTACGATATTTAGGTGGATTAAAGCATATCCAGATACTGTAAACTTTTTTTAGTTTCTCATAACCTGAATCCGAAGTTTCCGTTCCATACTGGCTGGAAATCATTCTGCTACAATAATATATGCCCCGTTTAACAAGCGGATATCCAGGATAAAAATCCTTTTGGCTCTCCACATTAATAATCATCTGAATCATTTCATCGTCTTTCGGGGACAGCACTCGAAAATAAATGTCATATGTTATGGGTTTTTCTTTCATGCCAACATCTTCTTTGCCTATCCCATCAATAAACTCCGCTGATTCATCCCGGTGTACAGCAACTTCATGAACTTTCGGTTTCCCTTCGATATATTTTTCTTCAATATCTTTTATCGGACAATCATGAAACTCCTTCACACACGTCTTCAGAATACGGGCTAAAATCTGTCTGTTCACTAAAAGATTTCGACAATAAGCGTCATACGATGCATTCTGTCCTGCCGTATCAAGCTTTTTTGCCAATGTATTTTCTACCTCCAATGGTCTCCTCCTTTTGCATTCCTTAACTTTATCATACCATAGCCACTTAAAAATATCTACTGAATTTTACTTATGGGGGAAAAGCACCGCCCACACCGGACGGCACCTCTCCCTGTTGTTATGCAGCACTCCGTTTCAGTTTCCACATTCCACGCCCGGCATGTTCAAACTGTTTCAGGTTGCACTGCAGTGTCTGGCGGATTTTCTCCCGCCACCACTGGTTTTTTTTGCTTTCTTATGTGACGCAATCTGATCATACAGATAGGAAAGCGGTACTGCCTCCTTACAAGACTCCATGACGGCAGCTACTACATCCCGCCATGTTGCCTCTGGCAAATCCCTCATGTCACATTCCTTCTTTTCTGTAACCAATATTGGCACAATAAGCCCGGCATCTTTCCGCACAATCATCACATACTCATGCAGAATGGGAATAAACCTTCCGCTATATGTGATATTGTCTGAAAAGCAATTATGCTGCACTTTGATTATGATATTCTCCAGTGTTCCCGGTTTGGCAATCTCTGAGAGCATACTGTACAGATGCCCTTTTTTCTTGATGTCACCCATCAGGACTGCCATGCGCCCGCCCCGTTCCAGTGCGGAATACTGCTTTAACATCGCATGATTCATCGCCTCCACAAACTGATTCCAGTCCAGAATCCGGGACAGGTCATACTCCCTGGGATCATACCCATACTGTTCTTCCACAGCTTTTGCTGGGTACATATTATCCGAGTAAATTACCATATCCCAATAAGGCGGGTGCCAGAAGATAAATTCCGGACGCTCCGGTATCTCGCTGTGCATCAGATCAAACCCGCTATGCAGGTCATATAGGGGATTTAGGATGTTTCATTAAGAGAAATTCCACGCACGCTCCGATTGTTCGTAAATATTATGAACTATTAACACGTTCACAAACAACTATGCGAACTATAAAATGGTATTGGAGGTGAACTACTAGTGGAAAAACTTAATCTTTCATATATGGGAACAATTTTAAAGCAGGCACGCATGAATGCCAAAATGACCCAAGAAGAACTTGGAGAAAAAATTGGTAAGACATCTCGCTACTTACAAGCAATTGAAAACGAGGGAAAGAACCCTAGCCTAGATACATTTATTCGCTTGTTTCGAGCCTTAAATCTCTCTGCTGATACCGTTGTTTATCCGGAATGTGAAACAGATAATGGAGAAACAGAACAATTAATCCGAACTATCCAACTATTAAACAACAGAGACAAAAAAGTACTTTTAGCCACTGCACAAGAAATGCTAATGGAAAAATAAACAAACTTATTTTATTAAATAGAACAATATTTATGTAGCTTTAAATTAGAATTTTGAGTTACGGTCGATTCATTACATTCGGAGGAATATGTCTGATTGCACGAGGAAATTCCTTAAAACAATCTAAGTTAATACATATTTTAGATCCCACTCTCATTTTTAATCATTATGTATATATCTACTCAAAGGCAGACCTATTCCTCTCTAGCATTATTACTCTTGATAGGAACATTATTTATTTCCTCTTTCAGTTTTTCCCATCCATAGTCAAATCTATTAATAAATGCTTTAATTATTTCTTTATTTTCTGTCCACAATCCCAATGAATTATCTAAATAATCTTTATTTAATAAATTATCTACTATCAGCAGAAGTCCTGTATCATCAAATAGTTGATATGAT
>DKUB01000049.1:0-1515 GCA_002490465.1 Lachnoclostridium sp. UBA7215
AATAGATTTATAGGTATAGAAAAATATCGGAATTAGAAATGTTCCTATTAAAGTTCCAAAATATAATGAAGAGGTAATACACGAGTATTTTTTTCCGAATTTTAAGATAATGAAAAGTGAGTATAGGAACATTGGAAAAAATAGCAGCTTCATATGTTCCCAAATTGACTCATTAATTGGCGTGAACAGACCAACTATATAATTGTTTCCGGTCCAATCATATAGAAAGTGTGCAAGGGATCCTGTAACTAAGACAAAAATTATTCCTATTATTGTATATTTTTTTAAATGTTTCATGGCAATTACCTCATAAATAGTATATGTAATTGAAAAGGTATTATGTAATAAAGAAAAAATATTGAAAATGACATTAATAAAGCGAATAAAAGGAAAGAGGTGATGTGTAAGAAATATTTAATTTGTTAAGTCGGAACCAAGTTTCGCATGGTGAGATTTTACATATATTATACCTGAGAAAGAGGTGGTTATATCTTTAAGCGAGTGCTAAATGAATTGCTGATTATATTCATTTTAATTTCAGGATTCATGAACCCTATGCTAACAAATGCTAAAACAAAATATGCAAAGACAACAGTTAATGTGCGCTCCAAACCAAACACCAAAAGTAAAATTGTTGGACAACTTTATTGGAATGACAAAGTTCAGATTATCAAGAAGATAAATAAAAAATGGAGTCAAATAAAGTATAATAACAAAATTAGATTTGTATGCACAAAGTATTTGAAAAAGAATAAAAGTAAATATAAAACTTACTCTTCACCAAGTGCAAGCACTTTTAAGTCATATGAAGATGCATCCTGTATTACGAATGATACAAGTATTGCGCAAGGAAAAATTAAAAGGAAATATCATCTGGATTTACGATCTGGTGTCTGGATGATAGGAAATAGGTATTGTATTGCTGTTGGAAGTTTTTATACAGATAAAATCGGAGTTAAAATTGATTTGGTTTTATCACATAATGGCAGAAAGCATACGCTCAAATGCATTACAGCCGATAACAAAGCAGATAAAGATACAATAAACAATCACAGGGTTCATAGCGATGGTAGTATTGTAGAATTTATTGTAAAAACCAGTTATTTATCTTCTAAAGTAAAAATTATGGGAGATGTATCATATGCTGGGAAACAATTTAAAGGTAAAATTGTAAAGCTGCATGTTTATAAATAGAGAATAGGGGGAATATTAAATGGAATTTGTAGTTGATTTGAATAAAGTTGAGGATGTAAAGAAATTTGTCAGAAACGCGGAATTATATGATGTGGACATTATTGTAAGTAATAAAAATAGGGCTTTTGCGGTTGATGGCTCCAGCCTGATGGGGATGTTCAGCCTTAATCTAAGTGATCCTGTGTTGGTTCGTATTGAGGATAAAAATATTGCTGAGCAATTTAAAAAGGACGTAGAAGGTTTAATAGTGTAAATATTCAGTGGAAATGCAAATAAGAATTATTCAATAAAAAAATAAAGCGCGAGACGGGACTCGAACCC
>DKUB01000049.1:1838-2539 GCA_002490465.1 Lachnoclostridium sp. UBA7215
TCTACCAACTGAGCCACTCGCGCAAATGTGATTCTCTTGAACACAAAACTTATTATACTAACACTTTTGTGTTTTGTCAACAGAAAAATATTTTTTTGTGGTATAAAGTTTTCCATCGCATTGAACATAAATAGCATAGGTGTCAGATGGAAGGTCCCGGGTGGGGATGGAAAGGAAGTAATTTGCCGATTCAAACAGCGCAGGGCTTTTTTGTTCGGTATTGGTATAGTCACGATCAAAACAGTGTTTAGTACCTGATAAATAAACATGTTCTAGTAGATGATCACGGCAGGCCAGTAACAGGAACTCGTCATAAAAGAGCAGTTCTAATTCCGATAAATCCTGCTGTATATTGATATTCGTAGGATTGGCATGGTAGGCCCGGATTCTTTCAAATTTATCTGGTCCGCGGCGAACAGCTTTTTGTTTTTCTTTTCTAAATTTGTTTGGAAGGCACTGTGCTGACTTAATATCGGGCGGTGGACATTCCTTCAGATTATTTCCAGCAACATGTATAGCTTCCTTCTTTGGCTCAATAGGGAGGGACAGCTTGTGGCAGTCGGCAAAAAGAGGCCAGGCACGGTAAAAGGAGTTATAGGTCAGGTATTGGTTTACAGGATTACCGGTCTGCCGGTCAAATTCCATGATTGTTCCGGCATGGTCTTTGATTTTTTTGTTTAAAAAGCCACACATGGCAAAAA
>DKUB01000049.1:2817-16436 GCA_002490465.1 Lachnoclostridium sp. UBA7215
TTAAAAAGCCACACATGGCAAAAATCCGGTCTTTCATAACGATAGCATTGGAACGTATTTTTGATTTTGGGCAGCTGTAATCCTCCATGAGTTGTACAGTAAATGCTTCTTCGTCAATTTCGTAAATTCTTGCATGCGAGGACTTGTCGCCGTCAAAACTGCTGATGGGTCTTCTGGCGTTCCAGTGATTATCAAAAATAATCAGCCTGCGTTTGGAGTAGTCCTTCTCATCGGGAAGAAAGTAAGCGGCATGGGCCTGATAGGAAAAAGGAGTATGTTCTGCAGCTTTCAGAACCTTGTCTGCATAAGGGGTATCTTTCCAAAAACTTTCATCACAGAAAATCCAGAGCAGTTCATCAGTCTTCCAATCTATTTTAATGACAGAGTGCAGATTTCTCGCACATATCAAAATGGCATGTTCTTTTTCCAGATACGATACGGTATTGATGTGTGCCCAGTCAAAATAATCAAAATACGGATGTTCTGACAAGACGGATTCCAGGCAGAGTTTTTTAACAACTTTACCTGTTTTTCTGTCAAGCTCAATAATGGCATCCTCGACATACTGCTCCATAGAGCTTGAAATAGTAAGAATATTTCCGCCAGGGGAGATTTCACAGGCGTCATGGTGTATGCCGTCCGGAACATAGTATTCCTGATATACACGTCCCAGAAAGTCCATTTCATAGGAAAGGACAGCGTGTGGATTGGAGAACGAGGGATTGCATACATTTCTTACAAGAAATAAAAATCGTCCGTCTGATAAGGGGAAAAGGCCATAAGCCTTTGGCCTTTCACTCAGGTAAAATCTTATTTCTCCATTTTCATCAAAAGCATAGGGGAATTTTGTGTCTCCGCCATAAACAAAAGTGAGCGGACTGGCACTTTCTTTCTGGTGTTTTGTCACAATAATCATATTTTCTATCATTTTTGGAAGAGGACAGGTGCGCAACACAATTGTCCTGCTAAAAATTGTCTTTGTATCTTCAAGAACCTCCATATAGACTTTGTTTTTTCTTCCGGCACGAAGATACATAACAGGAATCCGATGTCTTGTTCCAGGACTGCTCTCAAACTGATATCCATAGGAATCACACACCTGGATACGAACGCGGCATGGTTTTTCTGTATGAAAGACAAGCAGAGCTGTTAATGGGGAAAAACGGTATGGGTCGATGATGGCCAGAGGCTTTTGCATTGTATATCTTTTTTCATCTAAAAGATTTTCTATGGCGGCATCTACAATATATGTAGTACGGGCATAGCTGTTTTTTTGATGGAGGGATGTGGTGATTTTTTTATCGCTCAAAAGAGTGTCTTTGTATGGAACAGACAGTTGTCTGCAGGCGAAGTGAAAAAAACATTTTCCATAGAAAAGCTTAATTCCGCGATTCATTATTTTATCTTTTGTCGCAAATAAATAAGGTAACAATTTCATATTCTCCTCCAATTGCTTATGTTATAATTCACAGGTTACATCCCTGATTATAAAGGGGGGATTTGGTAAAAAATGTTCAAAAAAAAGTCATTAATTAGACAAAACTATGGCAAAATCTTGTCTGGTAAAAAATTAACAAATCAATTACTTGCCAAATTGTGGTAATATATTGTATAATAAAATATAAGCGGATATGTATGCAGTAGAACTGGGAGGTCATAAATGAAACGGACAAGAACCAGATTGGAGGACAGAGTTCTTCCTGCTTACACGAAGGGTGAAGAAATTTTTAATATGGTATCCCATATAGTAGGCGGTGCATTTGCGATAGCTGCTTTGACATTGTGTGTTATTTTTGCAGCAATTTACAGTGATGCATGGGGCGTAGTAGGGGCTGCCATATATGGTTTTACAATGATTATGCTCTATACGATGTCGAGTATATATCATGGACTGCATAAGGGAACTCCGAAAAAGGTTTTTCAGGTCATTGACCACTGTACGATATATTTTTTGATAGCCGGGACGTATACTCCGGTTACATTGGCGGGACTTCGTCCTGATTATCCGGTGCAGGCATTTGTTGTTTTTGGCATTGTATGGGCCTGCTGCTTTATGGCGGCTACGCTGACGGCAATTGATTTAAAAAAATTTCAAATATTATCAATGGTCTGTTATCTGGCAATGGGGTGGTGTATTATATTTTTTATCCGTGCCACAATCCAGTGCCTGGGAACAGGTGGTACCGTTTTTCTTCTGACAGGAGGAGTTGCTTACACAATTGGAGCAATTTTATATGGCATTGGAAAGAAGAAAAAGTATATGCATTCAGTTTTTCATCTGTTTGTTTTGGCAGGAAGCATATTGCATTTTTTTATGATATTATTCTATGTCCTTATGTAAGATATAAATTTTGTGATTCGTAAATTGATTTAAAAATTTTGGAGGCGTAAATACATGGTTATTCAGCCAAAAGTAAAAGGTTTTATATGTACAACGGCACATCCGGCCGGCTGTGAGGAGGGTGTAAAAAGACAGATTGATTACTGCAAGGCAAAAGGCACTGTGGAGGGGCCCAAAAAAGTATTGGTTATCGGTGCATCTACGGGCTATGGCCTGGCAAGCCGGATTGCAGTTACTTATGGTTATGGTGCAGATACAATAGGCGTATCTTTTGAAAAAGAGGCGAGTGGAAAGAGAACAGCTTCTGCCGGATGGTATAATACAAAGGCATTTGAGGCGTTTGCCAAAAAGGATGGCTATTATGCAAAGTCCTTTAATGGAGATGGATTTTCTGCTGAAATGAAAAGACAGGTTGTGGATACTATAAAAAAGGACTGGGGAAAAGCTGATATGGTTGTTTATAGTATGGCAGCACCCCGCAGGACGCTGGCAGATGGAACAATGGTTTCCAGTGTTCTGAAAACGGTAGACAGGGAATTAATCAATAAAACAATTGATTTAAAAACAAATGAAATAAAAGAGGTTACTGTTCCGGTTGCCACTGAGGAGGAAATAAAAAATACTGTCCTTGTTATGGGGGGAGAAGACTGGGAGGAGTGGATTCGTGTTTTGGCAGATGCGGGTGCGCTCTCGGATGGAGCAGTGACTTTGGCATATTCCTATATAGGTCCGGTAGTTACTCATCCGATTTATAAGGATGGAAGTATTGGACAGGCTAAAAAACATTTATATGATACTTCACTTCGTTTGCGGGAGAATTTTTCGGACTTGGGATTAAAAGCATATATATCGGTGAATAAAGCATTGGTAACACAGAGCAGTGCTGCTATTCCGGTAGTTCCGCTTTATATCTCCCTCCTGTATAAAATTATGAAGGAACAGGGGAATCATGAGGGATGCATAGAACAGATGCACCGCCTTTTTACGAATAAATTAGTAAAAGAAGAGCTGGATGAGGCAGGAATGCTCCGGCTGGATGACTGGGAGCTGCAAGACAGCGTTCAGAATAAAATTACGGCTGTCTGGGATACTGTGACAAGCGAAAATATTCGGGATTATGCAGACCTTGACGGTTATTGGGAAGATTTCTATCATATGTTTGGTTTTCGATATGAAAATGTTGATTACGAAGCAGATGTAGAACCATAATAATTTTTGATTGACAATTATTCAATGGAATTATTGTGGGTGAGCAAAACATTGGTTTGTGGGTTTACTTGCTTAATTTCTTTTGAATATTGCCGATATACTTTGTGAAGGGTATAATACAGGGGAGATGGTATAGCATACATGCAAGAACGGATTCCGTATGAATGCTGTTTATGTAATTTGTGAGCAAAAACAGGTCAAATTTAACCAACACATGCACACAGATCTGAAATGTTTAAATTGCATATATATTTACAGATGCATTTTTGGAAGTGGATGCAAAAGTATAAAGGCAGGAATAGGATGGTAGTTTTAGCAAGGATGCACGGGAGTTAAACTTGTACTGGCCTGGAAGAACCAGTACAAAAGAATTTATCATCTCTCTGAAAACTTGCCCTATGCAGAAATCTGGTATTTTTACTGGTTTGAAATTTTTGCCCGAAGAGGGGAAAAAATCAATCCACAAAGGGGAATCTTTTTCTCCCCAGTAGGGAAAAACCAGTTCACGTGAACAGAACAAGGATGTCTGTTTAGGTGAACTGGCTTTTCTCTTTTTATTTTATAGAAATTTCGCTATTGCGGAGCGATGCGCAGTTCTATACCAAAAGATATCTTGACAAGTGATTACAGATAAAATATAATGATTTAAAATATAAAGTGGAGGTACAGGATGTTTATTAAATAATTTACAGTAAAAGTGCAGAAACTCGAAAAATCCGGCAGATGCCGGGATTATTTGTGATGCCAATTGTAGATTATTTAATATATGCTCCTTTATATCTCTTTCACTGTGACATATTTTCATGGAGCGAATATCTGCTTTTGGTATCATCAGAAAGCAGATATTTGTTATTTTATAGGAAAGACTGCCCTGCGCGGTTAGAGCGGCGTGGTTTTCAGTCGCCGCTTTTGTATAGAATGGGGGAATTATATGTTACAGTTAAAAGATGTGAGCGTTACTTATAAAAAAGACTTAAGAGTGTTAATTTCTAAACTGTCCTTTGTGCTGAATCCAGGGGATAAAGCAGCATTAATTGGAGAGGAAGGGAATGGAAAATCAACACTCATGAAATTGATTTATGACGAAAAAACAGTAGAGGATTATGTTGAGTTTTCAGGAGAAATAATACGGACAGACTGTGTATTCGGATATCTGAAACAGGAGCTTGATCATACGGATAAAGAAATGTCTGTCTATGAATTTCTTGTTCAGGAGCCGGATTTTTATGATATGGGCAGTAAAGAGCTGGCAGATATCGCAAATAAAATAGGTCTTCCGATAGAACTTCTGTATTCAGAACAAAAGGTGGATACCCTGTCGGGCGGGGAAAAGGTGAAGCTGCAGATGGTGCGTATACTGTGTAAGAGGCCGGATACTCTGCTGCTGGACGAGCCGTCTAATGATATTGATTTGGAAACGTTAGACTGGCTTGAGAGATTTATAATCGAATGGAAGGGAGCAGTTCTGTATATTTCTCATGACGAGACACTGCTTGAGAGGACGGCAAATCGTATTATACATCTGGAAATGCTGCGAAAAAAGAAAGAACCGAGACACACCGTCAGTAACACAGGGTATGAGGAATATACCGGATGGCGCAGGCATCAGTTTGAAAAGCAGGAACAGATTGCAAAGAGTGAACGGCGTGAATACCAGGTGAAACAGGAAAAACTGCGGCGTATTGAGCAGAAAGTGGAGCGACAGCAGGCAAAAATTTCGAGACAGGATCCTCATGGAGCCAGACTGTTGAAAAAGAAAATGAAATCAGTGAAGGCGCAGGAACACCGTTTTGAGCGGGAAACGGCCGATATGACAGAAATGCCGGAAGCGGAGGAGGCAATGTTTTTCCGATTTCATGAGAGTGAGAAGATTCCAAACGGAAAAACGGTATTAAAATTGGAGCAGGAAAAGCTTGTTGCCGGTGAGCGTGTATTGGCGGAGCATATTGATTTGTGGGTAAGAGGACCTGAAAAGGTATGTATTGTCGGGAAAAACGGGGTGGGGAAAACAACGCTGCTGAAAAAGATTGCAAAGGAGCTTTTGGCCAGGGAGGATATTTGTGCCGCTTATATGCCACAGGATTACAGAGATAAAATGGATTTTGAGCAGACTCCGGTATCTTTTTTGTCGAAGACCGGGGACAAGGAGGAGCAGACGAAAATCCGTACTTTTCTTGGCAGTCTGAAGTATACATGGGATGAGATGGAACATCCGATACGGGAGTTGTCCGGCGGACAGAAGGCAAAGTTGTTTTTGCTCCGAATCAGTATGGGCGGGGCCAATGTACTTATTCTTGATGAGCCGACAAGAAATTTTTCACCGCTCTCTAATCCTGTTATCCGTCAGATGCTAAAAGACTTTGACGGCGCTATTATCAGTGTGTCCCATGACCGCAAGTATATGGCAGAAGTTTGCGATACACTGTACGAATTGAGAGGAGGAGGATTATGCAAAATACAGGTACCATACTATTAGAAACGGACAGACTGATTCTGAGGAGATTTCGTATAGAGGATGCGGAGCCGATGTTTAAAAATTGGGCTTCGGATTTGGATGTTACGGAATTTCTGACATGGAAGCCCCATGCCAATGTTGAGGAGACAAAAGCCGTGCAAAAAAATAGAAGCAGTTGAAATCGGTTACTTCATGGGGAAGAACTGGTGGGGGGCAGGCAATTATGAAAAATCCGGCAGAGTAATGGTGAAGGCAGGAATGCAGTATGAGGGAACGATGAGGGCGGTCGCAAAAAACAGGCATGGTATTTATGATAGGGTGTGGTATTCTATTTTGAGAGGTGACCAGGTATGAGTAGTCAGGGGGGCTTGTGTGTTTTCGACATAAATTTCATCAATCAGTTTTTTGTAGAATGTCTCCCGCCGTTTTGATTGTGATTTCGCAGGGGTTATGATATACTTAAAATCGAAAAGTAAGGTACGGAGGAGAAAAATGGCAGAATTAGAAAACAGCAAGGATTTAATTAGTGTATTATGGAGCGGAGCAGATATACTTCGCTCCAAAATGGATGCAAATGAGTATAAGGATTACTTGTTGGGAATTGTTTTTTATAAATATTTATCGGATTCGTTTTTGATTAAGACTTATGATCTGCTCTATGATGAGAAGCCAGAGTCACTAAAAGCTGCATTGGAAGCTTATCGGGAAGCATTAGAGGATGAAAGTGCCGAAGAATTAAAAAAACAGATTAAGTCAGAGTGCCATTATCTCATTGAACCTGAACTGACATACACATGTTTTGCAGACGCAGCAAGAAACAATTCGTTTAATCGTGAACAGTTGCAGAAAGCATTCAACAACATTGAGCAGAGCGACCCGTTATTTGCAGATTTATTTACGGATATTGATTTGTATTCCAATCGTTTGGGAACAGGCGACCAGAAGCAAAGTGATACAATTTCAAGCCTTATTAAGGAAATTGACAAAGCAGATTTGTTAAATTCAGATTCTGATGTGCTTGGAAATGCCTATGAGTATCTGATCGGTCAGTTTGCTTCTGAAACGGGTAAGAAGGCGGGGGAATTTTACACCCCACAGGCTGTATCAAAAATTTTAACGAAAATAGCTATTGCCGGACAGGAGACAAAGAGAGGTTTGTCTGTATATGATCCATGCATGGGTTCCGGCTCACTTTTGTTAAATGCAAAGAAATATGCATCAGAGCCAAGTTATATTAAATATTATGGACAGGAATTGATGTTGTCTACGTATAATCTTGCAAGAATGAACATGTTTTTACATGGAATTGTGCCGGAGAATCAGAAACTTCGTAATGGTGATACCCTTGATGGAGATTGGCCTACTGGTGAGGAGACGGATTTTAATATGGTTCTTATGAATCCGCCATATTCTGCAAAATGGAGTGCAGCCGTAGGTTTTTTGCAAGATGAGAGATTTAGTGATTATGGAGTATTAGCACCTAAATCAAAGGCGGATTATGCATTTTTACTTCATGGCTTATATCATTTGAAGAGTAATGGTACTATGGCTATCGTATTACCTCATGGTGTTTTATTTAGAGGTGCTGCAGAAGGGAAAATTAGAGAGAAACTGCTTCGTTCCGGTAATATATATGCGGTAATTGGATTGCCCGCCAATTTGTTTTATAATACATCTATTCCGACCTGTATTGTTGTGCTAAAGAAGCATAGAGAGGGCAGAGATGTATTATTTATTGATGCTTCTCAGAAGTTTGAAAAGGGTAAGAAGCAAAATGCTATGACGGATGAACATATAGATTCTATTATCGAACTATATAATAAGAGAGATACTGTAGATAAGGAATCTTTTCTTGCGAGTTTTGAAGATATTGAAAAGAATGATTTTAATCTAAATATTCCAAGGTATGTAGATAATTTTGAGGAAGAGGAAGAAATTGATTTGAATGCACTTTTAGCAGATATGAAGAAGACGGATGAAGAAATTGGACAAGTTCAAGGGGAGTTTTTATCTCATCTTAAAGATTTAACATCTTCAGATGAAACCATTATGTCATCGTTAAATTGGTTTATTGAAGTGATTGAGGGGTGATTGATATGAACAAACCAAAGCTCAGATTCAAGGGTTATGCAGATGCTTGGGAACAGCGTAAGGTTGGTGATTTGGCAGATTATAAGAAGGGTCCATTCGGAAGTGCTATTACAAAAGACATGTTTGTTCCCAAGAACAAAGACTCTGTTAAGGTATATGAACAGCAAAATGCTATTAACAAAGATTGGTCATTAGAGAGGTATTTTTTACCTAAGGAATATGCACTTACAAAGTTAAAATCTTTTGAAGTTTATGGTGGAGATATTATTGTTTCTTGTGCTGGAACGATTGGAGAAATCTATGAAATTCCCGAAAATGCGGATGCTGGTGTTATAAATCAAGCATTGATGAGAGTTCGTGTGCATGAAGACATTGTAGATAAAAACATGTTCATAATAGCATTTTCAAATATGATAGATGCATTTACAAGAACACATAGTAATGGTTCGGCTATCAAAAATATTCCTCCTTTTGCAGACTTAAAACCGATGGAAGTTTTAATGCCTTCTATGGCAGAACAGAAGGAGATTAGTGGTTATTTCTCAACCCTTGACCACCTCATCACTCTTCACCAGCAAAAGTGTGATAATTTGAAAAAACTTAAGAAATTCATATTTAGAAATATGTTTATTTAGAAGAAAGGAGCAATATGGGTGAAATTACATTATTTCATGGCACTCCGGATAAAGTCGTAGTACCGACTTATGGTATGGGCAATGACAAACATGACTATGGAAAAGGGTTTTATTTGACAGAAAACCTTGAACTTGCTAAAGAATGGGCAGTTTGCATACCTAATGATAATAATGGATGGGTTCATACGTTCAAATTAGATACGACGGGATTAAGAATCTTGGATTTTCAGGAAAAGAGCGTCCTTTCTTGGTTGGCAGAGCTGATGAAACATAGAAATGCTGCTGATTCAAAGCGATATAGAATGTTAGCGAAGAAATTTATTGAAAAATATGGCATTAATACGAATGGGTACGATGTGATCAAAGGTTGGAGAGCAAATGCATCCTACTTTTATATTGCAAAAGAGTTTGTTCGCGATAATATTGATATTGCTATTCTTGAGGAACTTTTATCTTTGGGAGGATTAGGAATACAGTATTGTATAAAATCAGAATTGGCATATTCAAAATTGCATGAGGAAAAAAATGGGATGTTTTCTGTTAATTATGATGAATTTAATCCAAAATATAATCAAAGAGACGTAACGGCAAGAAGGAAAATGAAAGAATTAGTAGATTCTGATGCAAATAAAGTAACAAATGTATTTAGTACGCTTTTGGAGAGGTGATAATGATGCAGGCATATTCAGAAGTATATTTGAATGAAGTAGTAGAGAATCAAGGGAAATTATTTGATTTGGTTGCGCAGACATTTCCTGACAAGGACACGATAGATTTTATTAAAACTTATATGGCAAGTAAAACAAGAAAAAGTATTGATGAAGCGAAGGCATATGTCAACACAATGGATGCAAAAGAACTTTGGGAATACTTTTCAGAGAATGACGGCTATACATTAAAAGGCGGAAAGGCTCTGGATGGTTTTATGCCTGATTGGATTGGAGAATTTTATGCATATTATCAATGGTATTACAATATTCCAAGTTCAGAGGTGGTAAAAAAGATTCCAGTAGATTTCTTGATGAAGGCATATTTTGGACTGCACGATTTAGATTTGGATTTGGCAGTAAAAAAGGTTGGTGTAGTGTGATGAAGATTGTATGTTTCCATAATCCAGATGAGGAAAACGGATATTTAAGTAATTGGTATGCATCTTATTTTATGGAACATGCTATCATATTTTCCTCAATGGAACAGTATATGATGTATCAAAAAGCGATTTATTTTCATGACCGGGATATTGCAGCAAAAATCCTTGAAACAGAGGATGTTTCCCGTATAAAAGAGTTAGGACGTCTTGTGTCAGGATATGATGAACATTCCTGGAGTGGTACAAGACAGCTTGTTGTGTATAATGGGTTATTAGCGAAATTTTCCCAAAATGCGGAATTGAAAAGGCAGCTAAAGGAAACGGGGAATGCTATTTTAGCAGAATGTGCGGTAAGAGACCGAATTTGGGGTATTGGATTATCGATGAAAGATTCGAATAGATTTGACCAAACGAAATGGAAGGGACAAAATTTATTGGGTTATGCTCTCATGATGGTGAGGAATCGGCTGTAAACCGCTGATGTGGGAAACAAGTATGTAGAAGAACTTCGTAAGGAGAACCTCAAGCCCACAGACATTAAAAATTCGGTGTTCTGTAAAGGAACACCGAATATAAAATTATCGTAAGAAAACAAAAATTTTTTACTGTAAATCCTCTCCATTGGATGCAATAACCTTTTTATACCAATGAAAAGATTTTTTCTTATATCGCTTCATTGTGCCTGAACCGTCGTCAGCGCGGTCTACATAGATAAAGCCGTACCGTTTGCTCATTTCTCCGGTTGTTGCGCTGACTAAATCAATACAGCCCCATGGGGTGTAGCCCCAGAGTTCAACCCCGTCTTCTTCCACGGCTTGTTTGAAGGCCTGGATGTGTTTTTTGAGATAATCAATACGGTAATCATCATTTACGGTAAAAGAGCCATGTCCATCTTCTACAAGTTCATCCTTTGCGCCCAGGCCATTTTCCACGATAAATAATGGTTTTTGGTATCGGTCATATAGAGAATTGAGGGTAATGCGCAGTCCGAGGGGGTCTATCTGCCAGCCCCATTCACTGGCTTTTAAAAAGGGATTCTTTGTACCGCGGAATGCATTTCCTGTTGCCTCTCCAACGCCTTCCTGTGTAGTGATACAGCGTGATGAATAATAGGAAAAGCTGATAAAATCAACTGTATTTTCCTTTAGTATAGTTTTGTCTTCTTCAGTTATTCCGATGTCCAGACCCATTTGCTCATATTTTTTGATTGCATAATTCGGATAATATCCGCGTGCCTGTACGTCAATAAACAAAAGATTTTCACGGTCCCGTTGTTTCGCTTCCCAGACATCTTCGGGAAGGGGGCTGTAAGGATAAAATTCCCCGGCAGCCAGCATACATCCCACTTTATTTTCCGGATCAATTTCATGGGCAATCCGGACAGCCCATGCACTTGCCACCAGCTCATGATGGGCGCTGATATATTTTGCGCTGGTAGAATCTTCTTTCTGGTCAAAAATCAGCCCGGCACCCATAAAGGGAAGATGCAGTATCATATTGATTTCATTAAAAGTCAGCCAGTATTTTACAAGCCCTTTGTAGCGGGTAAATAATGTTGTGACCAGTTTTTTATAAAATTCTATCATACAGCGATTTTTCCAGCCGCCATATTTTAAAATTAAATGCATGGGGCAGTCAAAATGTGTGATTGTCACTAATGGCTCAATACCATATTTTTGACATTCCCGAAACACATTTTCATAAAACTGAAGTCCCTCTTCGTTGGGTTCTGTTTCATCTCCATTTGGGAAAATGCGTGACCAGGCAATGGACAGGCGAAATGTTTTGAACCCCATCTCACCGAATAAACGGATATCTTCTTTGTAGTTGTGGTAAAAATCAATTCCTTTCAGGGCAGGAAAATAGTGGGAATTATCAATTTCAGTTATTTTTTTTGTGCCGCGCATTACCTCCGGACGGTCCGGCCCGTGGGGAATGACATCAACATTTGCCAGTCCTCTGCCGCCTTCTTTGTAAGCACCCTCACATTGATTGGCTGCCGTTGCTCCGCCCCATAAAAAATTTTTATTTAATGCCATGTGTCTTTTTTACCCCTCTTTCCTGATTCCGGAATCTGCGCTGTCCTGCACCTTTTCCGTATATAGCATATAGCTTATAATAAACGCAGCGACAAAAGCGATTGCGGCTCCGATGCATGCATGAAGCAAATCCATAAATCCCTGTTCTCCGATATATCCGGGGAGGGTTAAGAGACCCGGCGAGCCTCCGGCATAGTTCTTTACCCGAAAGATACCGACATACAGACCGCCGATTGCACCGCCGATACAGGCAGAAATTAATGGCGTCTTAAAACGCATATTAATACCATACAGGGCAGGTTCTGTAATACCGCAGACTGCCGTAATACCTGCAGAGGTTGCCAGCTGCTTGATTTCCTTTGATTTGGTTTTTAGTGCTACAGCAAACGTAGCAGCGCCCTGGGCAATGTTTGAGGCGAGGTTTGCGGGATATACAATTGTGTCGTATCCTGTTGTCATACGGTTGTTGATACCGATAGGGATAATGCCGTAATGGGTTCCTGTTACAACGAGAAGCGGGAAAACGCCTCCGAGAACGAGTGGAACTAACCAGCTCACATAGACATTTAAAAGGTTTACTCCTGCCGCAATCCAGCCGGCAACAATATATCCGATCGGTCCTAAAATCCAAAGCATAACAGCACCGGACACAAGGATTGTTAACAGTGGTTTTGTGAAAAACTTGATTGCCTTTGGCGATATCTTGTCCGCAATGGGTTCTACATATGACATGAACCATACAGATAGAATAATAGGGATAACAGAGGAGGAGTATGACGCATTGTAAATAGGTATCATAAACAGTTCAATGGCCTGTCCCGACTCTTTTGATGCAGCTACCATATCGACAAAATTTGGGTGAAGCAAGATTCCGCCTAACATCATAGCCAGATAGGGATTGCAGTTAAATTTTTTGGCTGCAGAGTTTGCCAGCAGTATTGGCAGAAAATAAAAGGCGGCATCTGCCATAAAATTAATGACCTGATAAGAGCTATCCGTGTTTTCAATCCACTTGAAGGCGACAAGCAGGGCGAGAACAGCTTTTAACATTCCGGCAGCAGTAATAGCAGGCAGGATTGGTGTAAAAATTCCTGTAATGGTATCAATCAGCCGCGCGCCAATTCCTTTTTTCCCTTCCGGTTGTTCCTGTTTACTGCCGTTGTTTGAAGCAGTTTCACTTAGATTGCAGACATCGGCAATTGGTTTATATACGTGATTGACATCATTGCCAATAACAATCTGATACTGTCCGCCTTTTTCCACAACGCCAAGTACGCCTGTTGTGCTTTTCAGCGTCTCTGTCTGAGCTTTGGATGCGTCCTTTAAATTAAAACGAAGGCGTGTGGCACAGTGGGTCAGGCCGGTAACATTATCCTTTCCACCGACCAGTTCCAGTATTTTGGCACCTAGTTCCTCGTAATTCATATTTTCCTCCATTCTGCTTTCCTGTGTAAAGATTTCAAGCTGAGTATTTGGGATTAATATGCCCATGTGTTTCAAGGATATACATTTTAGTTTATGCCGGAACTACTTTTTGAAAAATTTTTATTTTTTTGCAACTTTTTTCCAGTTTATTTCGTTATATAGATAAAGAGACAAATACACAAAGTATTTGGGGAAGGAAAGTGGTGAGAGAATGGATAGAGATACTTTATGCAGAGAATTTATTGAAAAAAGCGTTCTTCTCTTGTGATATGGGATAACTGAGAGCAGCACTGGAAAAGAAAATGGAATAAATAAGTGAGGTGGTTTTAGTTGC
>DKUB01000048.1:0-25103 GCA_002490465.1 Lachnoclostridium sp. UBA7215
GATATCCTGGATTGTTTTGATGCTAAATCCCATCTGCTGAAACATTTTAATTTGTTTGATTCTCTTTTGTGCATTTTCATCATAAATCAGATGACCACGCTCATTTTTTCCTGATGCTGAAACTAATCCAGCTTTTCGTATCCCTGTACAGCACGTCTGGAAATATTCAAAGCGTTACACATTTCACGCAGTGTCATATCCTTCATTACCTCTCTCCTTATAGCCTAAAATTGCACGTTGCGTGCAGTCAACACCTTTTTTTAGCTAGTTGTACAGGCAATAAAAAACACTTCCCTCATCTTTAGGCGTGTTTTTTACGCGAAGTGAAAGTAATCGGTGCCGGTGCGGACGCAGTGGACTTCGCCCTTATCAGTTTGCTGAAAAAGGATGC
Organism: Lachnoclostridium sp. UBA7215; assembly: GCA_002490465.1. Taxonomy (GTDB): domain Bacteria; phylum Bacillota; class Clostridia; order Lachnospirales; family Lachnospiraceae; genus Eubacterium_F. The sequence goes on from DKUB01000048.1 coordinate 392, forward strand.
CGGGGATATCGTTGTTACACAGGATTATGGCGTGGCGGCGATGGCGCTTGGGAAAGGTGCATTTGCTATCCATCAGAGTGGTAAGTGGTACACTAATGAAAATATAGATCAAATGCTGATGGAACGGCACTTAGCAAAGAAAGCGAGACGTTCAAAGAGCAAGAATCATCTTAAAGGTCCGAGGAAACGCACAGAGGAAGATGATCGAAGATTTGCAGAAAGTTTTGAAAATTTGATTAGAAAGGCACTGGGAAAATAGTTATGAAAAAAATGGAAAGGGAAATTAAAGCAGGTGGTGTATAATAGGAAAATGCAACAAAAAACAAGCAAAAAAAGGAGGAATTCTATGTTAAGAAAAACCATCACTGGCTTATTGACGGCATCGCTGATTCTTGCACCGTGTAGCGTCAGTGGAAATGCCATTACAGCATCGGCAGCCAGTAAACCAACAGCAACAAAATCACTGACACTTACTGTAGGGGAGGAGGGGCACATCAAGGTAAAAGGAGCCAATATCAAGTCTTACAAATTTAATGTTGTAAATAAAAAGATAGTGTCTGTCTCCAAGAAGGGTGTAGTGAAAGCGAAGAAAAAAGGAAAATGTAATGTAAAGATTACGGTAAAGTACCGGAAAACAAAAAAGGCAAAGAAGCTTTTCACAAAAAAACTAATTTGCCATGTAACGGTAAAAGAGGCGAAAAAGCCAAAGAATACAAAGAAGCCAAAAACAACGAAAGCACCAAAGGCAACGGTTACACCACAAACAACAAAAAAGCCTGAAATAACGGCAACACCAAAGCCAACGGCTGCAGTACAGGTGTCTGAATCGCCGACAACAACACCGGAAGTAACCGTAACGCCGGAGCCAACAGCAACGTCAGAAGTGACGGAAACGCCAGAGCCAACAATGACGCCGCAACCAACGGCAGCACCGACACCAGTCGCGACACAGGCACCAACTGCGGTACCGGTTGTGACAGCGGCACCGGAAACGCCAGTAGTGACTACAGCGCCGACGCCGGAACCGACGACGATTACTGGTGTTGCAACGGGAAGTCAATTGTTAAATAAGTCATGGGGAGGAGTAGAGAGCATTAATCTGGATTCCCCATTTACTGTAAAACCGGGTGATAAGGTAGAGATTTCACTTTCTGCGAAGGATGCGAATGGGAATCCTCTTACTGACATTTATGCGGCTGTTTTGTTCTCAACTGTCAAAACAGAAAATAACAGTTGGATTAACCGCATCGGTCTTCAGACAGGTCATAATCCGGAAAATGAGAACGAATACAGGTGGATAAGAACAGATGGCAGTGCAGTTGAACTGTTTAATACCGTTACAGATGAAGAGATGGTAGAAAGTGTTTCTTTCCAGGTGGCAAGTCCCAGTGCAGAGTTGAGTGAAGAGGAGCATGTCTCTATTTCCATTGAGAAAATCGTTATTACGCCTGCCAATATTGAGAAAATTGAGAAAAATGCAGAAGATGTGGCAGCATTGAACAGACTGATTGAAACATTGAACACATCCGGTGCCAATGTCAGTACGGATTTGGATTGTTTCCAGTACACATGGGGCCGTGATGGGCATTTGGCAGAAATTGAGTGGAATGACTGCAATTTGACAGGAGAAATTTCTTTTGCAGATTTTCCTTCGCTAAAATACCTGATATGTTACAATAACCAGCTCACAGGAATTGATATATCAGGCAATGCCGAATTGGTATTCTTAAGCTGTGATAATAATCAGATAACAAGTTTAGATGTCAGCAATAATGCTAAGCTTACTTATATTTATTGCCAGTCTAACAAACTAACAAATCTGGAGATTGCCCAAAATCCAGCCTTGGCACATTTGCATTGTTATAGTAATCAGATATCTTTTCTGGACCTCAGTAAAAATCCTGTATTAACGGATTTGCAATGTGATGATAACGTGTACTTGAGATTACCTAAAGATCAAGATGAGGTAGCTGCCTTGACCAAAATCATTAATGAACAGAATGCATCTGGTGCATCACTTAGTGAGGATTTAGATAATAGCCAATATGTATGGTCTGAGACGGGACAGCACCTGGTTGCGGTCAACTGGAATAAATGTAATTTGTCTGGTGCGCTGTCATTTGTTGATTTTCCTGCTTTGAAGCATATCGGTTGCTCATGCAATAAAATAACCGATATTGATGTTAGCAACAATCCAGCTCTGGAAATTTTAGGCTGTAACGACAATCAGTTAACAGATTTAGATATTACGAACAATATTGCTTTGAAACAGCTATTGTGTGGTATGAATCAAATAACGGAACTGGATACCAGTAACAATCCAGCCCTGACACTTATATTTTGTGAATACAATCAATTAACAAGTTTAAATGTTGATAACTGTACTGCCTTGAAACAATTAGGCTGTCACCACAATCAATTAACAAGCCTCGATGTCAATGATAGTATTGACCTGGAAGAATTAACATGTGGAAACAATCAGTTAACAAGCCTGGATGTTCATAATAATACAGTTTTGACGAATTTGAGTTGTGGAGGTAATCAATTAACAAATTTGGATATTAGTAGTAATATTGCTTTGTTACAGTTAGAATGCGGCAGTAATCAGTTGAGCAGTTTGGATGCCAGCAATCATACTGATTTAAAAAATTTATGGTGTGACCATAACAATTTAACATATTTGGATGTTAGTGGTAATTCTTCTTTGACAGAGTTGGGTTGTCATGAAAATTCGTTGACGGATTTGGATGTAAGTACTAATACGAAGTTAATGGAGTTGAGTTGTAGTGGTAATCAATTAACAAGTCTGGATATTAGTAGCAATTTAGCTTTAACGAGATTGAATTGTAGTAGTAATCAACTAATAACTCTGGATATCAGTAATAATATTGATTTGGTAGATTTAACGTGCAATGACAATCAATTAACAAGCTTAGATCTCAGCAACAATACTTCTTTGGCAGGTGTTATATGTAGCAGCAATCAGTTAACAAGTCTAGATATCACTAATAATCCAGCTCTGACACAGTTGCTTTGTGGCAACAACTTGTTAACAAGTCTGGATGTCACCAATAATCCGGATTTATCATGGTTAGTATGCGATGAAACTGTAAATGTAATACGATAAACTTTGTTAAAACAATAAACCACATCATTTTAGGTGCTATATAACAGCGTCCCCCAGAACACACAAATCAGTTTGTTCTGGGGGATTGTTTGCATAATCAGTTGACAAATTTTGATATTTGTCATTGTAGCATTTTATCTAATGGTGCAGGGCTATTGCAATGTGACCCTGACGTAGAAGTGATACGTTAAGAAAGACTGGCTGGATTAATGTAAGGGAATGTTGCACTAAACTGATGTCTGGCATGATGAAATCTTTCGTTTCTTTAGTCTTGTAGGTTGAACAGATAAAAGGCCTTGAAATCTGCGTGGGCTTCTGTTATCCTACTAGCAGATCATAATGTCTAAAGGAGATAAGAATGGCATCGAGTAAAGAGTATTTGGATTTCGTCCTTGAACAGCTTTCTGTATTGGACGATATAACGTATAGGGCTATGATGGGTGGTAAGCGATTAATAACAGAGTGCCTTTTAGGCAGTCGCAATCCATGAGATAATAACTCATATAGTAACGCTAGATATAGTAATGCGTAGTAGCGCTAGAGGAGGTTAGTCATGGATAAAGTTACTGCTGTTCGAAAGAGATTATCTCTCGAACGATGGAAATCTATTATTACAGAATGCCATTCTTCGGGAAGTCCAGTATCTCGCTGGTGTAAAGAAAACGGTATCTGTGAACAGACTTATTATAGGTTTCTAAAAAAGATACGAGAATTAGAACTGGATAAAATACCTGACTCACTTATGCCTGTTCCAGATGAAAAGCCTGTGGGTTTCAAGAAATTAGAAGTTCAAATTCCTGCTTCAGGCACACAGGCTGCAGTTATCATCCGATTAAATAATGCAATCATTGAAGTGAACGAAGGAACCAGTCAACAAACGATTCAGGAAGTGCTGTTGGCATTGCAAAGTGTATGCTAGGCGATATTACAGTTGCTGAAAAAATTTATATTGCGTGTGGATACACCGACATGCGAAAGTCAATTGATGGATTAGCAGCTGTCGTTCAGCAACAGTTTCAATTAGATCCTTTTCAGTCTTCTCTTTTCCTATTCTGTGGAAAAAGAAGAGATCGAATTAAGTGCCTTCTCTGGGAAGGCGATGGTTTTGTCCTTCTGTATAAACGATTAGAAAATGGATCCTTTCAATGGCCTCGTGATGAAGCCGGATGCAAGCCAATATCCTGGCAACAGTTCCGCTGGCTTATGGAAGGATTAAAACCGGAACAGAAACTCTCAATCAGTACAGCTAAAAAAGGGAATTTTTGTTGATTAAAAAAGTCTCAAAAAGCCCTGTTTTACTGGTATGTTATCCTTTTTTGTGGTATAATTATTACAGTAAAAAGCTGATTGTGAGGCATGTTTATGGACACAAAAGATGCATATATTGAGCACCTTGAAAATACGATATCGAGTCTTCAAAAGCAGGTTGATAACCTTACAGAGATGATTATTCTGCTCTGGAAAGAGAAGTTCGGTTCTTCCAGTGAATGAACTCCTAAATTTCAAATTGAGGGACAACTATCGTTGTTTAATGAAGCAGAATTAGAGGCGGATTCTAAATGCGAAGAACCAGTCGTTCAAAAAGTAAATGGTTTTTATCGTAAGCCCGCCAGGACAAAACGGGCGGAACTTATCAAAGATCTTCCCGTACGTGAAATACCTTGTGATATTCCGGAGGAAGATATGTTTTGTGACCAGTGTGGCGCTGGATTAAAGCTTATCGGTTATGAAAAGGTTCGGGATGAATTAGAATACATTCCAGCTAAACTTCAGATTGTCCGTTATAAACGTGCTGCATGTGAATGTCCAAAATGCAAACACTCGGAACATCCATTTATCAAAAAAGCGGACAATCCATCTTCTTTAATGAATCATTCTTTGGCATCTCCAAGTTCAGTTGCTAATGTAATGTATCAAAAGTATGTGAACAGCGTCCCTCTTTATCGTCAGGAAAAAGACTGGGAACATCTCGGATTAAATCTGACACGGGCAACCATGGCGCATTGGATGATTCGTTGCTCGCAGGATTATTTTTCACCAATCATTGATTATCTTCATAAGGCTATGGCCTCGGAGGAAGTACTCCATTGCGATGAGACTCCTATCCAGGTGTTAAAGGAAGATGGTAAAAAGCCACAGTCAAAATCGTACATGTGGTTATACCGAACCGCTGAAAGCAGTTCAAGACCTATTATCCTTTATGATTACAAGCCATCCAGGAGTGGTGATAATGCCCGGCGATTTCTGAAAGATTTCAAAGGTTATCTTCATACAGATGGTTATTCCGGTTATAACAAACTGGAAAACATTACCCGATGTGGTTGTTGGGCACATTTACGGCGAAAGTTTGTTGAGGCAGTTCCTGGCAGACAAGATAAAAACGCTCCAAGAACCGCCGCAGAAATTGGGCGGGATTACTGCGACCAACTGTTTCACATAGAAAGTGAATTGAAACAGTTAACACCAGAAGAACGGTATTGCAGGCGTCTTGAACTGGAAAAACCAGTTTTAGAGGCTTTTTGGTGCTGGCTTGATACGGTACAGGCATTAAAAGGCTCTGCTTTAGGAAAAGCAGTTGTGTATGCCAAGAATCAGAAGGAATATATGGAGAACTATCTTCTTGACGGAAGATGCTCTCTGTCAAACAATGCAGCAGAAAATGCCATTCGTCCCTTTACGGTAGGGCGCAGGAACTGGCTTTTTGCAGACACTCCCAAAGGGGCAGCTGCAAGTGCTGCTATATACAGTATCATTGAGACAGCCAAAGCAAATGGACTCAGTGTATTTACCTATCTTGAATTTTTGCTTATGTGGATGCCGGATACTGACTGGCGTAATCATCCAGAAGAACTGGAGGATTTAATGCCATGGTCGGAAATGGCAAAAAGCATATGTCAAAATAGAAAGTAGCTTTCAGGATTGGGAAACCAGTCCTTTATTTATGATAGGCACACTGTTGTAGAGCGTTTACGATGGGTGAGTACATTATCTATTACAAGGGAAAGATCATCGGTGGAATATATGATGACAGGTTTTTAGTAAAGCCCGTGAAGGCAGCAAAAGATATGATGCCGGAAGCAGAAATGGAACTGCCATATGAAGGCGCGAAGGAAATGCTGTTGGTAGACAATATCGATGATAAAGATTTCATGAAGGCATTGCTGGAGGCAATGTACGATGAGCTTCCTGCACCAAAGAATAAGAAGAAAACATGAGGGATAAAGAAGTTGAAATAAATTTGAAAGTGATCTTAAAGACATCCCGAGATGTGTAATTTATTGTTATGTTTATTTCGACTTTATGTTAAAATATTTTGCAAGGACAATCGTGTTACAGGGTGCGTTGACCTCATTCCAAAAGAATGGGGTGGATGCCAAGGTCAACATAGTTGACCTATGAGGAACAAATTCAGTTTTGATGATCTGATGCAGTTCGGAATATTTTTGATTGCATTACTGACATTCATTTACTTGATTTGTAAGTAGCCATACATAGCAAAACCACCCTGATACTTTGACGAGTGCTAGGGTGGCATTGCTATTCCTAAACTAGGTCAACCCACCTTGTGGGCGGCTGTTCCTTTTATGTATACACTATACCATGTCTCTTTATTTTTTTCAAGCATGAAATTTGTAAATTAGTATAGTAAGTCAGAACATATAAAACCATATAAGCTGCACCGTCTGCTGAGGGCGGTTTACTTTCCTGCATTCTCACAAAAACCCCTTAAACCCCTTCTCCACCGTTTTGCGGGGGAGCATAACCTGGTGGCCGCATCCGAGGCACTTGAGACGGAAATCCATGCCGACGCGGAGAATTTCCCAATGGTTTTCTCCACAGGGATGTGGTTTTTTCATTTTTATATGTTGTCCCACTGAAAAATCCATACAACCTCCATTATAAAAAGCTTTTTACAAGAAAAACAATCCAGAATCCAAGACCAAACAGCAGAAGAAGAAACTGGAAAATGTGATCGGCCCGGTCAATCTGCCCTTGCATACTTGCCTTTCGCTGCTTATCATAGTCAACAGTTCCATTGATAATATCTTTGAGTTTGTCTTTGATGCTGTATTCCTCGGACATAGAATCCTCCATTCCGGAGCGTATGCGACGGGGGCGAGGAGAAATTCGCATATGCGGCGGGTTTGCCGCATTGCGATTCTCTCCTCTGCCATCAAAGCTTATTTGTGACGCTCCGGCACAAATAGCCATAGCGAACTATGTTCGCATTGTGAAAAATAATTGCATCAGCATTATTTTTCACACTAATGCCTCCTTATTTTTGCAGAACTTCATCAAGATTGATGTTGTCGGTTATTGTGACGGTATACGAATCTGCATCAAAACTTACTTTAATACAGATTCCGAGTGCCACCTTTTTTTCACCGTTTTTATCTTCGGTATCCTCACTGGCAATTGTCTCAGGGTTGCCGATGTATGCGGTAAAAGTTCCGGTCTCCTCTGAAAAGTTGTCAATTTTCACACAGGTGGATTCGCCTTCCAAGTAGTCATAGTAAGTTTTGGCGTCCTGGAGTCCGCGGCTGTCAGCCACGTTTGTGTAGCTGTACGAAGCAGAACAATTGCTTCCGGCCGTTGCCACATTGATATCGGATAGCGAGCAGTCAGTACCGCACACGGTTGTAATGGAATCGACCCCCAGGTCTTTAACTGTATAGCGATCCGGTTTCTTATAGCTGCACGCCGTCAGGGACAGGGCAGCTATAAGAACAAGCAGGATAAGAGATGTTTTTTTCATAATCAATCCTTTAATGTATCATAGAGTGCTTTTACTGTAGGATAAATTTCTTTAAATTTTGCATAGCGCTCATCATATTTGGCAGCCAGGGCCGGGTCCGGTTTTTCTGTTCCCGTTACTTTGACAATTTTTCCTGCTGCTTCCTCGACAGAGGCATATTCACCGCAGGCAACGGCTGCGAGCATGGCACCGCCAAGGCCCGGACCCTCTTCGCTCTCAATAATGTTGACATTGATGTTTAATACGTTCGCAATAATCTTGCGCCAGAGCGGGCTCTTTGCGCCGCCACCGCAGATTTTGGTCTCCGTAATGTTTATGCCAAGGTCTTTGGCGATTTCGTAGCAGTCACGCATGGCGAAAGCAACGCCTTCTAATACTGCCTGTGTCATATCTGCGCGGGTGGTATCCATGGACATGCCGATAAACATAGCTCTGGCGTCCGGATTGTTATGTGGAGAACGCTCACCCATCAGATACGGCAGGTAGAATACAGGATTGGCTCCGAGTTTTTCATCGGTAATTGGTTCCTGTTCTTTTGCATAATCCTTTGTTCCAATAATTTCATCCATCCACCATTTGTTGCAGGAGGCAGCACTCAGCATACATCCCATCAGATGATAGTTGCCGTCTGCGTGGTCAAAAGAGTGCAGGGCGTTAAAGCGGTCAACACCAAATTCCTTGCTGGTGATAAAAATGGTGCCGGAAGTGCCGAGAGAAATATTGCATCCGCCATCGCCAACGGTGCCGGTTCCCACAGCGGCAGCAGCATTGTCTCCGGCTCCGGCAGCAATCTTGCAGTTCGTTGTAAGGCCGAGGACAGATGCAGCTTCTTCTGTGAGGTTACCAGTTACTTCATAGCTCTCAAACAATTTAGGAAGCTGTTCTTCTTTGACATCACATATTTCCATCATTTCTTTAGACCAGCATTTATTTTTTACATCCAGAAGAAGCATACCGGAGGCATCCGAGTAATCGCAGCTGTGTACCCCCGTCATTTTATATGCGATATAATCTTTTGGCAGCATAATCTTTGCGATTTTTGCAAAGTTGTCCGGTTCATTTTCTTTTACCCAGAGGATTTTCGGGGCAGTAAATCCGGCAAATGCAATATTTGCCGTGTATTCGGACAATTTATCCTTGCCGATTTCATTATTCAGATAATCGGTTTCTTTTGTCGTACGACCGTCGTTCCAGAGAATGGCAGGACGGATTACGTTGTCATTCTCATCAAGAATAACAAGACCATGCATCTGGCCGCCGAAGCTGATACCGGCCACCTGAGAAGCATCATAACCATCTACTAACTTTTTTATTCCATCGACAACGGCATCCCACCAGTCTTCTGGTTTCTGCTCTGACCATCCCGGGTGGGGAAAAGAGAGCGGGTACTCGTTCGATACAATATTACAGATTTTGCCGCTGCCCTCCATAAGCAGTAATTTTACGGCGGATGTTCCTAAATCAACACCAATATAGTACATATGATTCCTCCATTCCGGAGCGTATGCGACGGGGCGAGGAGAAATTCGCATATGCGGCAGACTTGCCGCATTGCGATTCTCTCCTCTGCCATCAGGGCTTATTTGTGACGCTCCGGCACAAATAGCCGTGTGAAAAATAAGCTATTGAGCTTATTTTTCACACTGTTCCTCCAAATTCATTTATATTTTATGGATAGAGAGCGACCCGCAAGCGAGCCGCCCTCCTGGTAATATTCTTAATTAAAAAATTAAGCAAAAGGATTCTCTGTTTTATAAAGCATTCCTGCCGGCTGGTTAAAGCCAATTTCGTCTACTGGAACACCGATGTATTTAAATACTTCATACAGTGTCTTTCCGTAATGACCGAAAGCAACTGCGCCGTGGTGAGGGAAATTGCCCTCAATTAAAACATGGCGGTAGAAGCGGCCCATTTCCGGAATGGCAAAAATACCGATCGCACCAAAGGAGCGTGTGGCAACCGGAAGTACTTCGCCGTGTGCAATGTACGCACGAATCTGTGAATCAGCTGTGCTCTGCAGACGGAAGAATGTGATATCACCAGGTGCAATATCGCCTTCAAGAGTTCCATTTGTAACCTCAATCGGAAGGGAACGGGCCATAATCTTCTGGTATTTCATCTCACAGGAAGTCAGCTTGCTGGATGCCGTATTTCCACAGTGGAATCCCATAAAGGTATCTTTCAGAGTATAGCTGCCGTACTTGCCCTTGATATCCTCGTCATAGAGGTCAGCCGGTACAGAGTTGTTAATGTCAAGAAGAGTAACAGCATCCTGGCTCACAACGGTGCCGATAAACTCGGAAAGAGCACCGTAAATATCAACCTCACAGGAAACCGGAATGCCCTTTGCCGTCAGGCGGCTGTTTACATAACATGGAACGAATCCAAACTGTGTCTGGAATGCAGGCCAGCATTTTCCGGCAATGGCAACATATTTGCGGTAGCCTTTGTGATTTTCAATCCAATCCAGCAAAGTAAGCTCATACTGTGCAAGTTTTTCAAGGATTTCCGGTTTTTTGTTTCCGGCGCCGAGTTCTTTTTCCATATCTGCCACAACACCAGGGATTCTCTCATCGCCTTTGTGGTTGTTAAAGGACTCAAACAAATCAAGCTCTGAATTTTCTTCAATTTCAATGCCCAGGTTGTACAGCTGCTTAATTGGTGCATTGCAGGCGAGGAAGTTCAGAGGACGTGGGCCGAAGCTGATGATTTTCAGCTCAGAAAGAGCGGTAATGGTACGCGCAATCGGCACAAATTCATGAATCATATCAGCACAGCCCTCTGCTGTACCAACCGGATATTCCGGTATGTATGCTTTTATATTGCGCAGTTTCAGGTTGTAGCTGGCATTCAGCATGCCGCAGTAAGCGTCCCCGCGGCCATCCATCAGACTGTTGCCGGATTCTTCTGCGGCAGCAACAAACATTTTAGGACCGTCAAAATGTTTGGCGAGCAGAGTTTCAGAAATCTCCGGACCGAAGTTTCCGAGATATACACAGAGTGCATTACAGCCGGCTTTCTTAATATCCTCTAAAGCCTGTACCATGTGAATTTCACTCTCAACGATACAAATCGGGCACTCATAAATATCCTCAGCACCATATTTTTTCGTATAAGCCTCTACCAGTGCTTTTCTTCTGTCAACGGACAGGGATTCCGGGAAGCAGTCGCGGCTTACAGCCACAATACCGATTTTTGTTTTTGGCATGTTTTCCATTTTGGTTAACCATCCTTTCGTTTTCTTTTTAATAACAATTAGTAATTTCATTCTAATATATATATAGGGAAAATGCAACAATTTTTACTTGTGGAAAGTTCATTCTTAGGGTAAACTATTAATTGTGAACGCCTACTTGATATACAAGGAAAGAAAGGAGTGCAGCTATGAGACGAATTGCTTTTTTGACCAGTGGCGGCGACTGCCAGGCACTGAATGCTACCATGCGAGGTGTTGCAAAAACTTTGTACAATGCAGATCCGGATACGGAAATCATTGGTATTCTTGAGGGGTATAAGGGGTTAATGTATGAGAATTACATTAAAATGAAGCCCTCGGATTTTTCCGGCATATTGACGGAGGGGGGCACGATACTCGGTTCTTCCCGCCAGCCATTTAAAAACATGAGAAAACCCGATGCCAATGGTATGGATAAGGTGCTGGCAATGGTCAACACATATAAAAAGCTGAAATTAGATTGTCTGGTAATTCTGGGGGGGAATGGAACTCAGAAGTCAGCGAATATGCTCCGGGAGGAGGGCTTGAATGTGGTTGGCCTTCCAAAGACAATTGACAATGACATCTGGGGAACAGATATGACATTTGGTTTTCAGAGTGCCGTAGACATTGCTACGAGTGCAATTGACTGTATTCACACAACAGCATATTCCCATGGACGTGTATTTATTGTTGAAGTTATGGGGCACAAAGTTGGATGGCTGACACTGCATGCCGGAATTGCCGGTGGAGCTGATGTTATCCTTCTGCCGGAAATACCATATGACATTGATGCCATTGTAGATGCGATCCAGAAGAGAACAGATGAGGGGAAACGTTTTTCCATTCTTGCGGTGGCAGAGGGGGCAATTTCCAAAGAGGATGCCGCTCTGTCCAAGAAAGAATTAAAGGCGAAACTGAAAAACAATCCATATCCAAGTGTGTCCTATAAAGTGGGGGCGGAAATTGAAGAGAGAACAGGACAGGAAATCCGGATCACTGTTCCGGGCCATACCCAGAGAGGCGGCAGCCCATGTGCCTATGACCGTGTTATTTCCAGCCGTCTGGGTGCAGCCGCTGCACAGTTGATTTTGAAAGAAAAATATGGATATATGGTTGGATTTAAAAATAACGAGATTGTGCCGATTCCATTGGATGAGGTAGCGGGTAAGTTAAAGATGGTAGACCCGGATTCTTCTATTATAAAAGAAGCAAAGAACTTAGGCATAAGTTTCGGAATCTGATAAGAGGGGCAGAAAATCTGCTGGAATGGAGTGAAGAATATGTCTTATCAGGCATTATATAGAAAATACCGGCCAGCGGATTTTTCTGCTGTAAAGGGTCAGGAACATATTGTGAGGACTCTGAAAAACCAGATTGAGGCAGACCGGATTGGACATGCTTATTTGTTTTGCGGAACAAGGGGAACTGGAAAAACTACGGTTGCAAAAATATTCGCAAAGGCTGTTAATTGTGAAAATCCGGGACCGGACGGCCCTTGTGGAAAGTGTGCCATGTGCCAGGCGATTGCCAGCCAGTCTTCTATGAATGTAGTGGAAATCGATGCGGCTTCTAATAACCGCGTGGACGATATCCGGCAGGTCATCGAGGAGGTGCAGTATTCTCCGGCAGAGGGAAGATTTAAGGTGTATATTATTGACGAGGTGCATATGTTGTCAGTAAGTGCCTTTAATGCCCTTTTGAAAACACTGGAGGAACCACCCTCTTATTTGATATTTATCCTGGCTACCACAGAGGCACACAAGATTCCGCTTACGATATTATCCCGGTGCCAGCGTTATGATTTTCGCAGAATCCGTGTGGATACGATACAGGAGAGGCTTCGGGAACTGTTGGACAATGAGGGCATTGAGGCTGAGGATAAGGCGCTTGCCTATATTGCCAGGCAGGCAGATGGTGCCCTGCGTGACGGATTGAGTCTTTTGGAGCAGTGCATATCCTTTTATTTTGGAGAAAAGCTGACGTATGAAAATGTTTTAAAGGCGCTGGGGGCAGTCGATCATTCGGTGTACCATGAAATAATGAGTGCCCTTGTGGATAACCATGTGGACGGTATTGTGGAGGCGGTCGCCCGACTGGTGTCACAGGGGCGTGATCTGACGCAGTTTGTAAACGAGCTTGTGTGGTATATGCGAAATCTTCTTGTCCTGAAAATGGCAGATAGTGCAGACCAGCTGGTAGACGCCTCAGAAGAAAATTTGAATGATATGAAACAGTACGCAGAGCAGGTGGAACAGGAGATGCTGTTTCGTTATATCCGTATACTCTCGGATCTGGCAAATGAAATGAAATACAGTGCAAATAAAAGAGTTCTTATGGAGGTGGCTCTGGTCCGCCTTTGCCGCCCGCAGATGGAACAGGATTATGATTCGCTGATTAATCGTCTGCACAATCTGGAAACAGCAAATGAGAGTCTGCAGGCTGCCATAGCAAGCGGGCAGTTCGCGGTGGCGGTACCTGCTGGCGGTGAACCGTCGGAGGCAGCAGAACAGCCTGTCGTGCAAAAAGAGCTGCACCCGGAGGCTGTGCCGGAAGATGTGCGCATGGTCGTTGCTAACTGGCAGCAGATTCTGAGACTGCTGGGACCTGTTTCGCGGGAGATGCTCTCCGATGTTGTATTGTCAGTGTCCGATGCCGGGGCGCTTGTACTGGCATTTACCCAGGAGACCAGGGCGGAGTATTTTAAGAGCAAGGAAAACAGGGAAGAGCTGATTCAGGCAGCAGGAAAATTAATAGACAGGACAATTGTATTAGATGTCAGATATGTACAGAATAATAAGGAATTCCGTGCGCTGCCGGAGCTGCGTGATGTAATTAAAAACGTAACGGTGGAAATGTTAGATTAGGGACGTAATAATTTCAGGGAAAGGATGGATGGAAAATGGCAAAGAGAGGTGGATTTCCAAAAGGTGGAATGCCGGGCAATATGAATAATCTGATGAAGCAGGCACAGCGCATGCAGCGTCAGATGGAGGAAACCCAGAAAGAAATGGAGGAAAAAGAGTACGAGGCAAAAGCCGGCGGCGGAGCAGTAACAGTAAAAGTTTCCGGGAAAAAAGAAGTACTCTCCGTGAGTTTAAGTGAAGAGGTCGTTGATCCTGATGATATAGAGATGCTTGAGGATTTAATTGTTGCGGCAACCAATGAAGCCCTGCGGATGATGGAAGAGGACAATGCCAAATCCATGGAGGCGCTTACCGGTGGGATAAATCTGGGCGGAGGGTTCCCATTCTGATGAATTATTACAGTGATTCCATTAATAATCTGATAGAAGAGATGGCAAGTCTGCCTGGTATTGGGCCCAAATCTGCACAACGGCTTGCCTTTCATATTCTTAACCTGCCGCAGTCCCGCGTGGAACATCTGGCAGACAGCATTGTGACGGCACGTAAAAAAATCTGTCTCTGCAAAAAATGTTTTAACCTGTCGGATCAGAACATTTGCCCCATCTGCAGCAACCCAAAGAGGGATGCTTCAACAATAATGGTTGTGGAAGAGGCCAGTGATTTGGCCGCTTATGAAAAAACCGGCCAGTATCATGGCGTATATCATGTATTGCACGGAGCGGTGAACCCCATGGCGGGCATCCAGCCGGAAAATATAAAATTAAAAGAGTTAATGCAGAGGCTTCAGCGGGAAGAGGTGAAGGAAGTCATTATTGCAACCAATTCAACTGTGGAGGGAGAAGCCACGGCACTCTGGATTAGCAAATTTGTAAAACAGGCAGGGATACGTGTGACGCGTATTGCCAGTGGTGTTCCGGTCGGCGGTGCGCTGGAATTTATTGACGAGATGACATTATTCCGCGCGCTGGAGGGCAGGACGGAGATTTGAATTCCGCAGGCTTCGGTAAATACCCAGGCTGATAAAATCGGCGAGCTGCATAACCAGATTCAGATGTGTTGTCTGCAAAAGCATCTGGCTGCCAAATCCTGAGAGATTAACAATGCCTGTAATAAAGATATCCCCGACGGATGGCAGATTTTTATCAACACCAACACCGGGGCAGAGAGAACCCTCTCCCAGAGTGATATAACCGACATGGTTTGCTACTCCCAGCGAAGCATCAATGGCAATGATAAGTGCACCGGGATGATATAATTGAATAAAGTGAATGGATGCTTCCAGATTTTTGGCATGTACCGGTTTTTCCAGGGTGCCATAAACATGGAAGCCTTTTTTTGTAAAGAACCGTTCATGAAAACGAAGTTTATGTCCGACAATCGGGCCGAGGCAATCGCCGGTTGCGCGGTCGGATCCAATGCAGATAAGCACAATTTCCCTCTCTTCATAATCATATTTTTCAAGCAATTCTGAAAATGCGTCAGCAAATTGAAACAGGGCACGTCTGTCGCCCGGATTAAAATACTGTAACATACTGTTCTAACCTTTCTATACGCACGGTTCCTGGAAATCAAGAACCGTTATATTCTTATATGGAAAGTATTCTCCGAAAAAAATTTTTCATGCATGGAAAAAATTAAAGTTTGTATTTAAATCGACAAAAACAGCATTCCCGTTGTGATATAGTGGGGGCAGAATGTGGAAAAGTGCGGTCATTTTGGCTGTATGGAAATGGAGGAAAATATGTTATGGAATAAACCTAAAAGCGTGCGGCAGATCGGAGACATACCAGGGCGTAGTAAAGTGTATATTGAAGATTATGTCATTCGTTTTGCAAAAAAGCTGGCAAGGGAATCCAAAGGAGAGGAAAAGGGGGCTGTTCTTCTTGGAACGTCCTTTACCTATGAGGAATCTAAAATATATCTTATTTCCGGTATCGTAGAGATTCGTGGGTTTTCCGGGCGGACAAGTCCGGAGTTATCACAGGATATGTGGGAGAGGATTTACACAGAAATAAAAGAGAATTTTACGGATTTAGAAGTGACAGGCTGGTTTTATACTTCGCGGGGCATTGGGGTCAAAGATGCCTCAAGGCTTCTGGAAATACATAAGCGTAACTTTCAGCATCGTGATAAGGTATTGTATTTATATGAGGAAGCGGGACAAGAGGATGGAATCTTTTTGTACCGGGGAGGTAAGTTTGAGAAGCAGAGAGGATATTACATATATTATGAAAAGAATCCTGAAATGCTTCATTATATGGAAAAGGAGGCAGAGCGCCATGTGCATGTAGTGGAGCAGGAGGATGACAGAGTACTTCGCAACATTCGGGGAATTATGGCAGAAAAAGAAGAGCAGAAGAGGCAGAGGAGCCAGAAAGACAGTAAGCTCAGTTATGGGGTAGGAGTCATGGTGGCCATGATTGTCATGCTGTTAGGTGCGGCGGCGTTAAAAAATCAGAATACGCTGAATCAGGTAAAAGACCAGTTGAGCCGCTTGCAGCAGATGGCGTTGGGGGAGCAGAATCCAGAGGGGACTACAGTGGAAACAATGGGAAGCTCGCTTGTCAAAAAAGAAAATGCCAGCCCGGCAGCAGCGGATACAGTCAACAACGTTTCCGGGGGAGCTGCCTCACAGGAAAAAACAACGCCTTCCCCAGTGCCTTCTCCTAAGAAAGAATAAGCAAACACAGGAAAGGAACGGTTGCCAAGTAAAGGTAATTTGTGGTACTATATATGAAGTAGAATGCACGGAGTTGCAGTGGGAACTGATTTCCGACAGGGCTGCAAATTAACAGATAAAATGGAGGGGGTTACTTGGAACAGTTACGTTTAATGGATTTGTTTGATCTTGATATTCTGAAAAAGTTACAGGATTCATTTTTTGCTACTGCAGAAATATCGGGGGGGATTGTAGACGAACATGGTGTTGCTTTGATGGAGCATATTTCAAATTGTGATTTTTGTAGTAAATATACAAAAAAATCCAAAGAAGGGGCCAGACGGTGCCAGCAGTGTGACAGCCAGGCAACAGAGGCAGCCATGAATGAGGGAAAGCCAAGAATATATACTTGTCATATGGGCATGACAGAGTTTGTTGTGCCCATCATGCTTGATGATCAATTCTTAGGATGTTTTATGGCGGGGCAGGTGCTGACAGAACCATTGTCAGAGGAAAAAGTCAGACAGGCTGCCAAAGAATTTGATATTCCAACGGAGGAATATCTGGAGGCAGCCAGAAGGATTCCGGTTTATTCCCGTCAGAGAATAGAGAGTATGGCAAGATATCTTTATGATATAGGGGATATGATGTCCCATATGGCGTATAAGCAGTATCAGACGTTGCAGATGAGCGGGGAACTGGAGCGGGAGGCTCATATGAAGTCTGATTTTCTGGCCAATATGAGCCATGAAATCCGTACACCGATGAATGCAGTAATTGGTATGGCGGAAATGGCTTTGCGGGAAGATCTGACTCCGGTTGCCAGGGAGTATATAAAACAGATTATGGCTTCCGGTAATACTTTGCTTACCATTATAAATGATATTCTTGACTTTTCAAAGATAGAGTCCGGGAAAATGAATATCAATATGGTAGAATATGATTTGTTTTCTATTGTAAAAGATGTTGCCAGCGTTATTATGACAAGAATTGGTGACAAGGATTTACAGTTTATAGTAAATGTAGCACCGGATATTCCAAAGCAGTTAATGGGTGACAGTATCCGCATTCAGCAGATTATTATGAATCTTGCCAATAATGCGGTAAAATTCACAAAAGAGGGATGCGTTTATCTCTCTATCAGCTACGAAAGAACGGCTGAGAGAGAAATACGGATGAAGGTTGTTGTAGAAGATACGGGAATTGGGATAAAGAAAGAGGATATGGGGAAACTGTTCCAGTCATTCCAGCAGGTGGACAGCAAGAGAAACAGGAATATAGAAGGGACAGGTTTGGGACTTGCGATTTCGAAACAGCTTGTTACATTAATGAACGGGAAAATCTGGCTGGAGAGTGAATATGGAAAGGGAAGCCGCTTCTCCTTTGAAATTCCGCAGATTATTCTGGATGATACACCGTCCATAACAGTGGATGCAGGTACAGAAAACAAAATAAAAGCGGGGCTGCTTTGCGGAAATGTTATTATAAATAAGAATATGAGGGATATGTTTGAGTTACTTCATGTGGAATGTCTTCCGGTCCAGTGCCAGGATGATTTGAAAACATTGGAGGATCAGAATGCCGATTTCCTTTTTATGGAGAGTGAGTTTTTTTCCACTCAAATAAAGTGGTTTATGGAAGCACATCCACATATAACCGGAGTTGTACTATGTGGTTTTAAGGATCAGATAGATACGGGCATGGAAAATGTTCTGGCAGTTCACAAACCGATTTACATATCAAATCTGGCGAAAATATTAGCGCATGAAGACTTATATGCAGAGGAAGACGATTCAGAGGACGACGGCTTTGAGTTTATTGCACCGTCTGCTGAGATTTTGATTGTAGATGATAATGAGGTTAATCTCAAAGTGGCAGAGGGGATTATTTCACCATTAGAAATGAAAGTTGATACAGCACTCAGCGGCAAGGCAGCAATTGAAATGATAGGGGAAAAGCATTATGATTTAATATTGATGGATCATATGATGCCGGATTTAGATGGTATTGAGACGACTCGTATTATCCGCCGTTTTCATGAAGATTACGATAATGTCCCCATTATTGCCCTGACAGCGAATGTAGTAGAAGAAATGCGTGCCACTTTTCTTGTGGAGGGTATGAATGATTTTGTGGCAAAGCCAATCAAATCCAAAGTTATTGTCTCAAAAATCAGGCAGTGGCTCCCACCTCAAAAAATACAGAAAATGTCAGAACAGGAAAAGATGGCGAAACATAAGCAGGAGGACTCAAAGGGGATAGATATTCCAGAATTAGATACGGAAATGGCTTTAAGACTGTTGGGAAATGAAAATCTTTTTTGGCAGATTCTGACAGAATATCTTAAAATGATTCCCAAAAAGGCGGCTGCCCTGGAACAGAGCAAGGAGGCTGCTGATTGGAGAAATTATACAATAGAAACCCATGCCCTGAAAAGCTCATCCAAGCAAATAGGTGCGACGGAACTCTCCGAACTGGCCGCCCGGATGGAACAGGCCGGAAATGACCGTGATATTAATTATATATTGGCACATCATGAGAAGATGATGGAAATGTATTACGGTTTACAGGAAGTTTTGAAAAAGTATGTGGATATTCCAGACGATGAGGAAGACAAACCTAAGGAAGATTATGATGTAAAGAAATTGTGGGGGTGTCTTGAAAAAATGCAGGAGGCTGTTGACGACCTGGACATGGATGGAATGGGGGAAGTTATAAGGCAGATGGAAGGTATTTCTATGGCAGAAAAGGAGGAACAGCTGCTTGTAAACATGAGAGAAGCTGTGGAGAGCCTGGAGGTTGAAATCTGTGAACAGCTTATAAAGGAATGGAAAGGTTTGATTCATATATAAAACCCAGCGTAAAGGAGAATGATTATGAAAAAGTACAAGGTGTTGTTGACAGGAACGAACCAGACTCTTCAGACAGAGTTTTTTGTCCATATGGAGTTCAGTTTTGAGTGCCTGTGTTCGTCGGTAAGGGCAGATGATATATTGGGGCATGTAAAATATTTTCAGCCGGATATATTGGTATACTGCCTGCAAAGTGAGACAAAAAGTGACATAATGGGACTTCGTGGCGTGATTCAGAAACTGTCTTCCAACCGTATTCCGCTTGTTATTGTGGGAGAGCAGACGGACTGTGAGTTATTTGAGAAAACACTTCCTATGACGGTGGACCTGAAAATAATAAAGCCAATTAGTACAAAGGTACTTGAAGAAAAAATTCTTCTTTATTTACAGGTACATGATAAGGAGGAAAAAGTGGCAGGAGGGGTACCGGAGGAAGAAAAAACGGCAGTAAATGAATCGAAATCCGGTGGTGATATTTCAAAGATTAACGATACGGAGGCGCTGCTGGCAGAGATGGATGCTTTGTTAGCGGGAAAGGCAAACGAACCACGCGAGCACAAGAAAAAACACATTCTTGTTGTGGACGACGACAGCGGTGTGTTAAAGTTGGTGAACACTGTTTTAGGGGGACATTATAATATAGCAACAGCGATTAATGGTAAGGTTGCTATGAAGTTTTTAGAAAAGAAAGAGACAGATCTTGTTTTGCTTGATTATGAAATGCCACAGGAAAATGGGGCAGAGGTCTTACAGAAAATTAGAAGCGATAAAAGGTTTAAAAATTTACCGGTTGTTTTTCTGACAGGTGTTTCGTCAAAGGAACGCATTCGTGAGGTGCTGGCGCTAAATCCCCAGGGGTATCTATTGAAGCCAATCAATACCGAACGCCTGTCGAATACATTAAAAGAGATTTTGGGTGAGTAGAGAGAGGCAAAGGATGGCAGAGCTTTTTCACATGGGTGACGTTTTTTCTTCCGAGACATCAGATAAAAAAAAGACGCGCTTAATGTTTTTCATTGTGGCTCTGGTACTGATAGTGGGAATTGGGATATTAATGACAGTATCTTATTTTTACAATAACCGCTGTTTTAACAGTTACCGTGTGGAAAACAGTATAGCGAGGGGAGATAGTAACAGTGCAGTTTACCGGTATTTTCAGGGTGATTTATTGAAGTACAGCCGAAATGGTATCAGTGCGATGACAAACACAGGGAAAACCCTCTGGAATGGCGGTTATGAAATGAAACAGCCACAGCTGGATACTTGTGGGGAGTACGTTGTAGTGGCTGATGCAGCAGGAAAGCAGCTTTATGTTTACAATGGAAAAGATGAGGGAACAGAAATAGAGACAGCACTGCCTTTAAAGCGTGCAAAGGTGTCTGCACAGGGAATTGTGGCAGCTTTAGTCCAGGACAGTGATTCTAATATATTAAATCTGTATAATCCATATAGCAGTACGGACAGTCTGCTCATTGAGATTCCCACCAATGTAGATGAAGAGGGTTATACACTTGATTATGATATTTCCCCTGATGGAAACAGTATAGCGGCAGCATATGTTACGGTGTCCGGTATTACAGTAGAGAATAAAGTTAGCTTTTATAATTTTACTGCGGTGGGTCAGGACAAAAATACGTTAGTAGGTGGGAAGTCTTTTGGAGATAAAATGATATCCGGCATTGAATTTTTGGATGAGGATGATGTGGCCGTTTTCCACGAAAAAGGATTTAGTGTTTTTACGAAAATGAAGCAGCCGGAAGTTCTTTTTGAAAAAGAGTTTGAAGAGTCCATTCGCAGCATTGCATTTGATGAATCCCACATTGCTGTTGTTACAGAAAATCCGGCAGAGGGGGAGAAACAGATTCTCCGTGTATATTCTAAGCGGGGGCGGGAAGTTTTGAAGCGTGAGATTGCCTATGAATATGCAGATATGAAAATCTACGGGGATGAAATCATATTTTCGGGAAGCCATCACTGCAATATTGTCCGTATTAATGGCAATGATAAATTAGAGTGTGAGTTTGAGAACGGCGTTGATGCTATTTTCCCAACGGGAAACGGAAGCATTTACACAATGATTGATGCAGAGTCAATCCTGAAGATAAAATTAGCTATGAAAAGGGCTGATTGAATAAACTTCAGAGGAAATGGAGAACGTTATGGAAACCTGGATGGCAGAATTGGCTGCCCTGTTATTGCTGCTTGCCTGTACGGTGCAGGGTGCATGTCAGGGATTGCTCTTAAAATTATACTCCCTTATCAGAGTTATTTTATTATTAGTGGGAACAGCGGTTGCTACATTGGTTTTGCTTCTTGTACTGCCTGAGAATCTTACGGGAAGAGAAGCTATCGCTTTTGTTGTGAGCCTGGTTGTGATGGGAATTGTATTGGGAGGCATTGCTCATGCGCTGAAAATTGTGGACCATATCCCCGTTGTCAGGACATTGAATAGAATTGGCGGTGCTGCGTTAGGTGCTATTCTTGGCGTTTTTCTTCTTTGGCTTTTAATGTTTGTAATTACACTGGGCAAAGACACCGCCGGATGTAAGGAAATACTTTTGGCGGTCAGGCAGAGTGTAGTGCTTGGTGAACTGTATCGGATCAATCCCCTGTGGGTACTCACTCTTTATTTTTAATCGTAGCAACACAAGTTGTAAAAATTTTTATTGACAAAGGAAAGTCTGCACGATATAATGATTGAGCATGCGTTCGTGTGGACTTTTTTGTGTACGCAAATGCAGCATAAATTAACAACAGGAGGTGAAAATTAATGCCAACTTTTAACCAGTTAGTGAAGCAGGGAAGAAAATCGGTTGCGAAGAAGTCAAATTCTCCAGCGCTTCAGTCATCCTACAACTCTTTGAAGAAGAAATCTGTTAATACGAGTTCTCCTCAGAAGCGTGGTGTTTGTACTGTTGTTCGTACTGCTACACCTAAGAAGCCTAACTCAGCACTTCGTAAGATTGCCAGAGTTCGTCTTTCTAACGGTATTGAAGTAACAAGCTATATTCCAGGTGAAGGCCACAACCTTCAGGAGCATAGTGTTGTTATGATCCGTGGTGGACGTGTTAAGGATCTTCCTGGTACCAGATACCATATTATCCGTGGTACACTGGATACAGCAGGTGTTGCGAATCGCAAGCAGGCCCGTTCCAAATACGGCGCCAAGAGACCGAAGGCTGCTAAATAAGTGAAATTAAAAGTACCGGATTAATTTTTGCATCTTAATTTATATATGCTGTACAACAGCAATTTCAAATGTAAGTAAGCAAACTTTAAACTGGTGCGGACACAAGTCGTGAGTACCTGTGAATTAATTATTATTAAGGAGGGAAGTAACGTGCCACGTAAAGGACATATTCAGAAAAGAGATGTGTTGGCTGATCCAGTTTACAAAAACAAAGTTGTTACGAAACTCATTAACAACATTATGATGGATGGTAAAAAGGGCGTTGCTCAGAAGATTGTTTATGGAGCATTTGAAACAGTTGCCGAGAAAACAGGCAAGGATGCTCTGGAAGTATTTGACGAGGCGATGAATAATGTTATGCCGGAGCTTGAGGTAAAGGCAAGACGAATCGGAGGTTCCACTTATCAGGTTCCCATTGAGGTTCGTCCGGACCGCAGGCAGGCTCTCGCTCTTCGCTGGCTGACAGCCTATTCCCGGAGCAGAGGGGAAAAGACCATGAAAGAAAGACTGGCCAATGAAATTATGGACGCTGCCAATAATACTGGCGCATCTGTAAAGAAGAAAGAGGACATGCATAAAATGGCAGAGGCAAACAAAGCTTTTGCACATTATCGTTGGTAAGAAGGAGGAACTAGCTTTGGCTGGAAGAGAGTATCCATTAGAGCGTACCAGAAATATTGGTATTATGGCTCATATCGATGCCGGTAAGACCACATTGACCGAGCGTATTCTGTATTACACTGGTGTAAACTATAAGATTGGAGATACTCACGAAGGTACTGCGACCATGGACTGGATGGAGCAGGAGCAGGAGAGAGGTATCACCATCACTTCCGCTGCTACGACCTGTCACTGGACTTTGCAGGAGAATTGCAAGCCCAAAGCGGGTGCGCTGGAGCATCGTATCAACATCATTGATACTCCGGGCCATGTTGACTTTACCGTAGAAGTGGAGCGTTCCCTTCGCGTGCTGGACGGCGCCGTGGGCGTGTTCTGTGCGAAGGGCGGTGTCGAGCCTCAGTCCGAAAACGTATGGCGTCAGGCTGACACATACAATGTCCCCCGTATGGCATTCATCAACAAGATGGATATACTGGGCGCAGATTTTTATAATGCAGTGGAGATGATCAAGACCCGTCTGGGCAAGAACGCCATCTGCATACAGCTTCCCATCGGCAAGGAAGACGAATTCAAGGGAATCATCGACCTGTTTGAGATGAAAGCGTATATTTACAATGATGACAAAGGCGAAGATATTTCCATCGTTGATATACCCGACGATATGAAAGACGACGCTGAATTATATCGTACCGAGCTTGTGGAGAAGATCTGCGAACTGGATGATGATTTGATGATGGCTTACCTGGAAGAGAAGGAGCCGTCAGTGGAAGAAATGAAGGCTGTTCTTCGGAAAGCAACCTGCGAGTGTACCGCCGTACCGGTATGCTGCGGCAGCGCCTACAGGAACAAAGGCGTACAGAAGCTTCTGGATGCCGTTCTGGAATACATGCCGGCGCCTACCGATATTCCTGCAATCAAGGGTACCGATATGGACGGCAATGAGATCGAGAGACACTCTTCTGACGAGGAGCCTTTCTCCGCTCTGGCCTTCAAGATCATGGCTGACCCGTTTGTCGGAAAGCTTGCGTTCTTCCGTGTATATTCCGGAACCATGAATTCCGGTTCCTATGTATATAACTCTACGAAAGACAAGAAGGAGCGTGTGGGCCGTATTCTTCAGATGCATGCCAATAAGAGGCAGGAGCTGGATAAAGTGTATTCCGGCGATATCGCCGCTGCGGTAGGCTTTAAGCTTACGACTACCGGTGATACCATCTGTGACGAGCAGCATCCGGTAATCCTGGAGTCCATGGAGTTTCCGGAGCCCGTTATTGAGCTTGCCATTGAGCCCAAGACAAAGGCCGGCCAGGGTAAGTTAGGAGAATCCCTTGCAAAGCTTGCAGAGGAAGACCCGACCTTCCGCGCGCACACCAATCCGGAGACCGGACAGACCATTATTGCAGGTATGGGCGAGCTTCATCTGGAG
>DKUB01000048.1:25404-26509 GCA_002490465.1 Lachnoclostridium sp. UBA7215
ATGGGCGAGCTTCATCTGGAGATCATCGTAGACCGTCTGCTGCGTGAGTATAAAGTGGAAGCGAATGTGGGCGCTCCGCAGGTTGCTTATAAAGAGACGATCACAAAACCGGCGGATGTGGACAGCAAATACGCGAAGCAGTCCGGCGGACGCGGACAGTATGGGCACTGTAAAGTTAAATTCGAGCCCATGGACGCCAACGCGGAAGAGACTTACAAGTTTGAGTCTACCGTCGTGGGCGGTGCGATTCCGAAGGAATATATCCCGGCAGTAGGCGAAGGTATTGAGGAAGCCATGAAAGCCGGTATCCTGGGCGGATTCCCGGTAGTGGGCGTATATGCTAACGTATACGACGGATCCTACCATGAAGTCGACTCTTCTGAGCTGGCATTCCACATTGCAGGTTCTCTGGCATTCAAGGAGGCGATGCAGAAAGCGGGCGCTGTGCTTCTGGAGCCGATTATGAAAGTGGAAGTAACCACGCCGGAAGATTATATGGGTGATGTAATCGGGGATATCAATTCCCGTCGCGGCCATATCGAAGGCATGGAAGACATCGGAGGCGGCAAGATGATCCGCGGATACGTTCCGCTGGCGGAAATGTTCGGTTACGCAACCGATCTTCGTTCCAGGACTCAGGGGCGCGGTAATTATTCCATGTTCTTCGAGAAATATGAGCAGGTACCCAAGAGCGTGCAGGAAAAAGTCCTTGCCGCAAAATCAAAATAAACTGCAAATAAGCTTGCAAAATAAGCCTGTTTGCAATATAATCAAAAATAGTGAAAATATCGAAAATAAGTTTATCTGATTAAGGAGGAACACAAAAATGGCAAAAGCTAAATTTGACAGAACAAAACCGCACTGTAATATCGGTACCATCGGTCACGTTGACCATGGTAAAACTACTCTGACAGCAGCAATCACCAAAGTGCTTGCAGAGAGAGTTGCCGGTAACGTTGCTACAGATTTTGATAACATCGATAAAGCTCCCGAAGAGAGAGAGCGTGGTATTACCATCTCTACCGCTCACGTTGAATATGAGACAGAGAAGAGACATTATGCGCACGTTGACTGCCCCGGCCATGCTGACTATGTAAAGAACATG
>DKUB01000061.1 GCA_002490465.1 Lachnoclostridium sp. UBA7215
ATGCCCGTACTCTTACATAATATATTTTATTTCGCTTAAGTTTTCTTAAGACTATTGATGTAAATGAAGTAACCTTTTTCTTTTTGTTTTTTCTAAATTTTTTATTTAATGCATATTGTACCTGAAAACCGCTTACCATTTGTTTTTTCCAACTTACACGTAATTTCTTCTTTCCACATTTTTTCACCGTCAAATTTGTAACTTTAGTTGGTTTTTTCTTCGATTTTATTATGACAGTTTCCTTTTCTCCTGACGGGGAATTTGTAGCGGTAGGCTGCGCAGTTATTTGTGGACTTTCTGTCGGCTGCGGATTTTCTGTTGCTTGTGGAAATGCAGTTGGCTGTGCTTTATCTGTCGTTTGCGGAACTGATGTTGTCTGAGGATTTCCGGTTGACTGTGGAGAGACAGTTGGCTCCGGCTTTTCAGTTATTTGTGGAATCACAATAACTTGTGAATCTCCTGGAACTTGCGATGTCCCAGAATCCACTTCCCCTGCATCGTTAGTCACAACGACAAGACTCGTTACCTGTGTCCCATCTTCTGCCGTCGCAGTAATAATAGCCTGTCCCAACTTCTTAGCAGTTATAAACCCTTCATTATCCACAGATACGATATCCTCATTATCGCTCTCCCATTTACATAAAACATCTGCATTACTCCGATAAGCATATAATCCAACCATCTCTTTTTCATACAATAGAAGATATGGTATGGATATTTTAAGTTCATCTTTGTCAAATTCACTGACGCCCTGAACTTCACATTCTGCAATACACGTGCCGGACTTTGCAACAGCATGGAGCATGGTAGAACCTTTTTTCAATATTTTCAGCTCGCCGGTTTTGGAAACGGTTGCAATGCTGCTATCATCCGTATACCAGTCCACTTCCTTTTCTGTCGCATTTTCAGGATAAACTGTTGCCTGCATCTGGATTACCTCGTTCTCCGCCCCCACTACAGATGTTTTATTTAACACAATAGATTCCACATCGACGTCCGTTGTAGTAACTTCCACATCACAATATTCTGCACACTCGTTATCCCCGGTTATTACAAATATTTTCGTATTTCCTACATTATTTGCGAAGATAGTCCCGTCTTCACCAACCGTTGCCACGTCCTCGTCAAGACTATAAAAATTAATGTCCGCTCCTACGGTTCTTGATTTCAGGGAATAATCAATTTTCTCATCCTCTCCACGGTTAATCTGATACTTATTCTTACCAAGCGATAAGCTATCTCCCTTTGAATTTGCTATTAAAAGAGAAACTGATTGCGTCTCACTTATATTCTTTTGCGGTGAGAGCGCCACAAACTGAAGATAGGTATTTGTAGAAACCGTAATCTCTCCCGTATATTTATTACTAAATTCATTTGGCATGCTTCCATCCGTCGTGTAATAAATGACAGCACCCTGCTCTGCTTCTAAATGGACCTTAACCTCATTCGTAAATACGCCCGATTTTGTATCACATGTTGGATTTGCTGTTGTCTCCTTCCACTCATATACCGGATACACGTCAAGATCTGACTTTGCCTGAATAAACCCGTATGTGTTCCAACCTTTAAAATCCATGTTTTTAATCTCTTCATGGTCTGGTTCGATAGCATCCTGACCATAATCCACAATCTGGGTATCTATCAGTTCTTCCTCTTTATTATAAAAATTAACCGTGTAGCTCTGTACTTTATAATTTGCCTGTAACACAAAATTTTCCGTCACTTCTGTAACCTGTTCACCGTCTAGTGTCGTCCATCCGGTAAAATCATAACCTTCCATTTCCCCTTCATCCGGATACTCCAGGGCATCCCCATACGAAAATACTCTTGTTTCCGCCTCTTTCGTCTCCCAGTTTACATAAGCTACACTATACTTATTCTTCGCATATTGTGCCGTAATATCCATGTCGTCCCTGATATTTGTAAAACCATAATCCCATCCAACAAAACTATAATGTTCCTTGTCCGGTACTTTGGGAGAGACAGCGCTTTTTCCTTCCATTACTTGCTGTGTATCAATAATACTTCCATCTTCATCTTTAAAAGTAACCGTATAAGTTGGTTTTGGTGCCGTGATAGTCTCCAGAAAAACCGGATTTTCCGCGCCCTCTACTGCCAGCACAACAGTAAAATCTCCTGTTTTTGCACTAACTGGCTGCCTTGGAATAAATTCATAAGAGTAACTTCCATCCACACCAATTGTTACCTGTCCAACATATTCATTGTTAGAATCCGATGGTTCATCGTTTTTATGAACAAGTAATGTAGCCTGCTTACCCGCTAAATCAACATCCAATTTCCCAGATACTGTATAACTTTTTCCGGAATTATCCTCTACCTCTTCCATTCTGGCACGGTAACGATAAGTAGTTCGCGTTTCCACTTTATTATTATCACTTTCCCTTACCTCTGTCGGGCTCCAGTCTGACCAGTCCTTCCAACGTTTCCAAAAATAAGTGTAACCTTTTGTTGCATCCCGGTAACGCCACTCTTTATGTGAAGTAGCAGCAACATTCTGTTTGGAAGCCAAAAACCATATCTCATTAGCAAAATTCTTGACTGGTGTCTTCCTATACCCTACATGACCAGAATATGTTCCAAATTGCGGAAGACAATAATCTGTCTGCCAATTATATCTTGTTCCTCCCATGCTGGATGAATAAGTATAATAATATGTACGAGCCGATGAATTATAATATCTGTAATAATACCAATTGTACAGCGTGCGGGCTGGCGAATCCTGTACATTCCGTGTCTCAACATCCCTTTTGGATGTCTGGTTCGTGTAAGCTCCATATGAGTTTCTTGACCACCCACTCCAACCGCCATAACTCCAATTACTATCGAGCACAGAATTTTCTAACGTCCAGCCGGGATTTGAATTAGTCCTTGTTGTCGTCTTCTCCTGTTCCTGATACCGGTATTCTGTTCTGGATTCTACTTCATTCGTTTGGTCTGGCTCGTCCGTGCTCCACTCACTCCAGTTCCTTGACACTTCTACCGTTGCTACTTCAGATATCGGAATTCCTTTCGTAAAGCCATCAATAATATATAATTCCGCTTTGGTAGCAGCGCCTTCATAGGGAACATAAATTTCTATCCCCTTTTTTTCTTCTGCCTTATCTAAAGAAAATGCCTTGGATTCTGTTGAATCCAGCAATTTACCTTTAGATGTTTTTAAGGATACAAGTGCCCTTCCTTTTGTTCTTTTATCCGGATTATTTTTAATATCATAATTAACAATATATCCATCTTCCTTAAACTCACATTTATTCAGAGTGATTACCACTGGTAAATTACTATTGCCCCACACATAGGAAGCTCTCACCGTAGCATTGCCCTGTACATTTTTATAATCCTCAGAATCCCAACCAGCAAATACATATCCGCTTTCTGCCTCCGGAGGAACCGGAGCTTCTGCGTCATCTCCAAACAAGACCGACTGCGTTTTTATTGTGTTCCCGTCTTTATCACAAAATACTATCTTGTATGAATTTCTCTTAAATTGAGCTTCTATTGTGCGGTCTGATGTTACATTACTATAATCACCTTTCCATCCGGTAAAAGTATGCCCTTTCCGTGATATGCCAATCGGCGCTGTAGCAGAATAACCATAACGGACGCTCTGTTCACACAAAAGATTCTCATTGCCTTCTTTATCATATTCCACAAAACGTACCTGACTTGGACTATGGGCAACTATTGTTTTATTTAGCGTAGATACACCGCTATTTGAACTTCCCCTTGCAAATCCGGTAATCTTATATTCCCCTTCACTTGGCAATGTAAATGCCAGTGAAGTAGCTTTTGCCGTACTCGTTGAAAGGGTTTTTGAATAAGAACCACCCTTTGTCTGTGTCAATGTCAAAGAATAACCGGCTGTTGCACTGTTATCTGCTCCCCAGCTGACCGTTACGGCATCCCCTACCGCATAATCAGTTTTGGACGTATTAAAAGACGGAGAATTTGGCTTTGCTGTTCCTGTCGTCTTTGTATAAATCCAGTTTTCAGTGGTGACAGTTTTTCCTCCTGCATCCGCCCAAAATTTCTTTCCACCAACCACTGCATAAATCTGCCAATTATAAACATGTCCCGGTTTCAGCCAAACCTTAAACTCCTTATTACAATCATACCAAGCAGGCGCGCTTGTGCTGCGTTGTGCCGTTGCGGTCATCGTCTCTTCCTTTTTTATCAAAACATTATTTCCATCCCGAAGTTTAAATCCCACTGTTGTAATTAGTTTCCTTCCCGGATTATAAATCATGGCACGCGGAATAAGATTCGTGTTATATTCATCGCAAGTTGCCAGAACGGATGCATTGACAGAAGAGGATTGTCCTCCACCTGGCGCAGATGCTGTACCTTTTAAATACACATAGCCTAAAAAACCTGAAGCACCCGCTGAATTCATGTTATCTTTTTTCATCCTAATAGAGCGTACACCTGTATTACCTGCATAGGTATATCCTGGAGCACCTCCCTCTGTCAATGTAATAATATTTCCATCAACCTTCTCTACATATGCAACATGACCATAATATTTATATTTTTGTCCATAAGCATATTTCCATATTGCTAATGCATTAGCTGCTGGTTCATTTCCCCTTTTAAACTTTGCAGGTAAATTTGTCCAAAATGCTGAAGCGCCAGCTAAACCATATGAATTATATCCTGTCGGCGGAAGTGTTATTCCTATTTGTGCAGCTCTGGCTTTTACCCATTTTACACATCCACCATTACTGAAATCCGCCGCCTTCACTTCCTGTTTTTGATACATTGGCACACAAGTTGCTATCATGATAAATACAAGCACCCTTGCTATCCACTTTCTTGCAGTTTTTTTCATTTCACACTCAACTCCCTTCACACAAAATTATTTTTTAAACCAAGTTTCTAAGCTTCTTCCCTATTGTAACACCCCCGCTTTAATTTCTCTTTCCAGATTTTTCCATGCCATATGCCCCTGAAACAGGCGCTTTTGGGGCATACAAAAAAGACCCCTGGTCCAAAAAATGAACCAAGAGTCTTCTGCAATATTATCCTCTTTCTTCTCATAGAGCGCTCTTCTTAACTATAACCGCTCTTTCAACTCTCTAATCTGTTCCATAGGAAGTGATGAACACGATACGATTTCCTCCTACCAATATTTTGATATATTAATTTATATTTGTCAGCAGAAACACTTTAAGTTTCCTCATTGTCCGAAACCCAATCACCTACAAATCAAAGCACATTCCTGTTGTCATTGCTTTTACAGTATCTCCTAATCGTGCCCGAAGTTTCTGCATGCCGGGGAGACCGGTACAGTGCCCGGTGTATACGTGCCTGATTTTTTCTTCTTGGATAAAGGCGCACAAGGCATCTATTTCCTCATCAGAAAATGTACAGATATCTTTTCCCCCTGCTTTTCCCTTCATATGCAGTCCCCCCACATACGCATATACAGGCTTGCGCGGACAGGCTGTTTTCGCTTCCTTTACGATATTTTCTACGCCGCCATGCGAGCAGCTGTTGAAAATGATGAGGCCTTTGTTCGTATCAAATACAAGACTTTGTTCGTGTGAAAAATCATCCGGGACAAGAGTGTTCTCCTCTTTCGTAAACAGCTTGCTCTTTCTGCCAATCTGTTCCAGGCCTTTGGTTGTATGCGGAACGAGATATACGCCATCAAAGATTTCTGTCAATTCGTCAACAAAATAAAACCTGTCCTTGTGTGCCAGAACATTTGCCGGGATTCCGATTTCATGTATTCCTCCGCTTCCGGAAAAATACGGATGCACGGCGTTTGACAGAGCATAGACAGACATCTCCTTATTGGCTTCGAACAGGGCGGCAAAACCACCGGAATGATCGTAGTGACCATGCGACAAAACGCAGGCGTCCAGTGCATGCAAAGAAATGCCCATGCTCTCTGCATTGTGAGTAAAGGCTTCTGTACTTCCGGCATCCAGTAAAATCCTTTTTCCATTTTCTTCCACGAGCAGGCTCAGCCCGTGTTCATGAATCAGGTTATCCGGTGATGTATTCTCGATTAAAACGGTAACTTTCATATTTCCTCCCATTTCTGTGCAAAAAAATTTTTACTATTTATACCATACAATAAATGCCAAAAAGTTGCAAAGATAATTATGAGTTGGGGACAATAATTACTATCTCATGTAGGGTACTTTGGGGCATACAAAAAGACCCCTGGTCGAAAAAATGAACCAGAAGCCTTCTGCAATATTTTCTTTTTCACATAAGGCGTTCTTCCTATAACTATAACCGCTCTTTCAACTCTCTAATCTGTTCCATAGAAAGTGATGAACACGATACGATTTCCTCATCCGTATATTTTCCTGCCCTTAACATTCTTTCCGCTACCTGGATTAATCCCTCCATTCTTCCTTCTTCCACCATTTCCTGTATTGCCTGGCACATATTGTATCCCTCCCCTTCTCTGTATTTTTCTTTTTTTTCCATAAAATCAATCCCCATCAACACACTGATTGCCCGTGCTGTCTCTTCATCCATTTCCCGATATTCCGATTTTTCAGCTAACAACTTTTTCAGTCCCGCCCTGTCTTTCCGGAATGGCAGTAATGTCAATAAATCTCCTAACGAGGTCTTAAGCCCGGTACAGTCTGCAAAATCACTTGCGCATACAAGACGCATGGGATAATCCGCAAAAAATTTCTCCCATTTTTCCCGGTCTGCACCAACTTTCTCAGGACCAAAATCCATCATATCTTTTAAACAACGGGGGCCATCCCATTCCTCTACACCATGATACAGGCAAATTGTATAAACTGGAGCTATCCGGTCCTGTCTGCGAAATTTCCCAAGGCGCTCCCCGGCATTTTGATAGACTTTCTTTTTGCCTTTCTCCTGCCTGCTGTTTTCCCTTTGTATGCTTTGTATCTGATTCCGGTATTCCAGACAATCGTACTCCATGATCCGCCACGGCATAATGTAGCTTACTTCGTTTTGCGCTTCTATCGCCAAAATCTTTAAACAAGCTCCTGATTTGAGATGTTTTTTTATATCCCGGATTTTTGGGCCCCCTCGTTCTCTCCTGTTTCCAGCCTCCGAAACGTATACTTCCGATGCCTCGGAAAGATCATTTGCCCGAATAACTTCCCTTCCTTCAAAATAAAAACAATTAAACAACTCCGCAAACCGCTCATTGTCCTGCAAAAAAGACAATATCACATCATTTTCTTTTCCCATCCTGATTCCTCCCTTTTATTATTTGGCAGGAACCATGGTTTACAACTCTCCTGCCATTTCACAATAAGTTTCCAGTGAAAAACAGCAGAATCGCCATTAAACCTTAGAAGTTTTAAGATATAGAAATTGACAGACAATATTATTACCGTCTGCCAACAATATAGCATATTATTTTACATTTGTCAACAAAAAATATTTTGTCTACCTCTCCGCACTGGAAATAGCCTCCACAGCTACACTTCCGCCACGGACCACCTCAATCCGGTTCGGAAAAGTCCGATTGAACAGTGCTATCAAATCATTGTTTTTTACCTCTGTCTGTACACACTCCACCAACACAGATTTTTTGCTGTAATCTGTTACCTTAATTTCAAATGCCTGAACAATACGGAAAATTTCCTCCTTATCCTTATCCGAACAACTATTAATTTTGACAAATAAAATCTCCTTTTTATGAATAGGAATATCGGTAAAATCCATAACCTTTATTACCTCGATGCTTCGGTTTAATTGTTTTTGAATCTGTTCGAAAGTAATGTCATCGCAAGTCAGCCCGATTGTCATTCGGGATATACTTGCATCCTCTGTCTCTCCCACCGTTAAGCTATCCAGATTATAGGATTTACCGGAAAACAAACCGGAAATTTTAGCCAGCACACCAATTTGATTCTCTACATAAAGGGAAATCCATCTTTTCTTCATATTATTCATGCTCTTTGCCTCCATTCTTTCATTTTGCTCTGTTTTTCTAACAATCCATAATCATATCCGAAAGCGGCTTCCCTCCCGGCACCATAGGAGAAACATTTGCCTCCCGCTCAATGACAAATTCAATCAGGGTTGGGGCATTCTTATGCTCCCTGGCAAAAGCAAATGCCTTCGGGATATCCTCTTCCCCGCAAACACGGATACCATAGGCATCATAACTCTGTGCAAGCTTCACAAAATCCGGTATATATTTTGGACAGCATTTATCTCTGTTCCCGCAATCTCTCTGACAGCTCTTACGGTAGGTCAGACAGGTACTGGAGTAACGTTTATCAAAAAACATTTCCTGCCATTGCCGCACATTTCCCAGATAACCGTTATTAAACACCACCAAAATCAGAGGAAGCTCCAGGGCAACCGCTGTCGCCAGCTCCTGGATATTCATCTGAATTCCACCATCTCCGGAAATCGAAATTACATCCCGTTCCGGATTCCCAAGTTTGGCCCCAATGGCTGCCGGAAAGCCATATCCCATTGTGCCCAAACCGCCTGAAGTCAGAAACTGA
Source organism: Lachnoclostridium sp. UBA7215 (assembly GCA_002490465.1). GTDB lineage: Bacteria > Bacillota > Clostridia > Lachnospirales > Lachnospiraceae > Eubacterium_F. The sequence continues at coordinate 8,484 of DKUB01000061.1, forward strand.
CGATTACTTTCTATCTCCAAATACTGTGTTGTCCAGAGCTGGTTCTGACCCACATCTGCTGTCACAATCGGATTTTCAAAGTTTTCATTTATATATCGAATTACTTTCTCCGGCGTAAGTCCCTCATACCGTTCCATGTTAATCGGATAGTTTTCTTTCCACTGCGTTACCTGCTCTTTCCATGAATTCACTGAAAGTTTTGGGGTGTGCTCTAAAAGTGCCTCAATCGCCAGCTTGGCATCTGCCACAATCGGTATATCCACTACAATATTTTTGGAAATCGATGCCGCGTCAATATCAATATGGATAATCGTAGCATGAGGGGCAAATTCGCTGATTTTCCCTGTAATGCGGTCATTAAAACGAGTACCTATGGAAAATAGCACATCACACTCACTTACCGCATGATTTGCCGCATAGCTGCCATGAATACCAATGTTTCCCATATATAACGGATGACTGCTTGGCACCGCCCCCTTCCCCATAATCGTTGTAATAACCGGAATACCCGTCTGCTCCGCCAGCTTTGTCATCTGTTCATTGGCGCCGGAAATGTTTACGCCGCCACCGATTAAAAACAGAGGTTTCTTTGCCTTCTTTAATATTCCTGCTGCCTTTTTTATCTGTCCAATATGCACTGATTCATTTGGCTTGTAACTTCTGATATGCACCTCTGCCGGATATTCCTCACTGCCCATCGCCTGCTGGATATCTTTCGGTAAATCAATGACAACCGGTCCCGGTCTGCCGGTCCTGGCAATATAGAATGCCTCTTTTATCATTCGGCCTAAATCCTCCCGCCTCCGGACTGTCACGGCATATTTGCATATACTTCTGGTAATTCCAACGATATCCACCTCTTGAAACGCATCATTTCCCATCAACCCCAATGGCACCTGTCCGGTAAAACAAACCAATGGAACACTGTCATAATTAGCCGTTGCAATCCCTGTTACCAGATTTGTCGCACCCGGGCCACTGGTTACCAGGCACACGCCTGTCTTCCCCGTAGAGCGCGCATAGCCATCCGCTGCATGAATCAAAGCCTGCTCATGTCTTGGAAGAATCACCGTGATATCATCCTGGCCATACAGGGAATCAAATAAATCAATCGCCTGACCTCCCGGATAACCAAACAAAATATCTACTCCCTCTTCTCTCAATGCTTTTACAAACAATTCTGTTCCTTTTATCATCCAATGCTCCTCCTTTTCTTTCTTTACAAAAAAAGTCCTAAACCAATTATCACAATCAGTTTAGGACGAATACTATCCGCGTTACCACCCAAATTCAGAATTTACATTCTGCTCTCTGCCAATACGCAGGCTGCTGCCTTGAATATTGCTTCCCCTGTAACGGTGGGAATTCCGTTGAAGTCTACTAAAAGTCTGGCAATTGCTTCGTTCGGTTCACTGCTCAAAGGCTACTTCCCTGTGTCTGAACAAAAGGCTTGCACCATCCGCCTTTTCTCTGTGTATTCAGGAGTACAGGTACTCCTCCTTGTCATAGCATTTCATTTATATGGATGAATCATATCACAAGTAACCTGTTTTGTCAATGGAATAAATATCCTCTCGCTTATTTTAAATTAAATTATTTAAAAATTAAAAAAGTAATAACACAAACCGACAACAGGCAAAGGATGCTCCCCGCCAGCTTTCTTCCTCCCATCGGTTCTTTTTTCACAATGCTGAACAGAAACAATACCGCAAGCTGAACCGGTTGAATCATAGCATACAAAAATACGTCCTGCATAGCAACAAAAGCCTCCAGAATCAATCCTGCGGCGTTAGGGATTCTGCTTACAACAGCGCCTGTAATCCCCTTCCGTCCCGTCACATCCCTTATTTGAATCTTAGGCAGCTGTATGAATGCTGTTAGCAGCATGACAATAAACAATACTGACGTCGCCTCACACCCGTGCGTCATTAACCCGAACATCAGCCCATATAAAAATTTTGAACCTATGAATAACAAAAATAACAGGCACAAAACCCATCGGGAATAACGTCTTTCCTTCCTTGATACATTCTGTCCGGAAACAATCATAGCAATACCAATAAAAAGCAGAATGGAAAACAGAATAACCCACGGATTCCACGCATACACTCCGTTTATGGCGTTATAATAGTAGGAACATACAATATTGATTCCCAGCCACGCTTTTAATTCATAGGCAGAAACTGTTTTTAACAAAATGGCAGATGTATAAAATTCTATTATTTTCGCTGCGGCAAGCGCCAGTAAGATCAGGCAATTATGCATGGAGAACACAAATCCCCATCCTATAAACGGCATCGCCGCCCCAATCCACGCCATCGTTGCCGATGACACGATAAAGGCGAACTCCGCCGGCGTACATTTTAATTTTGAAGTGATGCGCTTATCTTCAATAGATGACACGGTATAACAGGCTGCCGTGAGCATTATGCCAATCATTCTATATTGCCCCTTTCCTATTTTTATCTGATATTCTAATGCATTGACATACCGCTTTCAATGACTTATACTAAGCACAAATTGATAAATTCTCATATTATGATGCCCAGGAGATTATTATGCTGCAGATTGTTAAAATAGGAAGTACCGCACACGACCGCTCTTTTTTTGTCAACCGCCCACACGGGCATCCGGTCTATTTACTTATACTGGTAAAAACTCCGGCAAAGTTTTATGTTGATAATCACTGGCTTGAGACATCCGATGGCGTTGCTGTTATTTTTAAGGCCGGGCAACGCCATCTGTACGGCCCGCAGGATAACTGCCCGGAACACTGCGCTTATATTGATGACTGGATGCATATCACACCTCCCCTTCCTGTGCTGTCGGAACATTTTCCATTCGGCGTTCCCATTCCTCTGCACAATCCGGACAATTATTACGCCTTATTTCATTTGATTTATACAGAATTCTATGGCGCTTCCCACCATAAAAACAGAATAATAAGTCAGTTGACCACTGCACTGCTTAATAAAATTGAAGATGAGAGTAATACAGAAGAATACCCGGCCATTTATTATCAGGCCGCATCATTAAGAGAAAAAATTTATCAACACCCTGAATCTGAATGGAGTATCCCGGATATGGCAGGCTCGCTGCATATCAGTGAGGGATATCTCCATTCAGTTTACAAACATTTTTTTCACACAACCTGTATGGCGGATGTAATAAACAGCCGCGTTCAGGCCGCCAGTGAACTCCTGACTTCCACCGGAAAATCAGTGGAAGAGGTAGCGGAAACCTGTGGATACCACAACACAGAACACTTTATTCGCCAATTTAAGCAGAAAACCGGTCTGACTCCGGCAAAATACCGAAAGGCCACAGATTAATTAATCTGAAATGTCGCTGCCCCTGCATCTCCGCCATCGGTCAATATTACTTTACCGTCCTTTGCCGTTAAATATTTTCCCGGCGCAGACACAGATTCAAAAGAAACGCCGGATTTATCTCCCAGCCCTTCCACGCTGTGGAATGTCTGGCTTTTCGCTGTTTCTTTCCCGGCATCCGTATCCTGTGAAAGAACTACTGCACCCTCATTTCCGACTGTCATGTAAAGAGCGGGTTTATTTTCTGACTCTATGGAGACATAAGTTTCGTCCTCCGGCTTTGCCTTTCCTTTGCGAAGTACCCACTGCGCATCTCCATCATTTTTTCCAATGTCCAGTCCAAGCGGAATGTCACGGTATGGATAACTGTCATCCGTGCTGTCATTCAGAAAATTTTCGTGTGAAAGCTTTTTGCCGCTGCTGTCACTTATGGATACTGTCCTCCCATCCAGTCCTGCCGCCGTCTCAAAAATCGGTTCAATATCACCATTCGCCTTGAATTTCAATTCTGTGATACATGCACTTCGGCGGTAGCCATTTCCGGCGGGAAGAGAACCATTGTGATATACAAAATATGTTTTTCCCTTAAAATCAAACACCGCCATATGGTTTGTGTTTGAAGTCGCTGTCGTCGACATAAGGATGTTTCCGAAACTCCAATTATTATCCATGAGACTGTCCGTGGTGGCATACGCCATCCTCTCACGCCAGCCATAGGCATAAAAGAGATAGTAGTCTCCATAATATTTTCCCTCTGCATCTTTTCTCCGGTAAATCCATGGTGCCTCTGTAAAAGAATTCAGCCCGGTCGGCATATTCAGAATATCGCCTTTCTCCTTTGTACTGTCACAGGTTATCTTTCCATCCCCATTGATGTCACGGACAGAAATCATGTCCTCGTTTAATTCACAGACAAAATAATTGCTGTTTCCCCATGCAAGGTAACGGTGTTCCTCCCCATTGGCATCGGTGTCCACAAAAACAGTCGGGTCAATATCATCCCATGTACTGCTCTCCGGCTCCGTTAATGTGCCCTTTACCAGAGGTTCCCCCTTATCCACAAAAGGACCTGTCGGACTGTCCGAAACAGCTACTCCAATGGATTGTTTTCCCGCAGAGGTTTTGTCCCAACTGCAAAAATACAAATAATACCGTTCCTTTCCTGCCGCCTTGTCATAATGTTTTGTGACCTGGCTTGCCCATGCCGATGTAGAATCACGAACCCATGAAACATTTTTTGTACTCAGGGTCATAACCGCTCCCTCTGCTTTCCACTGTTTCAAATCCTTACTGGAATAGCATAAATATTCCGGAATATTATAAACCCTTCTCCCCACCTCAGAATCTGTTGAGAGGTCATGTCCTGTATAGAGATATACCGTATCGCCGTCTACCAGTACAGAGGGGTCCCCTCCATAAGTAAAATCCCCGGTATCACTTGTGCCGGCAATCGGATTTCCAGATGTACATTTTTCTAAATAAACATTTCCATTTTGTGTTTTTAAAACAGGGGACTTCGCTGCCTGCTCTGATTTCTCCCCCGCCGTATTGTCACCATCTGCCCCCTGACAGCCACAAAGCAAAAAAATGCAGGCTGTCACCAATAATAATCGTTTCATTCTCTTCCCTCCGTTCATACATATGTCTATGGCATGTATGCCTAAGACATATATGTCTAAGGCATGTATGCCTTTATTTCCATTTCCACCCGCTGTATTTCCGCCTCAAAATCTCTGGCAGACAAAAGCCGGCACCCCTCACCCCGTATTATAATCTGTTCCAATCCATCCGAAGTGGCAACCGTTATATGATACTTTTTGGCATTCTCATGGGCAAACTTTTCTATATAACTGTCCGCCGTCTCCGCCTCCCTCGTATATACCACGTTTATGTTATGATAGGAGAATGTCTCCGTCCGATGATTCTGCACCCGATAAGCATCAAAAACCAAAATCACCTGACAATTCTCATATCCCTGATAATTACATAAAATATCCATCAGCCGACTCCTTGCTGAATCAATGCCGATAGCTGCAAGTTCTTTTAATTCCTTCCATGAAAAAATAATATTGTATCCATCCACCAGCAGATAATTTCCCTGTTTTTTCTGTACTTTGCCCGGTTTTGAAAGTCCTGTCATTCCCGGTTTTGTCGGCCGTTTCGTCATGGTGTTCCGTTTTTTATTCGCATGAGATGCCCGCAAAAGAATCTCATCAATTTCCTCCGTCCCCAATGCCTCATCCCTCTTTTGCCATGAGGAGAGAGGCTCGTCCACATCCCCCCCGCTGTTATCCGGTTCCATCCCCATATCCATATCAATATGGGCATATTCCTTTACCTGCTCCCAGCTAACCGTAAATCCTGAACCGTGCGCACAGAAAACGGAGGATGAGGGGTTTTCTGTATCGCGCTCCGCATCATATCCAATCTCACGAATTACCTCTTCCGCATTATGGCACGGGCGGTAGCCCGCAGGCACACAGGAAAAATGTCCTTTCCCTTTTGTATATACCGCTACTTCCCCGGCATAATCCTGCATCATAATAACCGGAGCCTCCCCCATAAGGACAGACATGCCATCCTGCCCCTGCTCCAGGGAAAAACGGCCGGACATCCGCTCCACATCTGACATTGCCCTCCCAACAGCTGCATCCGGAACTTCTAAGCGGTACTCATAATACGGCTCCAAAAGTATGGAAGAAGCCTGCATAAGCCCCTGCCGTACAGCGCGATATGTAGCCTGCCTGAAATCCCCTCCCTCCGTGTGTTTTAAGTGCGCCCGCCCGGCAGTTAACGTCACTTTAACATCAGTAAGCGGTGAACCAGTCAAAACTCCAATGTGCTCCCTCTCTAAAACATGTGATAAAATAAGCCGCTGCCAGTTTTTTGCCAGCATATCCTCGCTGCAGCCAGATGCCACCTGCACCCCGCTCCCCGGCTCGCCCGGCTCCATCCACAGATGTACCTCCGCATAATGGCGCAGCGGTTCAAAATGGCCAATCCCCTCCACAGCCCCGGCAATCGTCTCCCGGTACATAATGTGCCCGGCATCAAAATCCACTGCCACACCATAGCGGTCTTTCATAATCCTCTGCAAAATCTCAAGCTGCACTTTCCCCATTACCTGAGCCTGAATCTCCTGCAATTCTTCATTCCAAACAAGATGAAGTTCGGGCATCTCCTCCTCCAAAAGCCGGAATTTAGGAAGAATAACTGCCGGCTCACACCCATCAGGAAGAATGATCCGGTACGTCTGCACCGGCTCAAGCAACGGCTTTTTCTGCCGCTCCTCCATGCCAAGTCCCTCCCCGGGATACGTCTGCCCCAAACCCGTTACGGCACAGACGGTTCCGGCCTCTGCAGATTCTGCCGTCTCAAACCGGCCACCTGAATAAATACGTATCTGGTTTACCTTTTCCCGCCAGCCAGCCGTCTCATCACAAAGCTCCATCTTCACACGCAAAATACCGCCGGTTACCTTCATATAAGTGAGGCGGTTTCCTTTTTCATCGCGCATAATTTTAAATACCCTCGCCCCAAACTCATCCGGGTACAATGGACTTTGCATATACGTCCCAAGCGCCTGCAAAAATTCCTCCACCCCCTGCATCCGCAAGGCAGAACCAAAAAAACAGGGATATATTTTCCGCTGGCGGACCATGGAGGGGAGGCATGACAAATCGAACTTCCCCTCCTCCAGATAACGGTTCAGCACGTCCTCATCTAAGAGCGCCGCATTTTCCTGAAAATCCGTATCGGACGTATCCGAAAAGTCAACAGCCCGCTCATCCAGCCTATCCCGGATATCCTCCATCAGCTTTTCCTTATCCAGTCCCGGCTGGTCCATCTTGTTGACAAAAATAAAGACGGGAATCTGATAATGCGCCAGAAGCCTCCAGAGCGTCTCCGTGTGTCCCTGCACGCCGTCTGCGCCGCTAATCAGCAAAATGGCATAGTCAAGAACCTGTAACGTCCTCTCCATTTCCGCCGAAAAGTCAACGTGGCCCGGTGTATCCAAAAGAGTAATATCCATCCCGTCAAGAGAAAGCACCGCCTGTTTGGAAAAAATCGTAATGCCCCGCTCCCTCTCCAAATCATAAGTGTCCAAAAAGGAATCTCCTGCGTCCACACGGCCCAGACGCCGGATTTTACCCGCCGCATACAAAAGCCCCTCCGACAAAGTCGTCTTCCCTGCGTCCACATTCGCCAACAGCGCCGCACAGACGTTTTTTCTGCACTTTGGTGTATCCTTCAAAAAAATTGCCCCTTTCTTCGTCATAATAAATATTATAACAAAGAAAGGGACATCCGTCGATAAATCTTTCTCGAATTTTCCTGTACTCTTTCCATCAAACCGCTCTTTCGTTCTGCCTGTTCAGATACATATCGTATAAAAAAACAAGGGCAATGGGCAAAAGACACCCTGCAAAAAGTCCAATAACAGCTGCTACATAATTTTTCACATAGATAAAACACAACAGAAACAAAAGCAGCATGACAGCCTGGGAAACACCGTAAAGAACCCGTATTCTCAAAAAGGTTTTTTCATCCTTTGCCTCTTCCATTGCCGGAGGATTAAATAAATATCCTTTTTTCCGGAATATGCTCTGTAATATGTTCACTAGCATCAAAATAATTCCTACAGTATAAATTGCTATATAACTTCCATGTATTCCTGCCATACGTCATTCCCCCTTCCGCTATTATCATTATACTATACATTATGATTATACGTCAATATTACTTATGATTCAGAATCCGCTCCGCCTGCTCTTCCGTAATCCTGTCACAGTTTTCCATTTTCTTTAGAACAAGAGACATTCTCTTTCTGGCAAGCTCCATACTGGCGTCAGGGGAGTAATTAGACGGCGCGTTGGGAATACCCGCGAGCATAACCGCTTCGTAATCCGTAAGTTTGGATGGCTCTTTTCCAAAATATCCTTTTGCCGCATCATAAATCCCGTAATAACCGCTTCCAAAGTAAATTGTATTTACATATAGCTCAAATATCTCCTTCTTACTATAATCCCTCTCCAGTGCAAAGGCCGCAAAAATCTCTGCGAACTTCCGCTCCATTTTCTTTTCCTGTGTAAACAATTCATTTTTCGCAATCTGCTGCGTAATTGTGCTCCCCCCTTCCTTAAAGGACAATGTTGTTATATCCGTTAATACGGCTCTCCCTATCGCCAGCGGATCTATGCCGGGATGGGAGAAAAACCGTTTATCCTCTGCGGAAATAACAGCATCAATATAAATAGGAGGCAGCTCTTCGTACTTGATAAAGTGTTCCCTCTCACGGATTGTACTGACAGTTTCTGAAACAGGCGTATTCTTTACGGCATCCTGATACATCTGATATCCTTTATAACTGTAAAAAATCACAACGACAGTAAAAATAAGGATAAGTACTGTAAAAACACGGAGCGCAATTTTTAAACTGCGCCGTAATTTCTTTCTCATAAAATCCGTCTCCTTTCGTATCATTTTATCTTAAATGTGAAAACATAAACTCAATCCCCTGAAACAAAAAATCCAAAACGAACATAAGAAATCCGGCAACCATAAACACGCTTCCAAAAATCATGCCGCTAATCCCGAGAAGAAAATTGTATATAATCTTTTTCAGACAGGGAAAACGCTCTTCCATTCTCCTTTCACCCCCTTTTACCCTGATTATATAACGGATAACTTACAGTATGGTGACTCTAAGATTACGTTTTTGTCACGTTAGGGGATTTTTTATATTTGTAAGATAATTATAGCACATTTACCACTGCTATGGTACAATAGAAACACGGGGCGCGTTTCACTTTGCCTTCGCAGGAATAATCTCGGTACAGGAGGAACATATGGTTTTCGGAAAAAATATAAACAGCCCCCAAAAAGGTCTGAACATCATCATTGTTGGCTGTGGGAAGGTTGGTGCCACCCTCGTGGAACAGCTTTCCAGGGAAGGGCATGATATTACTATGATTGACCAGCACCCTTCAAGAATCCAGGAAATTACCGGACAATACGATATCATGGGGATTACCGGAAATGGGGCGAGCCACAGCATACAACTGGAGGCTGGAATTGAACAGGCAGATTTACTTATTGCCGTAACCGATTCAGATGAACTCAATCTCCTTTGCTGCATTATCGCCAAACAGGTCGGAGATGACTGCGCCACAATCGCGCGCGTACGCACCCCGGATTACAGTATCGAGGTGGGATATCTGCGTGAAAAACTCGGACTCACAATGGTCATCAATCCAGAACTGGAAGCAGCCAGGGAAACCTCGCGCATTCTTTTTCTGCCAGCAGCACTGGAAGTCAACTCCTTTGCCCACGGCCAGGCGGATATCATTAAATTCCGCATTCCCGAAAACAATATTCTGGACGGCATTTCGATTGCTGAACTGGGACAGTCTATCACGCAGGATGTTCTTGTATGTGCTGTGGAGCGGGACGGAGAGGTCACAATTCCGAGCGGCAGTTTTCAGCTTCTGGCAAAAGATACCGTCTCTTTCGTTGTTTCCCGCAAGAAAATCCATAACTTTTTAAAAAGCATTGATATAAAAACAAAGCAAGTAAAAAACACACTCATTGTCGGCGGGGGACGCTCTGCCTACTATCTTGCAACGCATCTGATAAAAATGGGAATTGATGTGCGCATCATTGAGCGAAATACAAAACGCTGTGAAGAACTGAGCATCCTGCTGCCAAAGGCAACTATCATCAACGGAGATGGCAGTGATCAGGATATATTAAACCAGGAAAACCTGAAAAATATCGAATCCTTCGTCCCGCTGACCGGCATTGATGAAGAAAATATTATGCTGACTCTCCATGCCAGGCAGATTTCCAATGCGAAGGTAATTACAAAAATAAACCGGAGTGTATTCAAAAACGTAATAAACAGTCTTGATCTTGGCAGCGTCATATACCCGCGTTATATTACATCAGAGGCGATTATTGCCTATGTGCGCGCCAAGAAAAATTCTATGGACAGCAATATTGAGACTCTGTACCATATGTTTGACCACCGGGCGGAAGCCATTGAATTTCTCGTAGACGAACCGTCCAATGTAACTGACGTTCCCCTGATGAACCTGAATCTCAAAGAAAATCTGCTTGTCTGTTGTATATACCGCAACGGCAGGGTCATTATACCAGGCGGACAGGACTGCATACGGACAGGAGATGCCGTAATGATTGTTACCACACATACCGGATTCCGGGATATTGCTGATATATTGAAAGGATAAAAGTTATTATGAATAGTTCCATGATCCGCTTTATTTTAGGGACCATTTTAAAAACAGAAGCAGTTCTTCTTTTTCTTCCGTGTATTGCCGCTGTGGCTTATGGTGAAAAACAGGGATTTGCTTATGCCTTTACTGCGTTCATCTGCGCCCTGACAGGAGTCCTGCTCTCCCCAAGGAAACCCAAAAACACCGTATTTTACTTAAAGGAAGGCTGTGTAGCTACTGCGCTCAGTTGGATTTTACTCAGTCTTTTTGGCTGCCTTCCCTTTCTTATCACGAGAGAAATCCCATCTCTCACAGACGCTCTTTTTGAAACGGTATCCGGTTTTACAACAACAGGTGCAAGCATTCTCTCCGATGTAGAAGCACTGTCCTATACGTCCCTCTTCTGGCGCAGCTTTACTCACTGGATTGGCGGAATGGGTGTACTTGTATTTATTCTGGCTGTTATTCCAATGAGCGGAGGTTCCCACATTAACCTAATGCGCGCAGAAAGCCCCGGCCCCTCTGTCGGCAAGCTTGTACCAAAAATAAAATCGACCGCACGCATATTATATCTTATTTATCTCGGCATGACGCTGTTGGAGATCCTGCTCCTGCTCATCTTAAAAATGCCACTTTTTGATTCTATCACACTTTCCTTTGGCACAGCCGGCACGGGCGGATTCGGAATAAAAAACAGCAGCATTGGCGATTACAGTGCCAGCCAGCAATGGGTTATCACTATATTTATGATCTTATTCGGCGTAAATTTTAATGCCTTTTACCTGATCGTATTCGGAAAAATAAAAAAGGCGCTCCGCATGGAGGAAGTCCGCTATTATTTCCTCATCATACTGGCCGCCATCGGTATTATTTTCTTTAATCTTTGGAACTCCGCTATGGGAGCTGTGGACGCCTTGCGCCATGCTTCCTTTCAAGTCGCCTCGATTATCACTACTACCGGCTATTCCACGGTAGATTTCAATGCATGGTCCCAGACATGCAAGGCTGTTCTTGTCCTGCTGATGTTTATTGGCGCCTGCGCGGGAAGCACGGGCGGCGGTATTAAAGTATCGCGTATTGTCATACTGATTAAAACCGTAATCAAGGAATTAAATTCCTATATCCATCCGAAGAGCATAAAAAAAATTTATTTTGAACACAAGCCGGTAGAACACGAAGTTGTCCGCTCCACCAACGTCTATTTAATTACATTTGTAACGTTATTTTCGGCATCACTTCTGCTCATCTCCTTTGACGGGCAGGATTTGGTGACGGCGTTTACTGCCGTTGCCGCCACCATAAACAACATTGGGCCCGGCCTGAACAATGTCGGCCCAGCCTGTAACTTCGGAATTTTCTCAAACCTTTCCAAATGGGTCCTTATTTTTGATATGTTGGCCGGAAGACTGGAACTTTTTCCGCTTCTCATCCTCTTCCACCCTCATATCTGGCGCGATTTTATAGAACAAAAACTGAAAAAGCACCGCCGGACAAACCGGTTTTAATGAATGGCTTCCAATGCCTGCGCAAGATCGGAAATCAAATCCTCCTTATCCTCCAGGCCGCAGGACATACGAATAAGGCCTGCCGGAATACCTGCAGCCATAAGCTGTTCATCATTTAACTGGCGATGAGTGGATGTCGCCGGATTCAGGCAGCATGTCCTGGCGTCCGCAACATGTGTCTCAATCGCTGCCAGTTTCAGTTCTTTCATAAAGGCCTCTGCCGCCTTTCGTCCCCCTTTCAATTCGAAGGACACGACACCGCATCCCCCATTCGGCATATACTTCCTGGATAATTCATAATATGCATCCCCTTCCAGCCCTGGATAGCTCACATGGGAAACCTTATTATGATTCTTTAGGAATTGCGCAACTGCCTGGCCATTCTCTACATGGCGCGGCATACGAACATGAAGCGATTCCAGTCCAAGATTCAATATATAAGCATTTTGCGGGGATTGAATACAGCCAAGATCACGCATAAGCTGTGCCGTACATTTCGTAATAAACGCCCCTTCCTGTCCAAATTTTTCAGCGTAAGTGATACCGTGATAGGAATCGTCCGGCGTACACAGACCTGGGAATTTATCAGCATGAGCCATCCAGTCAAATTTCCCGGAATCCACAATAGCACCGCCAACTGCCGCTCCGTGTCCATCCATATACTTTGTAGTAGAATGGGTCACAATATCAGCTCCCCATTCCACAGGCCGGCAATTCACCGGTGTCGGGAAAGTATTGTCAACAATCAGCGGCACCCCATGGCTGTGAGCCGCTTTGGCAAACTTCTCAATATCTAACACAGTAAGGGCGGGGTTCGCTATCGTCTCCCCAAAAACTGCCCTTGTATTATCCTGAAACGCAGCGCAAAGTTCTTCCTCTGAACAGTCCGGTGAAACAAACGTCACATCAATGCCCATCTTTTTCATTGTCACATCAATCAAGTTAAAAGTCCCGCCATAAATAGATGAGGAAGATACTATATGGCTTCCGCACGGACATATATTAAACAGCGCAAAGAAATTAGCCGCCTGCCCGGAAGAGGTGAGCATCGCTGCCGTTCCGCCTTCCAATTCCGCAATCTTTGCTGCCACATAATCATTCGTCGGATTTTGAAGTCTTGTATAAAAATACCCCTCTGCTTCTAAATCAAACAGTTTTCCCATGTCCTCGCTTGTATTGTACTTAAACGTTGTAGACTGAATAATAGGAATTTGCCGGGGTTCTCCATTTCCGGGCGTATATCCCCCCTGTACACATTTTGTATTTATTTTATAATCGCTCATTTTCATCCTCCATTCCTTTTTAAATTTCATATAAAAACTTTTTTCATTATACATAATTCATCTGCATTTTGCAAATTTATCTTTTGCTGCATACCGTTAAAACAAAGGTAAATATATCAACAAAGCATGCATAATGTATCATTGTTTACCAAAACTGAATTTGTTATAATATTAAAAAAATTGAGGAGGTAAATTTATGTTACATAAAAACATGAAAAAAGCGCTGTCCCTTGCTTCTATTCTGGCATTTACATTTACTGGAATCGTAGCGCCCTGGGGAACAGACAGTGCGCAGGCTGCAAAAAAAGCAAGCCTGAAAACAAAAAAAATTACAGTTAAAGCCGGACAATCAAAAAAAATTGTCATTAACGGAAAAGCCAAAAAAGCTACATATGCCTTTAAGAGCAATAAGAAAAAGGTTGCATCCGTGAACAAAAATGGGCTTGTAAAGGGGATAAAGGCCGGCAAAGCAACTATCACAGTGACAGAAAAGATTAAAAAGAAAAAGAGAACATTGGGCAAAGTAGCAGTCACTGTAAAAAAAGTTTCCAAACCGAAAGTTACCCCTCAGGTAACGCCATCTAAAAAACCGGATGTTACGCCAGAGGCTACACCAGATACGACGCCGACTATTATGCCGGACATTACACCGTCTGCTAAACCGGGCGATACTCCCGAACCACCGGCAGAGACAAAAAAACCAACGACGGAGGTACTTGTTTTGGAAGGCGAACAGTTAAAACCAACAACAGAAGATGACCGCACAAACGGCCAGTATACTTTGAACGATGATGGTACCGTGGAGGTAAAAGCCGGTTGGAAATATTATGCACTGGCTTTTCCAGAGCCACTGAATCTGGCAAAAGTAAGGACCATCGAAATCGTGGGAAGCGCTTCTAATGACTATCGATTAAGTTTTGGAAATAAAGCTGGTGAATACTTTATTGATCATGACAACCTGGACAGCTGGACATATCCTTCAAAATTCAGTGGCAGCACAGTCATAGATCTTACCGCACAGAACCCTAATGGAGAGGCAGACTGGCTTTTCTTAGGCACGAAAACCGAAAACGAAGTAGTCTTTGATATTAAATCCATTACATTCACGCTCGGGAAACCTGCAAATGTAGAATATAACACGGATGGACTCACCGAGGCAGCAAAGGAAGTTGGTTACAATAACCCGATTGCCGCACAGCGCTTTTTAGCAGACCCGTACGCCATTGAATACAATGGCACAGTATATGTGTATGGCACAAACGACAGTAACCAGATGCGAATTGGAGAGGACGGGAAAATCCCGGCCAACAATGGTTATGAATATATCAACACCCTGAACTGCTACTCTTCCAAAGACATGGTAAACTGGACTGACGAGGGAATTATCCCGGTAGCAGGCAAAAAAGGCCCCGCATCCTGGGCAAAGAACAGTTGGGCGCCAGCCGTTGCCTATAAAAATATTAACGGCAAAGATAAATTCTTCATCTATTTTGCCGATAACGGAAGCGGTATTGGCGTACTGGAAGGTGACAGTCCAACCGGTCCATTCCACGACCCCATCGGAAAACAGTTAATCAGCCGTGACACACCAAACTGCTCCGGCTCCCAGGTACCATGGCTGTTTGACCCGGCCGTACTTGTTGATGATGACGGACAGGGATATCTGTATTTTGGCGGCATCGGCGAATCCGAGGACAGGGAACATCCAAAATGCATCCGTGTCGTAAAACTTGGCGATGATATGATAAGTCTCGCTGGAGACCCGGTAGAAATTGACGCTCCGGCGCCATTCGAGGATTCCGGCATCAATAAAATTGACGGCAAATACTATTACAGTTATTGTACCAATTTCAATGTTGGCACAACAACAAAAGAACTGGGAACTGCAAGCATTGCCTACATGGTAAGCGATAGTCCAATGGGTCCATGGTCCGAGGCAAAATGCGTACTGAAGAGCCCGGGAACATACTTTAACAAACTGCCAAATAACAGTTTGAATAACAATCACCATTGTATGCTGCAGCGGGGCGATAAACTTTATATGTTCTATCACTCACAAAAGACAGCAGCGGACATGGGAATCAGCGGATACCGTACAACCGGCGTCAGCCTTGTGGAAAAAGATAAAGATGGAAACCTGACATCAAAAATGGATATGGAAGGCGTTCCAGGCGATAAGGACTTTAACCCGTATGACGTTGTAGAGGCAGAAACCTTTGCCTGGTCAGAGGGAACTTCTACGATTGTCGGCCCAGACCAGGGCAATACGAGAAACAACCGTGTTTTGTCCTCCATCAGCAAAAACGACTATGTAGGACTTGACCGCGTTGCCTTTGGCGAAGATGGCGCACAGTCTGTTATGATGCGGATTGCCAGTGATTCTGCAGAAAAAGCTGAGGGCACAATAGAAATTTATATTGACAGTATGAAAGCAGCTTTTAAAATTGGTGAGGTATCTGTATCGGCTGATTCCGACTTCAAATACATATCTGCTGCTCTGACAAAAAAAGTAACTGGAACACATAAACTGTTCTTTAAATTTAATATCAAAGGAATCTTAGTCGACACATGGATGTTTTCTAAGGACGCTGAGCCGAAAGAACCAGCCACACCGGCACCAGCTGAAAAATAAATGGTTGTATATTTTTCCTGACATAGCACATACTAGAAAGGGCGCACAAAAACGTGCGCCCTTTCTGAAAATATAGATTTAATGGAGGTATGCGCTGTGGATGAAAATTTAAGAACCGAACTGCCAAAATTAGCGCTTGACGAGATTCCCTCTCCCTCAAAAAATGCGGTAGAGATTACGGGCCTGGTAAAACACCGGGGACGCATTGAGGGATATCAGCTGTCTGATGAACGAATCGTCAGCCGATCAGAAGGAGTGGCACTTGCCAGGGCCGGCGAAATCCGTGGTGTCGGCATTGCACACCGAAGAGACACGGAATATCTGAAATCTGTACCGGACGGCAGCGAAGCCAATAACCTATCTTCTCTGCCAACGGTAAATGGATAAATATTTCACACGTATAAAACAGCGATAAAGACGCCAATTATTTTAGCCCCTTTATCGCTGTTTTTCTGAATACAGAACTACTGAAATGCCACAGAACTTTCTCCATCCTGAATCCTTATCTGTCTCTTTGTCACAGATGCCACTTTTTCATCGTGGGTAACGAGTAAAATCGTTTTTCCCTCCTCATTGATTTCGCAGAGCAGGGACATAAGCTCCTGCCCGGTTTTCTGGTCGAGCGCCCCAGTCGGCTCATCGGCAAGAAGGATATCCGCCTTTGTTACTAATGCCCTTGCAATCGCTGCCCTTTGCTGCTGGCCTCCGGATATCTGCGTTGGTTTTTTCTTCGCAAGATTCTCAATCCCGAGGCGTTCCATGTAATATTCGACACGCTCTTTTCTCTCCTTTTTGGAAAGCTTCTGGCACAGCAAGGGCAGCTCAACATTGTCATAGACGTTATAATCATTTAACAAGGCGAACTGCTGGAAGATAAAGCTGACCATCCGGTTCCGTATCCGGCTTAACTGGTTGGGGGTGAATTTGCCCAGATTTTTTCCTTTTAACAAGTAGTTTCCCGAGGTAGGAATGTCCATGCAGCCCAAGATATTGAGCAACGTGGATTTCCCTGAGCCGGACGGCCCCATAATAGCCCAGAACTCCCCCTGTTCAATTTTTAAATTTACATTGGTTAACGCTACGGTTTTGCTCTCCCCTTTTCCATATGTCTTATTGATATTCTGTAATTCAATCATTGTCATTATTCATTTCCTCCAATCAAAGAATTTGGCTGCAATTTGCGGAATTTTATAAACAGGGTGATGACAGCAGGCAGGCACATTAAGAGCGCCGTCAAGCCGCCGAGTAACAAGATTCGTGGAGAGATATACTGCGAATTGTAAATCCTTGCATTCTCAAAAAAATCAATTCCTCTCCCATATTGCCCGATTTCCCATGCTGAAACAAGTATCCAGCCCGACAGCACAAGCAGGAATACTTCTCCCGTAAGCATTCGTAAAATTCGCTCAAAAGAATAACCTAACGCCATTCTGATGCCGATTTCCCTGCCCCGTGAATACATACGTGCCAGAATAATCGTGGCAAGTCCAATGGCTATCATTACAAGCACGGTTAAGGAAAAACAAAGCCATTGTAAATTTTCTTTCAAATCCTTATCAAACTGTTCCTTCATGCGGTCGGAAATGGTATCCGCCGTCACAAATATCTGATACCGTTCGGCAATGCTTTCTATTTTCTCCGCTGTCTGTTTACCCGAAACGTTTTCCGGAATTTTAAAGTAGTAAAACATCTGTGGCGTGACCTGTTTCCGGAATGGCATAACCGCCTGATTATCAAGGGAAACAAGCATGCCCTCCGGGATGGACTGTTCAAACCAGAGGCTGTCTTTTTTCAATATTCCGGCAACAACATAGTTTTGATTGTTGCTGTCCGACAGCTTTTCCCCTATCCCAAGGGAATATTTCTGTTTCAGCTCCCGGCCGATTAAGAGCGGATATGGGTGTTCCTTTGTTCCATTGGCATGCTTCCTGTCAAAGTCATTTTCTTTAAATCCTCTTCCCTCATCTACTTCTATCTCCCTAATCCAGTCAATATCCCAGTCAACTTCCTGGGCATTTATAAACTCCATGTTCATAGCTTCGCTTTCCAGCCATGAGTTATGATAAGCATTGACTTGTTCAATTTTAGTTTCCCTCTTTACGGTATCCAGGAACGTCTGGAATAATTCCATGGAAACACCGTCGCTTATGCCGTCAGGAGAATTGCCGCTCTCCGTATTTACTTCTGCCATTACAATCTGCTCTGTATTGGTCTGAAGCGTCTTTGGAACTTCCTCATAGATGTGAAAAACTTTCTGAATGGAAACAGCAGTATTATAAAAATACAGAAGCGATAGTATCACCTGTAGTAAAATCAGTAGATTGGCCAGTTTCCTTTTTCCCAGGCTCTTTATAATCTCACGCATTGATTCCACCGCCTCCTTTCAATGCCTCTGCCGGCTGTATTTTCAGCGCACGGATAGCCGGCCATAAGGAAATCAAAAATGTAGTCAGTAAAACAAGCGCCAGGCCGAGCAGGATATTCGGGAGATACAATTTTAATATGTAGTCGGAAACCCTTTCCACAACGGCGCCGGTAATCCCCTGTATCAGCAGGGAAAGCAGGAACGCCAGCAAGGATAGTCCCAGCATTTCTGAGAAAATCAACCGTGAAATTGTCCTGTTTGTATACCCAAACGCTTTTCTGACCCCGATTTCATAGCGCCTTTTTTCCATCCAGAATACAACGATATTTATTCCATATATGAGTGCCACAACATATCCAAGAAAGGCCGTCAGAAAAATCGGATCCATGCTGTTTCTCACATTTTGCATTACGTCATCGACACCCAGCGCGCCATAGCTTTCTATTTCGGCGTCCGGATACTGTACCTTTACATTTTTCAGTATTTTCCGGCTCTCCTCTGCTACAACACCCCTTGAATTATAAACAATAAAATCTAAACGTGAACTGACATTATAGTCCCGTCTGCTGTTTTCCGGCAATGACGTAAAGGGCATAAAGATTCTGTTATCCCAAAGGGAATACTGGTCAGGCAGCCCCACTCTTCCAATTGCCTCATAAGTTTCCCCCTCAATATCAATATACTGTTTCCCATTTTTCCTGTAAGTCAAATTTTGCAGCGTACTGCCAAGCATGACAACTTTTGCCCCTCTTTCTACTTCCTCCGCCGTATAATATCTTCCCTCAACGACCGGATAATGCCAGACAGCCCCATCAGGAAACCACTCGGCGCTGACCGGAGAAAAGACATTTGCCTCCGCTTCATCGGGATGCATCATCAGGGCATTAAAGATAACCCCCGAATCCGATGCCAGCCCCTTTAAAAAACCTGGTATTTTTTCATAATCAAAATGTTGGTTTCCCTTCGCGAGATAGAAGCCAAATGACTCCCCGTTTGGCGGCATGGCATCCTCTTTTGCCTGTTGCGACTTAAGATGCTCCGTCACAAAACCGATTCCTATAGATACGATAAGCATGGAAAATGTTATCCCAATCACAAAAAACAATGCGGTTGCCGGGGTCTGGCGGATTCTCCTGACTGTCAGTTTAAATATATCTGTAATAAACTTGGTTTGGTTCATAGTATCCCCCCATTTTATAAGTTTTTAGAATTTACAATTCCCCACCCTCCATCGGACAGGGAACTGTAATTACAACACTTATTATAGAAATATAAAAATTAAGATTCAAGGGGTAAGGTGTTTAAGAATTGTTTAACATAAAATTTCGCTTAATAATTTAATGAAAATCCATTAATAATATCATAAAAAAAGCATCTGCTGCTCATCCCTGATTCCGATTCTTCTGTGTAATACGACCGGGTTATACTCAGATAGGGGGAAAGTTCCTTTGTTTCTGTATTTTCGGTATGAATGGGGGTAACTTTCTCAGAAGTTACCCCGCAAGCAGAACACAGCATACAGAAAATTAATATCATTGAGATTATTTTAATTTTCTTCATAAATATCCTTTCCCTTAATATGTATAAGTGTATTTAGCAGCTTTTTTTATATCATCATATTTTTTGGATTTGACGCCCAGTTTCTCCACTCCTGTCTTCCATATATCAATGACAGCATTATTCAGCTTGCCATTATCGTATTTTGAAAATACTGCGGTTGTCCCATTCATCTTATTGGTAACAGTTATTTTTTTCCTGTGTTAGGATTATCGATTTCCCCTTTTGTTGCACAATCCCCTTTTTTCAGATGATTATTATTTTCTCCTATTGCATCCGGAACTATACATTCTTGCGCTCCCTCTCAAAAAAATGTAATTTCAGGCGTATATTATTGTTCAGCTGTTATTGCATTTTACCTTTGTATTCAGCGCTCCTCCGTATTTCTTTATCCATCTTGTGTATTGTTTTATAGTTCCATCCGGCACATATATAGTGCAAAACATTGGGATGACGCTATTATGACTGGAAACATTTGTGATTTTTGGGGGAGTTGTCCCTCTGAACTCGTATTCTTTTGTCTCATATTCCAACGGCCGCTGAAAACAGTCCAGCCAACAGCCAGCAAGCTCTTTTACATTTTTTCCGATTATGACTCGTTTTACCTTTTTATTTACGCCTACAGACATGGCATTTTCACCAATTTTGAGTACTTTTGGTGAAACCTCTAACTGTCCATCGACATATTCTACCGCAATCAATTCCTTATCTTTTTTTCCGTATAAACAATGCCCATCTTTTGCAAAAGCTGGATTATTTTCGTTTACATCTATGTTTTCAACACCTGGCGCGGATAGTGCTTCCCTTTCTATGCGGGTTACCGAGGCTGGAAGATGTATTGTCCTTGCTTTGCTATATTTCATGGCTTCTTTGCCTAACGCCTTAACATCATCCGGAATGTCCATCTTTTCTTTGTCAGATATGGCATAAATCAACTTACTGTCAGCTTTTGTAATAACAAAGCCGTCCTTATCATAAAGATTTGAATTGTTCTCTGAGACCTGGATATCCAACAATTTATCACATTCCTCAAATGCATCAGGAGGAAATGCCGCCAATTTTTCAGGAATGATAACCCTCTCCAGATTTTTACAACCATAAAATGCCAATGACCCCATAGAGGACAGGTTATCAGGAAGTTTTATCTCTTTTAGATTGGTCAAACCGCTAAAAGCACAATTCTCAATTGTTTCGATGCCGTCTGGCAAAGAAATTTTAGTTATCTTTTTTGTAAGTTCATTTTCTCCTGATATGCCTTGAGGAGCTTCCACCGTTACACCGAACATAGAATCTTTAAATTCCTGTGATTCGTCCTTATCTTTAGGTCGCTGGCCAACACTGGACACTTTTAAACCATCAAATTTGTATGGAATGGTAAGGGATAGTTCTGTACTATCTATATTTCCGGCATATTCAATATTGCGGATTCTAACTGAATTTTTATCGTTATTTTTTTCAAGAGAATATTTCCAGTTGTCTATTGTCACTGTTGCCGTTGCCGTATTTACATCCCAGTCAATTTTGGGCTGTTCTTCTTGTGTGTTTCCCGATGTACGATTTTCCGTTTTTAGCTTATCGCTTTGACAACTAACTATGGCTATTGAAAAAAAAGAACACAATAAAAATATAAATACCTTCTTCATAATTATCATCCTTTCCAATCAAATATAAGTAAAGCGTGTTCTGATATATCATAGTCTGTATAGGGTGAGTTTATAGTATCATTTGTTGTTCCCTTGATATAGTTAATTAATTTATATAAACGATAATCTTTTTTACTTCCGTCCATACCACTGAATTGTTTATAAGAGCCTTTCCCATTACCAGCATCATATAAAGATATTATTTTTTTTACAACATTCTGAGCAGCCTGTATACGACCTTTATATTTTTCGGATTCATCCGCATAGTTGTTTTCTCCGTTATTTCCATGTGCGAGATGCGCCCACTTTCCCTGTTTTTTTAAATAAACAAATGCACTATGTGCAAATACATCTGATGCTGTATGAGTTGCCATGCCCCAGACAAATGCTCTTTTCTTCCCATCTGTTGTCATTCCAAGAGAACTCCATTTTGAGTTAAGGCTTTGGACATCAGAAAGCATATTGTTTTTTGTTGTAGAATCCAGTCCGGATGGTACAGACGCTTTATCAGCTGTTTTCCCATTACCCAGAGCCTCTGCCAAACTTGTTACATATATATATGATGCGATATAATTTGTATGATAACTACCATGCCAACCCGGATTATCTGTTATACCTTTAAATCCTGACCCCTCTTTATCTGGATACCTGGCGCCTTGTTTTACATTGGCATGACCACTGCCTATTAATTCTTCGTGTGTATTTCTTGTCCAACTCCCCTTAACACACCCTGTTTTTTCTATAATATTAACCGTATTTGAATTATCTTTTATCGCACTTCCTTCTGTTTTAGTCATTTTTTTCTTTTCTATTATGTTGAATATTTTGTCAGAAAAAATTTCATCCGCAAGCCCATATCCTTCTTTTGTATTATAGTTAGCACCTTCCAATAATACTTCTTTAATTAACTCAGCATTGGCTGATGGGTGATTTTGCCATATATTTGACGCAATGGCTGCAATTTGCGGTGATGCTAAGCTTGTTCCTGATTCAATTAAAATATCGCCAAATTCTCCAGTTGTACACACTAGTTCTCCTGGTGCAACAAGGTCAACTTTATTTCCTTTTGCACTACTATCTGCTAACTCGCCATTGGAGTCTATAGAGCCTACCGATAGAACATTATCATATGCTGCGGGATATTCAACATTAGCACCAGTATTCCCTGCGGCCGCAATTACTAATATTCCTGCATCTGTTGCGTCATCAACAGCTTTTTTGAGGGCTTTAGAATACTGTTCCATCCCAAAACTCATATTGATTATATTTACTTTTTTAGAGATGGCATAATATATTCCCTGAATTACCCTGCTTTCCGGAGAAGTATTATCATCATCAAGAACTCTTATTGAGTATATACTTGCGTCCGGATTAATTCCTGTGATACCCTCATTATTGCCTTGTGCAGCAATTAAACCAGCTACACTATTTCCATGCCCACTGCCATCCATAAATAAAGGACTCATGTTTTCCTCTCCTGGAACAAATGATATGGATTCCTCTAAATAAATATCGTTTCCCCAATCAATTCCAGAATCAATAATAGCAATTTTTATTTTCTTTTTTTGGTCTTCCGTCGATTTATTATAAAGATTTAACATTTTTTTGTTCCAGTCAAGGTCAACACTTTTCAAAATTTTATTTCGATTTGTTGAAGAAGCTCGCATAATTTTGTCTTTTTCTATAATGATATCATTATTTTTTTCTCTAATTTCACTAGCCTCTTTTTTGGTTAATTCCGCTGTAGCAAGAATTTCACCAGCTTCCTGATATTTAATGTCAGCTTCGCGTTTGCCTAGAGAAGATTCAAGATTATCTTCTCCTTTTACCATGAGCAAATAATCATTTGTAACTTCCTTTGCATATGTAGTTACTGGATTAGACATATTCATATGTGTGCTACCTGTAACCAAATAACATAATAGTACAAATGTTGTAATTGTTTTTTTGATATTTTTTCCCATTTTTATCTCCTTTATTTTTTGTTGATAAGTTTGTTTGTTACTGGTTTTGTTATATTTTCCTTTATTATAAAAATCCCTCATTTTGTTTTTTTTGCTTGTCTTACATTTCTTATTATGTTATCATACTCTCAGGTTTTTAACTCAGCGTTCTTTTCGGTATTCCACTACCATTTGAAAAGAACGCTTTTTTCAATGGAATCTCTGCATAAAGCATCTCTATACATTCTTTCACCTCCCTAAACTTCTCAAAAATACCTGCCAGCACTAGCAGGAAACTGAATTACTATACTGCGTTATCTTTTCTGACTTGGCTCCGTGATAAACAGTATAAACTCCCTTCACCCTGTATTTTCCAGCAGATACTGCTTTCACCTTTTTCAACATACAATTCGTAGTTGTGACTGTCGTTTCATAAGACTTGACAGCACTCCAACTCCCTCCTGAATACTTCTGCAGGGTCAGCTTCGCATGGATCTTTGTAGTAGTTCCGGATACACCATTTACCAGTCCTATTATTGTGGCAGATTTTTCTTTTATGACAAGACTGGTAGTGCTGCTTTTAGAATAAAGACTACATACTGAAACCATACCTTCATTTCCGCCCAAAGGCAACTCCGCAGCCTTTCCCTCCTGACCTGATACCAGCACCAGACTTCCTGCCAGCAAGGCCAATGATACTATACTTTTTACTTTTCCTTTCATAACAGTTTCCTCCTAATATTTTTTATTTCTATCTATAATAACCTCAAAAAAGATAAATTGGGACAAAAAATTTAAAAAATATTGTATTTTTAATTCTTTTTTTCCTTCACACTCTCTGCCATCTTCAAAACCTCTTCTTTGCCCAGATCACTGCTGAGCATAAAGACATAATTCCGTGTTGCCCATATAAGGATTGTTTTATCCTTTTTATGATTTAATTGCCCCTGACATCCATTGATCATGACATCCTCTCTCTCCATACCATCAGAATCTATGGTAATCCCGGCATTCACTATATTCTGTTGAAAATCAACCTGATGCTTTCCTTTCATATATTCCTGCCAATAACAGATTTCTCCCACCAATTCATCAACTGTCAGTTCGAACCCCTCTGGAATCCATGACGGAGCATATATCGTTTCGATCTCCCGAGGTGGCGGGGATTCCTTTTTATCTTCATCCCCGGCGAAATGAAAGCCATCATCTTTATCCCCCCATTCAGTAAACCACTGCATAATCACCCTGCGCCCCGCCTCAGCGCTGGATGCCAATACAATACCACCTGCTGTCACCAGTACCAGTACGAGTACCATGGCAATTCGAATATTTCTCCTGCCGCCTTTCCGTACTCCATTCTCCTTTTTCTGTTCTAATCCTTTTTTATACAGCATCTGCCAGTCCTGTCCTTCCACCTTAACATCCGTCTCCGGCATCCCCGCTTCCAGTTCCTCTGTGACGATACTCTGTGCCTGCCGGAATGCTTCCTTTAATTCTTCTCTGCTAATCTTCATAAGTCACTCCCCTTTCTTCCAGCTTCTTTCTGAGAAGTTTTTTACCCCGCTGCAGACGTTTTCTTACTGTCTCAGTTTTCTGTCCCAGCATGAATGCGATTTCTTTATGGTCTAATTCTTCAACCAACTCCATATACAGGCAGTCCCTGTACCGGTCTGGCAGTGTAAGAATAGCATCTACTATGATCCTGATTGTATCATTTTCACTGCTTATGCCATAGGGATTACCCTCATGGCGTTCGTCCGGTATGTAGTCAGATAATTCTTCCACTTTGAAATGTTTCCTTTTTTTGAGTATTTGCAAAGAAACATTTTTACATATAATAACCACAAAATTTTTCGTTTTGGGACAAAAAGGATCCGAAATTTTAAAAATATTTTTTGCGACACGAATAAATGTCTCCTGCACAGCATCTTCTGCATCCTCTTTCTGCTGAAGTATCTCAAAAGCGATATAATATACCAGTCTCACATACTGCTGGTAGGTACATCGGAATTTTTCCTCATCTGATACTTCCTTTTCCTGTGAGTATTTTCCCATCACCTGTCTTCTCCTTCTAATTGATTCACCAAAAAGTAATCTGTCTTTATGATGTTTCATCAAAGTCATCCGCCATCTTAACCTGCCCTCTCAATATGTCAGATTTAACTTCTCATTAAATTATAACAAAAAAACAGAAATATAAAAACACTAATGTTTATATCTCTGTTTTTTCTATTCTTTTTTTATTTATTTCCCTTTTATTCAATTTGTTAGTTTATCAACTGCTCTACTTCCTCTTTATGTAGACCGGAATATTCCGCAATCTCCTCAACTGTCAATTTTTCTGTTTTCAGCATTCTTATCGCTATCTCTTTCTTCGTTTCAATGGTTCCCTGACTAATTCCCTGGCTGATTCCCTGATTCAAAATTCTTCGTGCACTTGTTTCAATCATCGGGCCTACCATTATATCACCTACACCTTTTCCTGATTATATACGCTTTACCTGTCAGGAATATTATATCGTCTCGTCATGTGATATGTCAAGTGTCGCTTTACGCCATTTTCTGCGAAAAACGGCCAATCACCTCCATTTCAGTTCTCCAAGCAATGACAGCGAACCAAAAATCACAATGGCATCCCCCACCTCATAGCGCCCTAACATTATCTTCAAAGCGTGATTCACACCTTCAGCTGCCTCCACCTGAGAACACCCCTGCTGCTGCCAGGCTGCCTGAAGTTCCCCTGCGGGAAGTCCCCGTGGAGACGGTGGTGTCACTGTCATCACATCATATAAAACCGGCTGCAGAATTGAAATCATCTTTTCATATTCCTTATCCCGAAAAACCCCCATAATTCCACGGATTTTGGCGCCGGGAAGTAATGTATCAAGCGTCTCCCGCAGAGCCCCGGCTCCTCTCTCATTGTGCGCGCCATCTGCAATTACGAGCGGTTCACGGCTCACCACGTCAAAACGCCCCCGCCAATATGCTTCACGGATACCGAGCATGCGTTTTACGGTATCCAGTTGAAAATCCTCACCCAGATGGCAGCATGTCTCAATGGCAAGACACGCATTTTCCATCTGATAACATCCCGCCATACCTGTCTGATAATTATCTCCACAATAGGAAAACAGACATCCCTCAAGACTTGTCCGGATTAATTTCATATCTTCTTTGTGCAAAAGTGTCAGGTCCGCACTTTTTTCTTTACATTTTTTTATTAGAACATCTTCCGCCTGCAAGACACCCGGACAGGCAATTACTGTGGCATTTTCCTTAATAATTCCAGCCTTTTCGGCAGTTATTTCCCCAATTGTCTCACCAAGTATCTTCATGTGGTCCCTGCTGATCGATGTAATCACACAGGCAAGGGGATTTTGGATTACATTGGTTGCATCTTCTCTCCCTCCAAGGCCGGCTTCCAAAATAATTACCTGGCAGCCCTTTTTGACAAACGCCACAAAAGCCACCGCTGTCTCAAATTCAAAGCTGGTAGGTGAATCCATCCCCTCTTCTTCCATTCTCCGGGCCGCTGCGTCTACCTCTTCTACAGATTCGGCCAGAAGCTCTTTATCAATATACGACACGCCCCTGGAATCCTCAAATTGGATAAATTCTTCCTGGCAAATAACCGCCGGCGAAACATAACGGCCAACCAGATAACCGCTTACCCCCAAAATGCTGCTGATAAATGCGGCAACAGAGCCTTTCCCATTTGTCCCCGCAATATGGATAACCCGGAGCTTTCGCTCCGGGTTATCCAGAAATCTGCACAGCGCTTCCATCCGCGACAGTCCCATAGATATACCGGAACTCTTCCGTGAACAGATTGCTTCTATTGCTTCTTCGTAATTCATCGACATACCTTTACTTTATTACTCTTACACGGATTACTCCGTTGATTGCCTCTAAATCTTTTACTACCTTTTCTTTGATTTCCGAACAGACATCAAAAATCGTATAGGCATAATCTCCACGGCTTTTATTTACCATGTTTTCAATGTTTACATTATCCTTTGCAAAAAGCCCGGTAAACTGGGTCAGCATATTCGGCACATTTTTATGCGCTACCGTAATTCGCCCCTCCGTAGAACATACACCGGCATCACAATTCGGATAGTTTACAGAATTGCGTATATTACCATTCTCAATGAAATCGCGAATCTGACTGACTGCCATTTTCGCACAGTTATCCTCAGACTCCTGTGTAGACGCCCCCAGATGCGGCGTTACCATTGTATTCGGAAGATTGACGGTAGTCGGGTTCGGGAAATCCACCACATAGCGTCCAACTTTGCCGGACTCCAGCGCAGCACGCATGTCATCCTCATTTACAAGACTGTCTCTTGAGAAGTTCAAAAGGACTACGCCATCCTTCATCTTATCAAATGCCTCTTTATTAAACATCCCTTTTGTGGAATCCAGAAGCGGAACGTGAACCGTAAGATAATCACACATCTCAAACAGCTCATCATTACTCTTAACCATTGTTACATCACGGGACATGTTGAGGGCATTTTCTACCGATAAATATGGATCGCATCCATATACATCCATTCCGAGCCGGTTTGCCGCATTAGCCACCAGAACACCAATCGCCCCAACACCGATAATACCAAGTTTCTTTCCCTTAATTTCCGTTCCTGCATACGCTTTTTTTGCCTTTTCTGCATCAGCAGCAATATTGGCATTATCTTTATTGTCTTTACACCATTGAATACCACCCGTAATATCGCGCGCGGCTAACAGCATAGAAGCAATCACAAGCTCTTTTACCGCATTGGCATTTGCCCCCGGCGTATTAAAAACTACCGTACCTTTCTCGGCACATTTGTCAAGTGGAATATTGTTATAGCCGGCGCCTGCCCTTGCTACGGCAAGCAGGTTGTCCGAAAGTTCCATATCATGCATTACCGCACTGCGGACCAAAATAGCATCTGCCTCTTTTACATCATCCACAATCTGATAATCATCGCTCAACATCTCAAGCCCACAGGAGGCAATTGGATTCAGGCAATTCACTTTTATACTCATTATGCATTTTCCTCCTCAAATTTTTTCATAAACTCAACCAGTTTTTCTACACCCTCTTTTGGCATTGCATTATAAATGCTGGCACGCATGCCGCCAACCGTGCGGTGACCCTTGAGATTCTCAAATCCTGCCGCCTTTGCCTCTGCTACAAATTTAGCATCTAAATCTTCATTTCCGGTCACAAACGGCACATTCATCAGCGAGCGGTCTTCTTTGCGGACGGTACCCTTAAACAATTTAGAGGAATCAAGGAAATCATAAAGAATTTTTGCTTTTTCCTCATTCCTTTTTTTCATTTCCTTTAAACCGCCCATTTTTTTGAGCCACTTAAATACTTTTCCGCAAATATAAATACCATAAGCTGGCGGCGTATTATAAAGAGACTGCGCATCGGCATGTATTTTATACTGTAACATGGTTGGCACCTTCTCATCCGTTTTCTCAGGAATTAAGTCCTTTCGGATAATGACAATAACAACTCCGGCAGGCCCGATGTTTTTCTGCACCCCGCCATAAATGACACCATATTTACTCACATCAACCGGCTCAGAGAGAAAACAGGAAGATACATCCGCTACCAGCGTTTTTCCTTTTGTGTTTGGCAGCTCTTTATATTTTGTACCATAAATTGTATTATTTTCACAAATATACACATAATCTGCATCCTCATCAATTGGCAGGTCAGAACAATCCGGTATATAGGAAAACGTCTCATCCTCTGAAGATGCAATTTTTACTGCTTTTCCGTATTTGCACGCCTCCTGGTAGGCTTTTTTCGCCCACTGGCCTGTCACGATATAATCTGCCACACCATTTTTCATCAGATTCATTGGAATCATGGCAAACTGCTGGGAAGCTCCCCCCTGCAGGAAAAGCACCTCATAATTATCCGGTATTTCCATTAAATCCCTTAAATCCTGCTCCGCTTCCTTAATAATCGTGTCATATGCTTTGGAACGATGGCTCATTTCCATCACGGACATACCTGTCCCCTTATAATCCATCATTTCCTCTGCTGCCTCTTTTAATACCTCTTCCGGCAAAACTGCCGGACCTGCTGAAAAATTATACACTCTAGCCACTTCTATATCCTCCTTTGATTTGTCACCAACCAAAGGTTGATGACCTGCGCGCCCTTTGTTACCAGCCGCAGGCTGATAACCTACGTGTGCATCAGCACACTTCTTTTTCAGGCGCTTCCTCTTTGATTTGTCACCAAATTGCTTATGCCATGCGCTCTGCCTGGTCCTTTTCATCAAATGCCTCATCAATCGGGGCACCCGGTGCCACCATTGGCCATACTTTTTCGTCATGGTCAATCACTACCTCTATTACAAATGGCTCCTTTGATTCCAGGGCCTCATGAATTGCCGCATCCACCTCTTCTTTCTTCGTTACGCGGACTGCCCTTGCCCCCATGGCCTCTGATACCTTGCAATAATCTACTTTATCCTCCAGAATCGTCTGGGAATAACGTTTTCCATAAAACAGTGTCTGCCACTGGCGTACCATACCAAGCGCATGATTATTAAAGACAATCTGCACAATCGGAATATTATAACGGGTAGCGGTAGCAATCTCATTCATATTCATACGGAAACACCCGTCTCCGGCCAGATTAATGACCGGTCGGTCCGGCATGCCAACCTTTGCACCGATACAGGCGCCAAGTCCATATCCCATTGTTCCCATGCCGCCAGACGTCAATAACTGTCTTGGTGTACGGAATTTATAAAACTGGGCCGCCCACATCTGATGCTGGCCTACATCCGTTGTAATTATTGCTTTATTATCTGTAATTTCACTAAGGCGTTCCACAATATATGGTCCGGTCAGCCCGTCTGAATGATATGTCATCGGCAGCGCTTCCTTACGTGCCAGAACTTTATCCATCCATGCCTTGTGATAATTTTGATCCAGCTTTTTATTCAATATTTCCAGAATCGATTTTAAATCACCGATAATGGAATAGTCAACCATAATATTTTTGTTAATTTCTGCGGGATCAATATCAATATGAACAATCTCCGCACGGTTGGCAAATTTCTTCGCATTTCCGGTTACACGGTCTGAAAAACGCGCTCCCAGAACAAGAAGCAGGTCACACTCCGTCACACTTAAGTTGGCTGTCTTTGTACCATGCATACCGAGCATTCCCGTATAATATGGCTCCAGCCCGTCAAATACCCCCTTACCCATCAGGGTATCTGTAACCGGTGCGTCTACTTTTTTTACAAATTCACGAAGCTCTGCCTCAGCTCCGGAAATCCCTGCACCGCCGCCAACAAAAATCATTGGCCTCTCACAACGCTTAATTGCCTTTATGACCGCCTCAATATCGTCCTGGTCAATCGTGTCCACCTGTCTCTGGATTAATGGTGGCGTCTGCGGCACAAATTCCGTTGACGCTGAAGTAACATCCTTTGTTATATCCACGAGGACAGCACCTGGACGGCCGGTCTGGGCAATTTTAAACGCCCGGCGTATATCATCTGCCAGCTCCTCTATATCCTTCACAATAAAACTATGCTTCGTAATGGGCATTGTGACACCCGCAATATCTACTTCCTGGAAAGAATCTTTACCAAGGAGGGAATTCGTCACGTTACAGGTGATTGCCACAAGCGGAACAGAATCCATCTGCGCAGTGGCAATACCGGTGACAAGATTGGTGGCTCCCGGTCCGCTTGTCGCCATACAGACACCGACTTTTCCCGTTGCCCTGGCATATCCATCCGCTGCATGAGCTGCTCCCTGCTCATGTGATGTCAATATGTGACGAATACGGTCCTGATAGCGATACAGCTCATCGTACACATTCAGAATCGCACCTCCGGGATAGCCAAAAATTGTATCTACTCCCTGCTCTAACAGACACTCAATTAAAATCTGTGATCCGTTTAACTGCATACTCTGCACCTCTTTCTTCATCCTATTGTTTCAGAATCGCACCAGTACTTCCCGATGTTACCATATTAGCATATCTGGCAAGATAACCAGTTGTCACCTTTGGCTCCCTCGGTTTCCACTGTCTGCGCCGCTCTTCCATCTCCTCATCCGTAATATCCAATATCAATGAATTTTCCGGAATGTTAATCTTTATGATATCTCCCTCTTTCACAAGGGCAATAGGTCCTCCAACTGCTGCCTCCGGAGAAACATGGCCGATGGATGCCCCGCGTGAAGCGCCGGAGAATCGTCCATCCGTAATCAGTGCAACAGAAGAGCCAAGTCCCATACCTGCAATTGCCGATGTCGGATTCAGCATTTCCCGCATACCGGGTCCTCCCTTTGGTCCCTCATAACGGATAACCACTACGTCTCCCGCAACAATCTTTCCGCCTTTAATCGCATCAATCGCGTCCTCCTCACAGTCAAAGACACGGGCCGGCCCCTCATGTACCATCATTTCCGGTACAACCGCAGAGCGCTTTACAACGCCGGAATCCGGTGCCAGATTTCCCTTGAGGACAGCAATACCACCTGTCTCACTGTAAGGGTTGTCAATCGGGCGAATCACTTCCGGATTGCGATTTACGACATTTTCCATATTCTCCCCTACAGTCCGTCCGGTAACTGTCATAAGATTTGTGTGAAGAAGGCCTTTTTTATTAAGTTCTGTCATCACGGCATATACACCGCCCGCCTCATTCAGCTGTTCCATATAGGTGTGTCCAGCCGGTGCCAGATGACATAGATTTGGTGTCTTAGCACTAATCTCATTGGCAATATCCAGATTCAGCTCTACCCCTGCCTCATGAGCAATGGCCGGCAGATGGAGCATGGTATTTGTTGAACACCCAAGCGCCATATCTACTGTCATTGCATTTTGAAATGCTTTCTCATTCATGATATCCCTTGGACGGATATTTCTCTTATACATTTCCATAACCTGCATTCCCGCATGTTTTGCCAGCTTAATACGGTCCGAATAAACAGCAGGAATGGTACCGTTCCCCGGAAGTCCCATACCAATTGCTTCCGTCAGGCAATTCATGGAATTTGCCGTATACATACCGGAACAGGAGCCGCACGTCGGGCATGCATGGCTTACATAATCATCCACTTCCTCCTCCGACAGCTTTCCTGCCGCATGTGCGCCAACTGCCTCAAACATACTGGACAGTGATGTGTTCTGTCCCTGAACATGACCGGCAAGCATTGGGCCGCCGCTGACAAATACGGTTGGAATATTTACCCTTGCCGCTGCCATCAAAAGCCCCGGCACATTTTTATCACAGTTCGGCACCATAACCATAGCATCAAAAGCATGTGCCAGTGCCATACACTCTGTGGAGTCCGCAATTAAATCACGTGTCACGAGTGAATATTTCATACCAATATGTCCCATGGCAATACCGTCACAAACGGCAATCGCCGGAAATACTATCGGTGTTCCGCCTGCCATGGCAACTCCAATCTTGGCAGCCTCTACTATTTTATCCAGGTTCATATGCCCCGGAACAATTTCATTATATGAGCTGACAATCGCTACCAGCGGTTTCTCCAGCTCTTCTTTTGTCAGGCCGAGCGCATTAAATAAAGAGCGCTGCGGCGCTGTCTGCATTCCTTTTTTTACTGAATCACTTTTCATATCTATCCCTCATTTCTATATTCTCTTTTAAGCAATCTCAGATGCAATAGCATCTCCCATTTCTTTTGTACCAACAGGAGTTTTACCATCTTCCATAATATCAGGCGTCCGATATCCCTTTTGCAAGACCGTTTTTACTGCACTTTCTACCGCATCTGCCTCTTTGCCAAGTCCAAAGGAATAGCGCAGCAACATAGCCGCTGAGAGCACAGTAGCAATCGGATTTGCCTTGTTCTGACCAGCAATGTCCGGGGCAGCGCCATGGCTTGGCTCATACATGCCAAATGTCCCTTCACCCAGACTGGCAGATGAAAGCATCCCAAGAGAGCCAGTTACCATACTTGCTTCATCGGATAAAATATCACCAAACATATTCTCTGTTAAAATCACATCAAACTGTTTGGGGTCACGGACAATCTGCATGGCACAATTATCTACCAGCATATGGGTCAGCTCTACCTCCGGGTAGTCATTGCTGACCTCACTGACAACTTTCTCCCACAGACGGGAGGAATCCAAAACATTTGCCTTGTCCACACTGCAGACCCGCCTGTTCCTCTGCATGGCAATTTCAAATGCCCGCACGGCAATCCGGCGAATTTCCTTCTCATTATATGTCAAAGTGTCAACCGCTGTCATTACACCATCAATTTCCTTTGTATAGCGCTCTCCAAAATAGAGACCACCCGTCAGCTCACGGGCAATAACGAAATCAAATCCCCCGCAGACAATCTCCTCTTTCAGCGGGCAGGCATCACTCAGCTCCTCAAACAGGACAGCCGGCCGCAAATTGCAAAAAAGACCGAGTTCTTTACGGATTTTCAAAAGACCTGCCTCTGGCCGTTTTGACGGTGGCAAATCATACCAGCTGTCTACCCCGACCCGTCCTCCAACTGCTCCAAGTAAAATTGCATCGCTTTTTTTTGCACTCTCCAATGTATCATCGGTCAGTGGATCACCGAAAGAATCAATGGAACAGCCACCCATCAGCAGCTCTTCATATTCGAATGTGTGACCGAACACACTTGCCACCTTATCCAATACTTTTTTTGCTTCTGCCACAATCTCCGGTCCAATACCATCCCCTGGAATTAGCGCAATTTTGCGTTTCATCGTATCTGTTCCCTCCATTCGTTACCCTCATAATTTTCTAGTATAATGCAAAGTGCAACGTTATGTCAAGTGGGGATGCCTTGTAATTAGGGCAATCGCTTAATAATTTAGGTCAATACAGCGATTTCATACTGTTCTTGTCCGGTATAGCACTCCCAACGAAAAATAAATTGTTTTCTCCTGCTCCCAAACATCACGCCGTCCATTCACAAAACTCGCTGACTGCTGGTGGTGCATTAGTACCGCTGCGTGGCAGCTCTAGTGCAAACGTGCTGTAAAAGCAGGGAAACAGGACAGCAGACACCTCAGACAATGTTCGGACGGCGTTTTGGGAACAGGGGAAAACAATATTTTTCGGGGAGTAATACAAGGGCAAGAACAGTATGATATGCGCTGCCCTTATACCAAAAATTGTTAAGCGATTGCCCTGCCTTGTAATATGATGGAAAGTAACGCAAACCGGAACTTTTTCTTAAATACAAAAAAACCATGTATTCGCAGGGACACTTTTCACCTGCCCCCATAATACATGGTCTTTACCTTTGCACTTTTGCACTATTGAACGGCTGCTCCGGATGCTGTAAAGTCAACTTTACCCTTTTCCATTACAATAGTCAGCATCTGGCCATCGCCAAGGTCCATCTGATAGGAAAAAGTTTTTGCATCACTATCATATACCATGGAAAAAAGAATATCATCCTTTCCCTCTTCCTTTACTTCAATACCGTTTGATTTCCTCTCATATACATAATTTGCAGATGTCGCTGCATTTGTAACAACCAGTTTGTCATCATCCGTAATCTGCATATTTGTTGCTGCCATCTCTACCGTTGTGCCAAGAGCCTTTGCATATTCTTCCACAGACTTATCATTTACTGTTTTTGTTGTCCAGTCTCCGGTAATATCATCATAGGAAATTTCACCACAGCCGACAAGACTGACTGTCATCACTGCAGCCAACACAAACGCCAATACTTTTTTCATTGCTTTCATTTCTCTTCTCTCCTTTTTATGCTTTATATTATGTACCGTATTGTCCAAATCCATCCAGACAACGCACCATTATATCAAAATATCTTCATATAAGCAACCGTTGATTTTAATTTCTCACCCTTTTACAAATCAAAGGAGAGCGGCAGCATATCCAGAATAATTCCAAAAAACACACTGATAAGATATACGAACAAAAGAATTCCTGCATTTTGTTTTGGATGCCTCTTATTCATACGGCACAAAACAAGGCTTCCAACACCAGCACCAGCCAGTAGCCCGGCCATCATCGGTCCAATTCCTATTAATCCCTCTACATACAGCTCTGTAATAAAGACAGAAGCTGCACAGTTCGGTATCATCCCGATCAGAGCAGCCAGAAGCTCGCCTGCAATCGGAATTTCCAACACCGCCGCCCGAACTACATCAGCGCCGACGGACTCCAGCAATGCCCCGAGAAGGAAACTGATGATAAAAATAAAAAGGGTGATATGAAGCGTATGGCGGAATGCAGAACTGAAAATTCCCTCCTCACACTTACAATGCTCACTCTCACACAGCGTATGGATATTTTTGTAACGAATTTCCTTTCGAATCAGCCGGTGATATAAAAAATCCAGTACAAAACCGCCGATAATAGCCAGTCCCATTTTTATCCCTAAAATATAAACTATCGTTCTGAACGGGATTGCTTCTGACAGAAAAATAGGCAGCATCTCATCCGAAGTCGATAAAAATACAGCCACCAATGTACCGGCTGTAATCACCCCTCCGGAATACAAGTTAGCCGCTGCAGTCGAAAACCCGCACTGAGGCATTACTCCGGCAATACCACCGCAAAGGGGGCCTGCGCGCCCCGCTTTGCGGATCACTGCCATTGTACGGCTTCCTGTTCTATGTTCTAACCATTCCATAACTACATAAGTGAGAAACAAAAAGGGCACCAGCCTTATCGTATCAAGAAATGCATCCTGGCCAATATCATATAAAAAATGAAGCATCCCTTTTCTCCTTTCCCCCTATGCAGCTTACCATCTTTTCTTATATCTGGAAAACATTCAGTTTTTTCTGTTCCGCTTCCATTTTCTTCTTTTGTACCATTAACTGATAATCCTGCAATGTCCGCTGCTTTTTCAGTTCCGAAGCGGCCTCAGCAATATCAGCATCCTCCATCTGGCTCCTGCTCTTCGTCAAATTCAGCGATGCAATAGAATTATAGTTTATTGTATAATCCAGGGCGTTACTCTGTGCACCAATATCACTGCGTGTTGAAGAAACTTTGCTCAATGCCTGATCGATAACTCCAATGTCAAAATTACCTGTCACATCAAAATCTTTAATCCCCAGAGCATCCAGCGCAGCACTTCCTATATCAATCGTCTGACCATCTCCGTCAGGCCCGGACGCAATATGCTGCCCGGTGAAGCTTCCATCCAGAAGTTTTTTTGTATTAAACTCTGTGTTGCTGGCAATGCTTGAAATGCTCTGCTTAATCTGCTCAATTTCACCCTGAATCATCTGGCGGTCACTGTCGCTCAGAACTGCTGTGTTTGATGCCTGCACGGCAAGCTCACGCATTCTCTCCAGCTGCTCAGACACTCCGTCCAGAGCGCCATCCGCCACTTTTAATAAATTTTGTCCGTCTTTCGCATTATCTGCTCCTACATCATACCCATTAATTTGGGCGGTCTGTCCCTCAATAATAGTCTTCTCGGCAGCCCCGTCTGCTGCACTCTGAATTGCTTTTCCGCTCGCAATCTGTCCATAATAACCGGAGCCCCCTCCAACTGCTGATACACTCATACTTACCTCCAATCCCGCATGCTGCCTTCATAAGATACAGATCCGGGCATGCGAATTACAAAATCTGTATCCCTTTTTTCCAGCTATATAACTGAATAGCTCCATTCAATAGAATAGCTATTCAGCCGAAACGAAATAATAATAAATCGGCTGTCCTCCATACTGAATCTCTACGTCAATATCCTCGTGCTGAAGCTGGATTTGCGCCGCAATTTTCTCTGCCTCCTCTTCTGTGGCATCCTCACCATAATAAATCGTAACTAATTCGGAATCATCATCAATCATTTTTTCCAGAAGCTCAACGGTCGTCGGTATCACCTCTGTTCCAACTGCCTCGATGGTTTTTCCACTAAGTCCCATTATATCCCCAGACTTTATTTCCTTCCCATCTATTGTCGTATCGCGCACTGCATAGGTTACCTGCCCGGATTTGACCTGTTCAAGGGCTTCCGTCATTGCCACTTCATTTTCCTCCGGTGATACGCTGTTTTCAAATCCAATCATTGCTGCAATACCCTGCGGAATATTCTTTGATGGGATTACTATTATCTTTTTATCTTCCGTCAAATCTTTTGCCTGCTCTGCCGCCAATATAATATTAGAATTATTCGGCAGAATAAATATAGTGTCTGCATTGATGTGCTGAATGGCGTGGAGAATATCCTCGGTACTCGGATTCATTGTCTGACCGCCCTCAATGATGAAATCAACACCGAGGTTCCGGAAAATATCCCCGAGACCTGAGCCCACAGAAACACTAATAAAGCCATTCTCTTTATGCTCAGGTTCATTTTGCAGATTTTGCGAATTCTTTATGACACGCTCATTGTGCTCCTCCCGCATATTGTCTATCTTCATATGGCTGAGAGAACCATACTGCAATCCCTTCTGAATCGCCAGCCCGGGATCGTTTGTGTGAACATGGATTTTTATTATATCCTCATCTGCCACACATACAATAGAATCACCAATAGACTCCAGATATGTCTTAAACTCTCTCTCATCTGAGGATAGAAACTCCTTTTCAAGCATCACAATGTACTCTGTACAATAACCAAAGCGGATATCCGCCCCGGCAACTGCCTCTGTATCCGCGCGCATTTTTGTTGTGTCGCCTGCTGTCTCTTCTGTATCAATAGACGAATTCACTTTTTTTCCAATGAGAGCATCATATGCCCCCTGTAAAATCGTTAAAAGGCCCTCCCCGCCGGAATCCACTACTCCGGCATCCTTTAATACCGGCAGCATTTCCGGTGTCTGATCTAATACGTCCTGCATATGCATAATAACCGAGTTTGTAAATTCCGCCAGATTGTCTGTGCGGTCTACCAGTTCTAATGCCTTTTCTGCGCCCGCACGCGCCACTGTGAGAATTGTTCCCTCCTTTGGTTTCATTACTGCTTTATAGGCAGACTCCACTGCACGCTCAAAAGCTTTTGACAGCACACGCACATCAACTTCTTCCACCTTGCTGATTTCTTTTGTAAAACCACGGAGCAGCTGTGATAAAATAACTCCGGAATTTCCCCTTGCCCCACGCAGGGAACCACTGGAAATTGCTTTACACAGTGCTTTCATATCGGCAATCTCGATAGCAGCCACTTCATTTGCCGCTGACATAATTGTCATTGTCATATTCGTACCTGTATCACCATCAGGAACCGGAAAAACATTTAAATCGTTTATTCTCTCTTTTCTTTCATCAATGGCGTTGGCTCCGGCCAAAAAACACTTTTTTATCGCAGATGCATCCATTGTTTTAATTTGCACGTCATTCTCCTCCAAAACAAAATGTATTAGCTTACTACCTTAACCCCTTCAACACAGACCACAATTTTACCTACTTCCATTCCTGTATATTCTTCTACTTTATACTTAACATTATCCACAAGATTTTCTGCGACTGCAAGAATACTCACCTCATATGCTACAATTATATGAAGTTCTATGTTCAATTTATTGTTTTCAACCGATACGTTTACCCCATGGCGGATATTATCACGTTTTAACAGCTTGACAATTCCATCCTTCATATTTACAGACGCCATCCCCACTACACCAAAACACTCAACGGCTGCTGAACCTGCATATTTACCCAGCACATCCTCATCTACAATTATTTTCCCCATTTCCGTATCAATCTGTCCCTTCATAGCAATCCTCCAACATCTTTTTTTATATTAATATCATTTTTTATTTCAATTATTATGCGTATATATTTTTATTTTACACTAAAAAGGAAAAAAAAGCAAATATTCCCATAAAATTCACATGGACATACATTTTGGCATAAATATAGAATAGAAGATATTTGGGGGCGGTGGGACAATGAAGCGGCTGATTGGATTTATCTTATTCTGGATCGGGATTGGGATGTGTGTCATGTTATTTATAAAAAATGGACTTCTGGCCCTTTTTATCATTATTGCGTGCCTTGTACTCGGATATAATCTCTTTACTTCCTGCAAATAAGGTATGGCTGAAAACAGCCATACCTCTGAAAAACCGGCAAAGCCGATTCTCGCTCCGCATAAGAAGAACTTTCCTGTAAAGATAAAAAGAAACCCCATAGAAATCTGCTTGCTGTTTCAACCAGATTTCTATGGGGTTCTGTCCATATCTTTTATTTAGGCTCTCTCTACTTTTCCGGAACGAAGGCAGGAAGTACAAACATACATTTTCTTTGTACCACCATTTACTTTGACCCTCACCGATTTTAAATTTGATTTCCAAATTTTATTGCTTCTTCTATGTGAGTGGCTGACAGCGTTACCGAAATGTACGCCTTTTCCACATACTGCACATTTTGCCATGAAATGCACCTCCCTCTTCTCATTCTTTGTATGCCCACAATTTATTTAAATATATGTCTCACACACAGCAACAGGGATATTTTAGCAAAATTCAAAGAAATATGCAAGCAAAAAATTATTTTTTTGAAAAAATATTTTATTAAGCCTTGTCCAAATCACTCAGATTCCTTTTGCTCAGGCGCTTTATCATCTTTTTTTGTAAAGCGGTCAACAAAGTCCGGCACCATATCAAGAATTTTAGTTATGCCATCCTGATTTTTTACATTAACCAGCTTAGACGTGCCATCTTTAATAACCAAAACTGCACTTGGCTGTATTTTGCCGCCCATACCGCCGCCGCCGTTATTTTTCTTTTCGCTCTCATTAGCAAAAGCTCCAGCAGCCACTCCAAAACTCACATCCACAAGCGGCAGTACAATTGTGCCGTCATCAAAACGAACGGCATCACCCACCACTGTCTTTGTCGTTATAAATGCATCCATCCCCTTAAACAGGGATTCCACCGTCTCATTAAAATTATTATCTGCCATTTATGCTGCCTCCTTTTTATTCATCCTGTTCCAGACTCTTCGAAGCTCCTTGTCTCTATACATCCGGACAAGCAGCCGGATAAAGTATATAACACGGATTCTTCCTTTTATTTTTCCATTTCCCTGAACCACTTTTTCCTCAAAATCCGGGACAATGTGTATTCCCTTCTGATAAACAAACGGCATCAGGCTGATTCCTCCAATGATGAGTCCTGTTGTAGCGGGATCTCCTGTGCCAATCCGGAAATCAAGTTCCGCCTTCGTGGGGAGAAGATAGCGGAGCAGAGCTATCAGCTCACGCTTTGCTTTTCCGATTGCAGAACGGGTTTCCTTTTCTCTGATAAAACTTATTATACTCGAAATCCTATCAAAAGAAAAGCGCTTCTTTTCTTTCTCTTTTTTATTTTTTCGACTTTTTTTGTTCTTTCTGCCCTCCCGCCGTTTCCCGGAGGCCGTATTCCCTCTTTCCACATCATTCTCTTCCGGAATATTTTTTAAGGGAGCTTTTTCTTTTGAATTCTTTTCTCCCGGCTCCTCATTTTTCTTTACGGCATTTTCCCCTGGGGGACCTTGTTTCCCTCCCGGACGGGATTTCACCGGAATCCCAAAAATATACAGGACCACTTCTGGCTCATCCATCTTTTTCCTTATCGAAAACAGCGGATACAGATAATTGAACTGAAAAGCATAACGCAGGCTGTCCTCATATTCTGCCGACACACGGTAGCGCACAGGCACAAACAAAAGCAGTGCAACAATTACAAGGACAATCCCCAGAAGACCGGCTATAATCAAGCCTATCCATTTTAGTATTGCCAAAACAACTATCATTCAAAATCATTCCTATCAAAATACTTCCTCGGCGCAAAGGAAGCGTCTGCATGCCATATTTCCTCCAGTATCTGCTGCAAAAGGACAACTGCTTCACTGTAATGTGCGGCAAGCCCCACGACGTACATATCCAGATAATGATAGCGCCGGAAAAAAAGCTGTCTGGTATCAATAATCTCAAAGAGGTTGTCCGGATTTTCTGCCAGCAATAGAGCATAATAGCTCTTTTTCCATGGCAAAACCGACCATGGCCGACTGCGCCTGGATACCCGCCTCTTGCACTTTGCCGGGTGCTTTTTTACTTCCTCGTCCATATACAGGCCGCGATACCACAGAATCATCCCTACATTCCCTCACTCATTATATCTGCCAGAATTGACATTACGATTAACTTTTCTGATTTATCCCGGCATCCCAACAGATTCACTCTTATATATTCTTCCATTTCCTGGGGCTTTTGAAACTGCATTGGCAATTTTTCTATAACAGCCCCCATCACGGCACGTTTCACCGGCCGGGACATCTGTGCCATACGTGCGGACAATTCGTCCAATAACTCCTCCGTCCGCTGTTTAACATAACTGTCATCCGCAATCTCTGTCTGGCGCGCTTTTTCCAAATCAATAAAAAGACTGTCAGATAATAGATTGGCAGCCAGCGTTAAATCCTCAAAGAACTCTTTCATATTCTGCCGGTCTATTTCTTCCTGATAAGAAGACTTTACTTCTATCATAGCGGCTTCCAGATAACTTGTCTTTTCCACATATTCTTCTATGCGTCCCTCTAACGGCACAAGCATTTCATCCATATACTTTTTGCCGGCAAGACAGCGCCAGATGGATTCACACGCAAGAATCAGTTTGCTTTTGTCCTCTGCATATGGCATGAGCACACAGAGGGCGTATATATCATTTACTACCTTCTGCATGGTATAATAAAAATCAGTTATTCTGTGAATATACTGCGCCTCTTCCTCCAAAAGAACCGTAAGCTCCTCATATCGCTCTTTGGAAATATCCGCAAAGTCTGTCTTATCAAATTCCTGCAGTACCTTAATGGTTTCTGCGTACTCTTCCGTATGACCATACGGCTCATATAACATAGCCGTTGTTCGTATCATGTAAATAAAATCATCAAGGGAAGCCTTTTCACTCCCCTTATATAATGTAAGCGCCTCTGATATCTTCTCAAAAAACTTTGCTTTCGTCAGTTGTACCGGAATCTGCCCGATTACAAAATGCTGCTTCTCTTGCAATACATTCTGGTCCTTATCCGCATACATCCAAAAACACAGCTGATCCAAAAATGTATTTTCATTTATCTCTGCAAGCCTTGCATCCAGTTCCTTCTCCGATTCAAAGGAAAGCTCCATCCGGTTCATGACGTATTCATATATAATCAGCCGGTCCGTATAGGCAGTAAAGAAATCCATTTTACCCGTAATGTTGTCACGCAGCTTTTGCATAGCAGACATGACTTCCGGGTAATCCACATTCTCTTCACCGATTGCCCGCAAGGACACTAACATCGTGTGCACGGCATCCTCTTCACGGGCCGCAAGCTCCGGTTTTTCTTCCACAACCTCCTGCAGCATCGTA
Organism: Lachnoclostridium sp. UBA7215; assembly: GCA_002490465.1. Classification (GTDB taxonomy): domain Bacteria; phylum Bacillota; class Clostridia; order Lachnospirales; family Lachnospiraceae; genus Eubacterium_F. Next base: position 51,282 of record DKUB01000061.1, read on the forward strand.
TAAGCAGAAAATGTCAGTTCCAAAGAGGCATACTCACTGTAAGTAGACACCGCCGCATTGCGATACCATTTCAGGTTTGATGCCAAATCCTTTCCCTTGCAAATATCCTGTATCTGCTTTTTCATGTATCCGCCCCTCTTTCTATAAAACCAGAACCCAGCCGTTCAGCCACTTCAAGCCATCCCTTGCAAATGTGTCAAGAATCGGCTGCCCGGACAATACCGGATAGAACAGCAGGAACAGCACAAATGCCGCCGTACCATAGACATACATCCATTTCAGCCATTTCGGACTGCGTTTTACAAGAAGTACCATAACGTATACAACCATCATTGCCACAAAAGGCACACTGGGGAAATAATGATAAGCAAATGTACAGCGCGGCACAAGAATCCATGGCAGATACTGAACCATATAGGCAAATACAAGAAAAGCTGCAACCTTATCACTCCGTCGAATAATTCGATACAGCATGACAAAAAAGGCCGGTATGCCTGCCCACCAGACAAGCGGATTTCCAAAAGCACTGATGCCTTCTTTCAAGCCATTCACCACGGTATTGCAGTAATAAAACATCGGCTTTATCATGGTCGGCCACTGTTCCCATGAAGAGGAATATGGATGTTCGTCTTTCAATGAGGCATGATAATGGAACATTGTATCGGCATTCTTTACCATGCGCCCTACAAGTTCTGTAAATGGATTCTGATGCTCCTGCAAAAAGTCAATCACGTTTTTATATAAGCCGGTAACTGAGCGCTCCGGGTCCGCTAAAAGACCGGAAAAACGCTGTACATTATCAACGCATCCATCCGAGAATGGAATATACGATAAAAGGTAAATACTTCCCGCGATCAGAATAAAGAAAAGAACGCAGAATAACAGGGTCCACAAGAGCCGTTTTGGAAATACTTCCATCACAAGAGCATGGGAGATGCCATTCGTTGTGCCCTTTGGCTCCTTTTTCGCTTTCACATATTCTGCAATCCGCACTCCCATAATGGCAAAAAAGAACACGCCAAGACCCGCTGCCGCATAGACACCCGTCCATTTGGAAGCACATCCAAGACCCATCATAACCGCACTTAAACCAAGGGGAACAAACATTTTCCAAAGCGGCGTCTCATAAAAATCCGTCTGTGCATATTGCAGCATAAAATAAAACATAGCAATGATAAAGAACGTGCCATACACATCAATGGTGGAAATCCTCGTCTGGGTAAAATGCATAAAATCAAAAGCAAAAAGGAACGTCAGCATTCCTGCCGCCCAGGTACTTCCACCAAACAGGCGTCTGCCAAAAGCATATAAAAACGGCAGCATTCCAATGCCGAACAATACACCTGCAATACGCCAGCCAAAAGGATTCATGCCAAAAACACGCACACCAAGGCTGATAAAAAATTTCCCGAGCGGCGGGTGTGTATTTTCATAATTATACAAATCATGCGTCATCTCATAAGCTGTCCTCGCATGATAGATTTCATCAAAATAAGTTCCGCTGCGGAACGTCTGCAGCTCATCAAAATATTCCTGCTCATCAAAAAGTTCCGGATAATCATTCGTATTTACCGGCACCAGTTTATTTTTAGCACTATCTAAAATAACTAATTCCTTTAAAACAGATTCGCCGTCCTGCGCGGTCAGACGGATATAGCGGTAACCCTCCGCAAGGTTATAGCTTTTATCCTCTGTCCCCTCAGCCTTTAATGCATTCCACTTGAACACACTGGGCGCCGTCATGAGGACGTCACTTCCCCCGACAGGCCGGTAATTTTCTCCGTCGTGGGACATTTCAAGCCGGAACTTACGGTTCTCATAATTGCCAAGATACGTATATATCATGTCAATTTCCTTATCCTCGCCCAAATCAAGGGAAATGACATTATCATTCACATCCTGTTCTGTATCTGAAATATGGTATGCCCACTCCGTTTCCGGTGCCCCCATATCTCCTAAATCATACAGGGCAAATGCAGAATACACAAGCATAATTGCTCCGAGCACAATAAAGTCTCTTTTAGCAAGCCCCGGCAGCGCAGCCGGTCTCCGGAACAAAATACGCTCCCGCACGATTTCCTCTTTTTCCTTCGCTTCTTTTTTGTGAATAATATAGGGAAGGTGATTGGATTTCTTTCCGCGCTTTGCCGGCAGTTCTCGCAATTCCAAAAGCTCTGATTTGCTTCTGATGGCAAAAAACATATAAGCATACAGTGCCAGTGTCATCAGCGCTGTTATGCCAATAATCCCCCCCTGGGGACCTGTTGTGTTATATTCATCAAAATAATAGAGAACATGCCCGACATTGAGCAGCTGGACAACCGAGAATCCAACATAGGTAAAGAACAGCTCCCTCGTCGGCTTAACAAGGAACGCTGCCAGCATCAAAACAATAATCGGGAATAAATACCTCTCGTGCATACGCACAGAGAAGAGGAACATTGTCCCAACTACAACGCACATGCTCAGAAAATATTTAGATTTATCCTCTTTTAATCGGAAGAAAATAAAACCACTCAAAATAACAGAGGCAAAAATCGCCAATGTACCCCACTGGTGATATTGCAAAAACAGGAAACTTCCGGATTGATCTGCCCAGTTTTTCCCAAACAGTGCCCAAATATTATAAGCATTTATCGTACAGTACTCATAGGAACCCAGCGTGTCTATATACTGACTGATAACTTTTCCAAGACCAAAAGGTGCTGCCAGCAGAAACATAAGCGCAATTGCCGAAACACCACCGATTAAATCCCGTATTAACTTTTGTTTATTGAAATCTTTTATAAATACCTGCTCTGCTATTGTCCATATCAGAATGGGGGCAAATATTAATGTCTGGGGCTTTATCAGCGCCCCGACAATAAAAGTAAAGTATGCCGGAATTCTTTTCTCCTCCATGCACAGATAACAGGTGAGCAGCACAAACAAGGTAAATACACCGTCTGTCTGTCCCCAAACCGAGGAATCCAGAACCACAATCGGATTCAGGACATACATCACGGCAATTAAAAGGGAAGACCCTTCTGAAAACTTTTTCTTGGCCAGACGATACAAAACAAATCCTGCTGCCACATCGGAAAGCATTGGCACAAGCTTAATCAGGATGCGTCCTGCCGTCGACATTGTCTCAATGGAGAAAAGATGACGAATGGCAGCAATTACCCAGAGAATAGCCATATACCCGGGGGGATAATCGGTGAAAGCATCCAGGTAATAAAACTTACCGATTCCATTATCAAAAATCATATCGGACCAGGCATAAAAACAGTTCATATCCGTCTCATGCCCCTCATAATTTGCCGCAAGAATCATTTTAATAAGCAGCGAAGCGCCAAGAACAATAAGAATCCATGTCCAGTCTTTCTTTTTGTCCTTTCCATACTCACGGATTCCCTCTACTTCATAGCGGAGTTTCCAACAATATATTCCGGTAAAGACAACCGGAACAAGCATTACAACAAGCATCAGGTTGATGAAATCCGGATTCCAATTTTTCATAGTCTCCCAATCAATCATACTTTTTATTACCTCAACCATCCTATTCATCCTGTTCTCCATTTCTCATTAACTGTTTTTGTGTACATGTTCATGCGTAAACAAATGCTCCGAACAATATTCATAATTCCCCTCGCATTTTGAACAATACCGGAACTCCAAATCCGGGGAGTCAAGTTCTGTCCTTCCACAGATAGCACAGCGGTGAATCGCCCCATTTCCACCCTGGGGCCCCGCCGCCCTCTTCTTATACTCACGTCGGCGCTTTGTGCGTTTGTAAGCTGCTCTTGGACTTGCTGTGTGTCCCCGTCCAAACAGAAAATAAATACCACAGTTTATCAGGGAAACAATAATCAGTGCTGCAACCAGATAAAAGCCAATCTTCAGACTCATAACAAGCTGATATCCAAGATACACTAAATCAATCAGCCCGAGCCATTTTGCCTTAACCGGAATAATAAAATATACCAGGAACTGCACATCCGGAAACATGGCAGCAAAGGCCAGAAAGAGTGACTGGTTCAAATACTCCGTGGAAATAAATCCTCCTATGAAACTGCCGATTCCGGCAGCTCCGGCAGGCCCAAACTGCATATAATAAACAAAATATCCGACGAAACCAACAATCCATATAAAGATGATTCCCGAAACATAGTACAAATTAAAGCGGAACCGTCCCCACATCTGCTCAAGGCTTGTCCCAACAAAATAATACAGGCTCAGCCATACAATATACCAGACCAGATCCACTAAAAAGCTGTCGCCCATGCTCACTGTCGGATGCATTAAAAAGGTAAAAAGCCGCCACACCTGCCCATGCATGATTTTATATGGGTCAAAACTCAGAAATGTATGATACAGCTGTGGCTGAATAATATTCAATACATTCCCGACTATACTGATGATGAGTATATATTGAATCAGGTGGGGCACAGACAGATGCCCGAATTTCTTTTCTAACTTATTAATTAAATCCACCATTAACCTCCATTGTTCTCAGCACATATTCTTTTCAGCATTTGTTCTTATTTAGAATAAGTCCTTTTTACGAAACAGAATCGCCACTAGACCGGACACAACAAAAGTCAGTATAATTACTGTTATAAAACCATATGGCGCATGCCCAAGGGGAATGATATCAAAATTCATTCCAAAAAAACTGGCGATCATAGTTGGAATTGAAAGCACAATTGTGACAGTTGCCAGAAATTTCATCACAATATTCAGGTTATTGGAAATAACAGAGGCAAAGGCATCCATCATGCCGCTTAAAATTCCGCTGTAAATGTTCGCCATCTCGATTGCCTGTTTATTCTCAATAATGACATCTTCCAGCAAATCTTCATCCTCAGGATATTTACGCACTTTTTCTGTCCGGAGAAGTTTTTCCAAAACAACCTCATTGGAACGAAGAGAGGTCGTAAAATATACAAGACTCTTCTCTAATTCCAAAAGCTCTATCAGCTCACTGTTTTTCTGCGAAATATGAAGCTTCTCCTCGATCTGGTCACTTTTCCTGTCAATAATCCTCAGATAGCGGAGATATGAAGTAGCATTCCTGTATAATATCTGAAATACAAAACGCGTCTTTTTAAATGTATAAAATTCCCTCACGCGCCGATTTTCAAAAGCCTTTAAAACCGGAGATTTCTCCAGACAAACTGTAACGATCAGCTCCTTTGTCATATAAATGCCAAGAGGAATTGTCACATAGCGGTCCTTTTCATCCAGGGAAGGAATATCCACAAGGATCATCGTATAATTGTCTTCCAACTCTATTCGTGAGCGCTCTTCATCATCCAGGGGAGCCCGCAAATCGTCAATATCAATACCCGTATCTTCCTGCAGGCGTTCCAGTTCCTCCCCTGTCGGATGTGTCACGGAGACCCAGCAGCCTTCCTCCACCTTGTCCATTTCCATCAGATCATCTTCTGTGGTCTTGTATATGGCAATCATCAGAGTTCTCCTTTCCTTCCTTTGTAATTTCCTTTAACACCTGCGGCCCATTACAGGATAGCCTTTCGTGGGCCGCACATACGTGTTTTTATTATATCGGGTTCAATACCCTTTGTCAAACTTTCTTTCGTATATGCAGCCCTGTTCCTCTGGCCAGCATCAGCGTCTCTGGCGAATTGCACTCAAAAAAGTCAGAAACACTCATATCCTGTTCCTCTAAAAACTGCTCAAAAGACATATCTTTTTCACAGACGTACTCCTTCTCTGTACTACATACATCCTCTTCTTCATCCTCATCACTTTCCATTTGGACTTCCGGGCGGTTATCATTATCGTCGTAATCATTATCATAATCATCATAATTATCATCATCCGGTTCCATACGGGGTTCTGGTCTCATTGGAGGCTCCGGCCCTTCTGGCGGTCTTGGGCCTTCCGGTGGTCTCGGTCCTGTCGGAGGAACCGGCCTCTGTGGCGGTTTCGGCCCAAAGGGCGGCCTCATCATTCCCGGATATGGACGTGCCACAGGAATACAGATTTCCTGTCCCGGCTGCAAGTTATATACATCAACATAAGGGTTCGCTCTTAAAATAAGCCCCAGTGGAACACGGTATCTCCTACTGAGTTGATAGAGATTATCCCCTTGCTTTATCACATGTACCATGCCATTACAATATCGCTGATTCATGTTATGCCTTTCCTTATAAAATATTTTTTTATCATATTATTCCAGCAAAGAGAAAAAGGTGAAAAAAACACACATATCAAACCAAAATATGGCTTTTATCTTTTGTTGCAATTCGTAACTTTTTGTCGTATAATATGATTTTAGTGGCGCGGCATAGTCTTTGTACTGCCGCATAAAATTACAATAGACAAGGGAGTAGATGGAAATTTCAAGCTATCTATCATCTGAAATAGAAAGAGTGAAATTTTTCATTCCAGAAAAATTTTCACTCTATAAAGTTTGCGCATACGCGCAAACTTCGCTATGCGGAAAAGACATCCGCGAATGGAGGTAAAATATGAACAGAGTAGGAATTGATATCGGTTCTACGACAGTAAAAATTGCCATTTTAGATGACAGGAACCATATTATCTTTTCAGCTTATGAACGGCATTTTGCCAATATTCAGGAAACACTTCGCCAAATTATTGAACGGGCCTGTAAAGAACTTGGCAACCGGGATATTGCTCCTATGATTACCGGGTCCGGTGGTCTCTCGATCTCAACCTGCCTGGATATACCATTTGTCCAGGAAGTAGTAAGTGTAGCTACCGCATTAAAAGATTATGCACCACAGACTGATGTAGCAATAGAGCTTGGTGGAGAAGATGCCAAAATCATATATTTCACAGACGGTATCGAACAGCGCATGAACGGGATTTGCGCAGGTGGTACCGGTTCTTTTATTGACCAGATGGCAACGCTTTTGAAAACAGATGCTGCCGGATTAAATGAATATGCAAAAAGCTATCAAGCTCTTTATCCTATTGCCGCCCGCTGCGGAGTATTTGCCAAGACAGACATTCAGCCATTGATTAACGAGGGTGCTGCCAAGTCCGATCTGGCCGCCTCCATTTTCCAGGCCGTTGTCAACCAGACGATAAGTGGTCTTGCCTGTGGTAAGCCAATTCGTGGAAATGTTGCCTTTCTTGGGGGGCCTCTGCATTTTCTTACAGAATTAAAAGAAGCTTTTATCCGCACTCTGAAACTTGAGGGGGATGCCATTATTGCGCCGGATAATTCGCACCTTTTTGCTGCCAGCGGTGCCGCCATGAATTCACAGGGCGAGCATACAACTACTCTTGAAAAGCTGTTAAATAAACTTTCGAATGAAATTAAAATAGAATTTGAAGTGACTCGTATGGAGCCGCTTTTTAAAGACGAAACCGAATACAACCATTTTCTGCAGGAACACAGTATTCACAGTGTAAAAAAATCAGAGCTGGCAAACTATGAGGGTAATGTATTTCTTGGTGTAGATGCCGGCTCCACAACAACAAAAGTTGCTCTTGTCGGTGAAGACGGCTCACTGTTATATTCTTTTTATGATAATAACAACGGAAGCCCGTTAAAAACAACGATTAAAGCGATTAAGGAAATTTATGAGCTTCTTCCGGACAGTGCTTCTATCGTGCGCTCCTGTTCTACCGGTTACGGAGAAGCTCTGATTCAATCCGCCCTCATGCTTGATGAAGGAGAAGTGGAGACGGTATCCCATTATTACGCCGCATCCTTTTTTGAGCCAAAAGTGGACTGCATCCTGGACATCGGCGGGCAGGATATGAAATGTATAAAAATAAAAAATGAATCGGTAGACAGTGTACAGCTTAACGAAGCATGTTCTTCCGGCTGTGGCTCTTTCATCGAAACTTTTGCACGTTCCTTGAACTATGATGTAAAGGATTTCGCTAAACTTGCCCTTTTTGCTGAAAATCCAATTGACCTGGGCTCACGCTGTACGGTATTTATGAATTCAAAAGTTAAACAGGCCCAGAAAGAAGGCGCTACTGTTGCTGATATCTCTGCCGGACTTGCTATTTCTGTTATTAAAAATGCCCTGTTAAAAGTAATTAAGCTGACAGACCCAAAGGACCTTGGAAAAAATGTCGTCGTGCAGGGGGGGACCTTTTATAACGATGCTGTCTTAAGAAGTTTTGAACGCGTTTCCGGCTGTCACGCTGTACGTCCGGATATTGCCGGTATCATGGGTGCATTTGGTGCTGCCCTCATCGCCCGCGAACACTACGAAGAGGACATGGAAACAACAATGCTTCCATTAGAAGAAATCATTAACCTTAAATTTGAGAGCTCTATGGCCCGTTGTAAAGGTTGTACAAACCACTGCCTCCTGACCATAAACCGTTTTACTGGCGGCCGTCAGTTTATTTCCGGCAACCGCTGCGAACGAGGGCTGGGACGCGAAAAAACACATCAGGATATTCCAAATCTCTACGACTATAAAAACAAGCGGCTGTTTGATTATTACAAACCTCTGCCTGCAGATAAGGCATACCGTGGAAAAGTGGGAATTCCCCGTGTATTAAATATGTATGAAAACTATCCATACTGGTTTACCTTCTTTACAGGGCTCGGCTACGAGGTAGTGCTCTCTCCGGCATCTTCCCGGAAAATATATTCACTTGGTATCGAATCCATTCCAAGTGAATCAGAGTGCTATCCCGCCAAACTGGCCCACGGCCATATTATGTGGTTATTAAACCAAGGTGTAACTTATATCTTCTATCCATGTGTCCCTTATGAGCGCAAGGAATTTGACGGTGCAGGCAATCACTATAACTGTCCTATTGTCACATCTTATGGAGAGAATATAAAAAATAACATTGAAGAGTTAAAAGACGATTCAATTATATTTCAAAATCCCTTTGTTTCCTTTGAGAGCGATAAGATTCTTGCCAATGAGCTTGTGAAATATATCAGTAAACAAAATGATATTCCTGCCAGTGAAATAAAGCAGGCCGCCCATAAGGCTTATGAAGAGCTTCTAAAAACCCGCGAGGACATAAAACAAAAGGGAAAAGAGGTCCTTGAATGGATGGAAAAAAATAACAGGCGGGGAATTGTGCTGGCTGGCCGCCCATATCATATCGATCCGGAAATCAATCACGGTATTCCGGAACTTATAACATCCTATGACATTGCTGTGTTGTCCGAAGACAGCATTTCCCATCTGGCACCAGTTGACCGGCCAACAATTGCCATGGATCAGTGGATGTACCATTCCCGTCTCTATGGTGCAGCCAGCTTTGTCCGCACACAGGAAAACCTGGAATTAATCCAGCTCAATTCCTTTGGCTGCGGCCTGGATGCCGTTACAACGGACCAGGTAAATGACATTTTGACAGATTCCGGGAAAATATGCACCGTATTAAAAATTGATGAAGTAAATAACCTGGGAGCCGCACGCATCCGTATCCGCTCGCTGATATCTGCAGTGAAAGACCGTGCCCGCAAGGGAATAAAACCGCATGTGGCCGATTCTTCCCATCACCGGGTTATATTTACGAAAGAAATGAGGAAAAACTATACTATTCTGGCACCACAGATGTCACCTATACATTTTGACATACTGATGCCTGCCCTCGCTGCCTGCGGCTATAACCTGGTACCTCTGCCAAGTGGTGTCGGGGAACTTGATTATGGCCTGAAATATGTAAATAACGATGCCTGCTATCCATCACTGCTTGTTGTGGGACAATTTATGAAAGCCCTGCTTTCCGGAGAATATGACCTGGATAAAACAGCAGTCATTATCACACAGACTGGTGGTGGATGTCGTGCTACCAATTATATCGGATTTATTCGACGTGCTCTGAAAAAAGCCGGAATGGAACAAATTCCGGTAATTTCCCTCAGTGCCGGTATTGAATCCAATCCAGGATTTAAAATAAATTACAGGCTTTTAAAAGGAGCGATCCACTCATTACTCTATGGAGATTTGTTTATGAGGGTTGTCTACCGCACCCGCCCATATGAGAAGGTACCTGGCTCTGTCAATGCGCTCCATGAAAAATGGAAAAAACGCTGTATTGAAGCCGTCAAGAATCCAAGACAGTCCGAATTTAAGAAAAATGTAAATGAGATTGTAAGAGATTTTGATAATATTGAACTGGATGAAACCATTTTAAAACCCCGCGTTGGCATTGTGGGTGAAATTCTTGTAAAATTTCTTCCAGCTGCCAATAACTATGTTGTTGATCTATTAGAAAAAGAGGGGGCAGAGGCAGTCTGCCCGGATATGCTTGACTTTTTTATGTATAGTGCCTATGACAGTTCCTTTAAGGCAGATCATCTGGGCTTTAGCAAGATGGGCAAAACATTAGGTAATGCAGCAATCTGGCTGATGGAAAGCTTTCGCAAACCAATGCGGAAAGCACTGGAAAACAGTAAACGCTTTTCACCACCCCCGGGAATATATGAGCTCGCCAAATATGCTGAACCTTTTGTATCTACCGGCAACCAGACTGGTGAAGGCTGGTTCCTCACCGGAGAAATGATTGAGCTGCTCCACTCCAACGTGCCAAATATTGTCTGCACACAACCCTTTGGCTGTCTTCCAAATCACGTTGTTGGAAAGGGTGTAATCAAACAGCTCCGAAAAGCTTTTCCAAGTTCTAATATTGTTGCTGTAGACTACGACCCGGGTGCCAGTGAAGTAAATCAGCTAAACCGGATAAAACTGATGTTAGCAACAGCCCAAAAAGGGGCGGCTGAGAACCGCGCCCCTCTCAAAAATCAGCAAAGCTGATTCTTGCTCCGCACCAAACGACTTTCTATATAACCCATAGGGCGGCTGAGAACCGCGCCCCTCTCAAAAATCAGCAAAGCTGATTCTCGCTCCGCGGAAATCGGAATTTCCTATAGGAAAAAACTGCAATAAATCGTTTTCAAATTCGATTTATTGCAGTTTTTTATTTTATAAATCAATTCTCTCGTGGTTATCTCTTTTTACGAACTATCATTACTCCAATGATAACCATCAAGGACAATCCCATAGCAAGAATCGGGAACAGGAAATTCATGGAGTCCCCTGTCTTTGGTGATGCATCAGCCAATGGCACTTCATTATCCGGAATTGTCGTTGTAGACTTTTTATTTTTATCCGGATCCGCCTTGCCTAGCGGCGTATCATCGTCATCTAACGTTGTCAGCGGAGCTTCTGTAGCATCCGGGTCAACGGATGGCTCTGCAGATGGATCCAACGTCACATCAGGTTCTTCTGTCTCTGTTATCTCTGTCGGTGGTGCAAAAGGATCTGGAGTATCAGACGGCAGCGGCGTATCTTCCGGATCAACAGATGCAGCGGCATCCGGAGTCGTTGTTGCCTCTGATGGTGCCAGGGGATCCGAAGTCGATGTCGGTAACGGTGTCTCTACCATTGCTGGCGTATTGGTCGGCAATGGCGTAGGTGTTACTAACGGCATAAACGGCGGCTGAGTCGGAGCCGGTGTCGGTGTCGAAACCGGGATACCCGTTGACTCTGGAGGATCCGTTGGCTTCGGAGTCTTTGCCGGTCCCGGCGTCTTATCTGTATCCGGAGTTTTGTCTGGCTTCGGCGTATCTACCGGATCTGGCACATCCGTTACAACTGGTGTTCTGGTTGGATCCGGCGCACTCGTCGGTTCTGCTGTCCCTGTTGCTTCCGGTGTCTTCGATGAAGCCGGAGCATCCGTTACAACCGGGGTACTGGTCGGTAGCGGCGTAGGTGTCACTAACGGCACAAACGGCGGCTGAGTCGGAGCCGGTGTCATGGTCGGTGTATCTGTCGGCTCTGGCACATCTGTTACAACCGGGGTACTGGTCGGCTCTGCCGTCCCTGTCGTTTCCGGTGTATCTGTCGGCTCTGGTACATCCGTTACAACCGGAGTATTCGTCGGCAGCGGCGTAGGTGTCACTAACGGTATAAACGGCGGCTGGGTCGGAGCCGGTGTCATGGTCGGTGTATCTGTCGGCTCTGGCACATCCGTTACCATCGGGGTACTGGTCGGAGCCGCTGTCTTTACAGGCGGCGGTGTACGTCTCTCATGAACATCCTCTGACCAAATCGGTGTCGCCGTCGGCTTTTCTGTTTCTTTTATGTTCTCTGTCGGCAATGGGGTCTTTGTCGGCGCCGGCTCCGGCGTGTCCGTCGGATCCGCTGTCTCTACGGGCGGCGGTGTACGTCTCTCATGGACATCCTCCGACCAGATTGGTGTCTCTTTTGGTTTTTCCGTTTCATTTACTTTTTTTGTCGGCTCCGGTGTCTTTGTTATCTTTGGTTTTTTCGTTGGAGCCGGCGTAGGAGTCACTTCCGGCACATCCTGATATATCATATGCCACTCACCACTATTGCTGACTATGGTATCACACACCAGCCATCCTTCACCTGTGACATTCAAATTTACCATTGCATTCGGCGCTATAATAGTAGCATGCATTTTATCAGAAGAAATAGCCAGCTTCACAAGATTCGGCATATTCCATATAATAGTCTTCGCCATCTCCTCCGGATCTTTCTTACCATCCAATACCTCTACGCTATAACGCGGTATCTCAAATGACTTATTCTCTTTAATATTGAAAACCAATGTCTGATCTTCACGCAGCTTGATTTTCAGACCGCCATTTTGTATCCTTCCAGCATTCAATGCTGCCACCATCGGGTCAGCATTGACATATACAGTTTCTTTACCAATATCCGTTATGTCCACAGTGTAAGAATTCTGATCTTTTACTTCCACAGGGGTCTCATAATCGCTTTTATCTACTACCGAGGATGAATAACTTTTAATAGAAGCAAGCAAATCTTTAACTATCGCTGCTGCTTCTTCTCCTTCTATAATGACAGGTTCATGACGGAACTGTGTTTTTCCGACAATCTCTCCAGCAAGAATACGTCCTGCCGCATTTGCCTTGTCCTTTGAAATTGTATTTCCACACCACTGTCCATTTGGCTGATACTTCAAAACAGCAAAATTTGTCTCCATGTCCGCAGTCTGGTTTAAAAAGTTACATATAATGCCAAACTCCAATCCTGCTTTTGCCAAAAACGGCTCATTTTTATCACCCGAAGCCTGCGATGCCCCTCCGATGACTAAAAATACAAGCAATATTGCCAAAACAGGCAAAGCTATTTTTAGCAGCAATCCTTTCTTATTCATCCTCATCATCCCCCTGCATTTGTTACAAGACATAAAGTTCCATATTTAATTATTATCATAACATACCTGTCAAATGATAGCAAGTTAATTCTGAAAAGTCCGGCAAAATCATTATACTTTTTCCTGTTACCTCTTACTCCATTATATGGAACAAATTACCAAATGAACCAAAAACTCACTCTCTCATTTCCGGAATCTGCCAGTTAATTGGAGATACGCCATGCTGCTCCAAAAATGTATTGGTCTGACTAAAAGGCCTGCTTCCAAAAAAGCCACGGTACGCCGACAGGGGGCTTGGGTGAGGCGCTTTTAATATTAAATGTTTCGGATTGTTCAGCATACTGGCCTTTTCCTGCGCTGGTTTTCCCCATAATATAAAAACAATTGGGCGGTCCTGCTGATTTACTGCAGCAATTGCAGCATCCGTAAACTCGTCCCATCCAACGCCCCGGTGGGACATTGGTTTGTGTGCCTGTACCGTCAGAACCGTATTCAGAAGAAGAACACCCTGTTCTGCCCATGATGTCAGATATCCATGACTCGGTATTGTACAACCCAGATCATCATGAAGCTCTTTATAAATATTTTGCAGAGACGGAGGTATTTCCACATCAGGCTTAACAGAAAAGCACAACCCATGAGCCTGCCCTACATTATGATAGGGGTCCTGACCAATAATTACCGCCTTCACCTTATTGAGAGGAGTCAGGTGAAAGGCTGTAAATATCTCATCTGCAGGTGGAAATACCTGTACTTTACTATACTGCTCACGGATAAATAAAAACAGTTCCCGATAATAATCTTTTGCAAACTCCCCCTTTAATGCTTCTTTCCACTCACCTGTCAAACCTGGCATAACTTTTCAACTTAACCTCCTATCCTTTACAGACGAACACTAATCCCCCGCTCATGCAAAAACTCTTTTAGTTCACGAATTTCCAGCTCTTTAAAATGGAACAGAGAAGCCGCTAAAACAGCGTCTGCTCTTCCCTCTGTCAAAGCATCATAAAAATGCTCTTTTTTTCCAGCACCGCCGGAAGCAATAACCGGAATAGATACATTATCTGATACTGTCCGCGTCAATAGTGTATCATATCCGTCCTTTGTTCCGTCACAATCCATACTGGTCAGCAAAATCTCTCCCGCTCCTAACCTCTCTGCCTCCATTGCCCATTCAACAGCATCCATCTTCATATCAATCCGTCCGCCATTTTTGTAAATGGTCCAGCCACTGCCATTCTCACGTCTTTTGGCATCAATCGCCACCACAACACATTGGCTTCCAAATTTGTCAGCCGCCTCGGAAACCAGCGAAGGATTTAAAATTGCCGCCGAGTTGACAGCCACTTTATCCGCCCCCTCACGCAATATCATCTTAAAATCTTCAATACTCCGGATTCCTCCTCCAACAGTAAAAGGAATAAACACTGTTTCCGCCACTTTCCGTACTAAATTTACCTTGATGTCCCTTGCATCACTTGACGCCGTAATATCCAGGAACACAAGCTCATCTGCTCCAGCACGGCCATAAGCAGCACCTACTTCCACAGGATCCCCTGCATCCGTTAAGTCAACAAAATTTACTCCTTTCACCACACGCCCATCTTTAACATCCAGACAAGGAATGACACGTTTCGTAAACATTCAGTTCCTCCTTTTATATTGAAGCAAAATTTTTCAAAATTTGAAGCCCGACTTCTCCACTCTTTTCCGGATGGAACTGCGTAGCAAATATATTTCCATGTTCTGCTGCCGCATGCACCTTTACAATGTAATCCGTCGTTGCCGCAACATCATTAATATTTTCTGCCTGCAGATAATAGGAATGGACAAAGTATACATAGGAATGATTCGGAATACCCTTTAATAATTTAGAAGCCGGGTCAATAGAAATTGAATTCCAACCCATATGAGGAATCTTAAATCCATCGGTACTGGGGAACCGAACAATTTTTCCCGGCAAAAGACCCAATCCCTGGACATGATTTTTTGACTCCTCACTAGAGTCAAAAAAAAGCTGCAGGCCAAGACATATTCCCAAAATCGGTGTTCCCTCTGCAGCCACTTTTTGCAATAAATCAGCCAAACGAAAGCGGGCCATCTTCCCCATCGCATCCTCAAATGCGCCCACACCGGGGACGATGACCTTATCTGCTCTCTGAATATCCGGGAGATTTCTTGTTACCAGTGGCTTTTCGCCGATATAACTTAAAGCCTTTTCTACGCTTTTAATATTTCCGGCATCATAATCCACAATTGCAATCACAATAATCCCCCATTCTATCTTTCATCTTCCTTCATTTTCGCACTCCACTGGCTTATAATCGTCTCCAGTTTCTCTGTATACTCCTCTTGGGAATCAGAATGATTAATACTCCTGGCCTGAGTCTCACTCACACCATACTCGCTATACAACAGGGAAACAATCTGATTTTCCAGGGCATTAAACTGATTTAAAATACCATAATTATCTGCTTTTTCCTTATTGGTATCATAACTGCGGACACCCTTCATCAGGCAATCCAGTGCTTCTAAATATAGCTGCATTTTAAAGTAATTATCATGTGACTGGATTTTCTTTTGCAGCTGCATACAGATGCGTACCTTATCTGCCATTTCTTCTGATGATTCTGAAACACTTACACCAGCTATAGACTGATAAGCATCCTCATAGTCACCGGCCTTAAACTTATCCTCTGCTGTATTAACCGCATGTGAGTAAGAAAACATCTGTGTTCCAAAAATAACAAACAAACAAATAATTCCAAAGAAAACCATTACTATCGTTGCACCAACCGGGTTAATTTTCCCTACGACCTCATTGGCTTCCCGCTCCATTTTAAGGCGTTTTTTCTCCTCTTTTTCCGCTGCTTTCGCTGCGGACTGCTCAGCTTTAGCGGCAGCTTTTCTCTCTTTTTCCGCCTGTGCCTGTTCTGCTTTTTCAGCCTTATCTGCTTCTGCCTGCTGTTTTTTCTCTTCCTTCAGCTTCGCCTTTTCCTCTTCGTCCGCTAACTCTGCTGCACGTTCTTTAGCCTCCAGCTCCGCTGTCTCGTCTGTAATAATGTTACCGAAAATCCGTTTCCAGAAACTTATTTTATTCTTTTTCGGTTTTACTGCTTTTTCAGGCGTTTTTAAAGGAATTTCCGTTACCTTATCCTGAGACTCATCCCCCTCTTCCTCATCAAGAAGTCCCAAAGCATCAAAAGAATCCTCGTCTTCTCCTTCTTTCTCACTATAACCAACTGCCGATAAAGCATCCTGAAAAACATCATCCATTGTCGCACCAGAAGAGCTTTCCGGCTCATCAAGTTCATCTATGCTGTCAGCAAAAAAACTGTCAGCCTCCTCATTATCATCAAACAGAGACGCTTCCAACGATGGAGCCGCTTCCTCAAAACCGGCATCTTCCTCTTCCAGTGCCGTTTCCTCCACCTGCGCTTCACTTTCCTCATAGTCATCGGATAACATATCTAAAAGATGGTTAATATCATCCTCCGACGCCTGCTCTGATTCCTCTTCAGCCACAGTTTCCTCAGACACAGCCAATGCTTCCCCGGCTGCATCTGATGTATCAGCCGTTTCGTCCAATGCAAACTCCAGCTCTTCTTCAGACGGTAATGCATCCGTCAAAATATCATCAGCTAAAAGCTCATCATCCGATAATATATCATCCGACAATGCATCGTCCGATAATATATCGTCTGATAATGTATCGGTTGTTTCCTCATCAGAATTCTCTCCCCAGACAATCTCCGGCAACGGTTCCTCTTCTGTCTCACTCTCCGGTGTGACTGGTTCGTCTTCTAAAATTTCCTCATCCAAAGCCTCGTCAAACGACAAAGTTTCTGGTACGGCATCCTCCGGATTCTCTTCATGATCAACGGCCAAATCCATATTCTGTATCAATTCGTCAAGATATGCTTCATCGAGTTCCGCATTCTCATTCTGACATTCTTCACACAATTCCTGCCCGTCCGGAATTTCCTTACCGCATTTTCTGCACAATGTCACCTGACGCACCTCCCTCTGTAATCATTCTCATCCTTATCCGATCAGTATATCCAGCTGCTGCACAAGACGGCCGATTTCCGGTTTAGACAACTGGGCATCTACTCCCAGCTCTTCCCCTTTGTGTCTCATCTCATCATTGACAAGAGATGAGAAAATAATAACCGGAAGCCCTTCCATTCTCGGGTCAGTCTTAATTCGCTTCGTCAAGTGGTGACCATCCATCTGCGGCATCTCAATATCCGTAATAACTGCCGCAATGTCCTGACCGATAACACCACCATCCTTCATCATCCGGTCTAATGTATTCCATGCCTCCAGGCCATTGGTAGTTGGAATCAGATGAGTATATCCTGCCTTTAATAAACATTTCTTTAGCATTTCCAAAAGAAGAGGTGAGTCCTCTGCCAAAAGAATCGGGCAATCATGGCGGCCACGCTCTCCCATTGCATCAATATCCGAGAGTTTCAAACCAGTCTCCGGATTTACTTCTGTGACAATCTTCTCAAAATCAAGAATGATAATAATTCTGTCTTCAATTTTAATGATACCGGTAGCAATACCGTTTCCATTGCTGTTAATAGTTGTATCCGGCTTTGCAATATCCTCCCACGACACACGGTGGATACCAAGCACTTGATTTACATGAAATGCTGTATGTAACTTATTAAAGTTTGTAATGATATACATATCTTTAGAAGTATTCGAACTTGTCTGAATACCAAGGGCTACTGCCAGATTAATTACGGTAATAATTCTCTCCCTCGGCATGAAAATACCCTCGATATACTCGTGAGAATTTGGTACAAGGGTAGGCTCACTGTAAGGACAGAGTTCATTAATTTTAGCGACATTAATGCCATAGTGCTGGCTGCCTACCGTAAACTCCAGCAGCTCCAGCTCATTCGTACCGCTTTCCAACAATATTCCTGTGTCATTTGTTCCCACTTCAGCCATTTTTATTTCCTCCTCGTTAATCAATATTGTCATCAAATGCTGCCATGCCAGCGGCATCCGCATCCAAATCTACTGTGTGGAGTGTGCGCACTTTGCGCCTCTCCTGCTCTGCAGTCTGCAATATATAATCCTTTATTTCTTTTGCATTCCGAATATGTGATAAATGCAGGTGCGGGTCAGTGACATCACTGGAATAACAAACCACTGTACCCAATCCAAATATCCGCTCCAAAAAACTCCTGACCAGTTTTACATCCTGTACCCGGTACATAAGAGTATCATCTTCCACTGTGCGGAGCAAACCCTTTTTTATCGTAATTTTCTTTTCTTCTATTTGATAAACCGTAAATGACAATGGCAATCCAAATAAGAGGCAGCGCTTTCTTTCTCTATACATATTTTTCTCCATTTCAGGGTGCTTCACTATATTGTGATATTATAGGTAGCCTGTTTATTGCTTCCAGCCTCATGTATATTTACTGTAGCACGTGTACCTTTTTTAGCCATTGATTTTGGTATATTATATACAAGGACTGCTTTCTTCGTCTCCTTTGGCGCAAGAGAGAGCTTCAAATATTTCATATCGTTGCCCTCCAGAAGGTTAAGCCCGAGCTGATATGTTTCACCGTTAATTTCAAGCGGATAATCAATATTCCTCTTCATGAGATTAACACTTTGTTTCTTAGATGATGTATTCCGCAGTTGGAATGCCACTATAAGGAGCCTCTCATCGCTATCCAACGGCACTTGAATATTTTTGTATTTTTTACAGGTCCATGCGTCTGAAAAGGAAACTTTAACATCGTCCAGATGATAAACATCATCCAGTGAAACATTCTGAAATGCGGATGTTTCTGCAGAACCGTCACCGGATACGCCGCTCCCGGAAACATTATCTGCAGCCTGCGGTCCCTCAGACGGAGTAATCGTTGCTTCCGGTGCAGGACTTGATGTCTCACCTGCTGCCTGACGCTGTTCCCTCGTAATCAGGCGCCATTGATAAGTGTCTGAATAACGCAGCAACACACCTGCGGAAAACTCCGCTACCATATCCGACTCTTCTTCCGTCATGTCTTTCACATCCATACACCCACTAAGGGAGAATACAGCCAAAAACAGGACAGACAAAAGCAGTATTCTGTTGTATTTCAATTTCTTCCCTCCTCCGACAATTAGTACATGATACTATTATAACACAAAAATTCCCGCACATCAATCAACACTTTTTATCAATTCGCACTTTTCCTGTCCAACTCAAACCAAAATTCCACACCATTGTCATAATTTTTTACTCCATATTTCTGGTTATGCGCCTCCATTACCGCTTTTACAATGGATAATCCTATTCCATTTCCGCCATATTCTCTCGTTCTGGCTTTATCAACTTTGTAAAATTTCGACCAGATTTTATCAATATCCCCTTCCGGAATCGGTTCTCCTGTATTAAACACACACACTCTCACAAGATCACGGTCTGGAACAATTTTAATCTCTATTTTCTTTTCATTGCTGACATGATTAATGGCATTGCTGATATAATTTGTCACAACCTCTTCTATCATATATTCGTCAGCCCATACCATCACCGGCTCTTCTTCTCTCTTATATGATAAAATGATTTCCTTTTGCTTAAACAAAATATCCGATGCATTCACAACGGAATCTAAAAGGCTGCACAAATTAAAATGCTCAAAATGCACCTGCCCATTGCCAAATTCCAATTGATTCAAGCTGAGAAGGCGCTTAACCATCTGGTTCATTTTTGCCGCTTCATCCACAATAACATCACAGTAAAACTCGCGGCTCTCCGGGTCATCATTGACATTTTCCAGCAATCCCTCCGCGTATCCCTGTATAAGGGCAATGGGCGTCTTCAGCTCATGGGAGACATTAGCCAGAAATTCCTGCCGCATCTGTTCTTGTTCCGTCCGCCTCTGCAAATCAATCTGCAGCTCATTATTTGCCGTCTTCAGCTCTGAAATCGTCTCCTCAAGTTTATCGGACAGCGCATTCATGCTGTCACCCAAAACACCGATTTCATCACGCCTGGTATCCTGATACCGCGAAGAAAAATTCAATTTCTGCATATCTCTGGCATGCCTTGCCAACCGCAAAATTGGCTTGGTATACTGATTGCTCACAAACATAATCAGGATAATCCCTGCCATAACAATAAAAACACCCACATGCAGCAGAAACTGATTAGAGACAGCTGCACTCTCCTGAATACTTTGATAATTAGCACGCAGGTACACCCAATAACTATCCTTCATCTGTCCGGTCAACTCAATATAATTGGAAGAAAGCCTTTCATCAAATACCTTATAGACCTCACAATTTTCTGACTGACTTAACATCTGACAATTCTCATCCAACTGCGTGCCAAAAAACACTGCCTTGACATATTTACCAAGCTGGTCTTTCGTGACTTCCTGCAGTCTGTCCGAATTAGCCGGATAAGCATAATCAAGAGTAGCAATATCACCGGAAATTGAATGCGCCTCCACTTTAAGAACATATATATTAACGCCTGAATTAGAACTTAAAATATCCAATTTATCATAAATCCGGCTCTGTTCACCCTCTGAAAGCCCCTGCCAGTCCACTCCATCACATATTTTCACGGTACCGGAGTAAACACTTTTCATCTGTGTTACCTTTGTGTTCTGATAATAAGAAGGCAGAAAGAAAATATTGGCAAAATACACACTTAGAATTGTGATAACGAGCATTCCCGTAAATATCATTATTAAACGTGTCCGTAGTGAACTGCGCATAGCAACCCATCACCTCTTATTTTTTCTCCACCTCAAATTTATAGCCCATTCCCCAAATCGTTTTAATGTAGCTTCCGTACTTTCCCATTTTACTCCTGAGTTTCTTTACATGAGTATCAATTGTCCGGGCATCACCAAAATAATCATAGTCCCAGACATGATTTAATATGCGCTCGCGGGAAAGCGCAATACCTTTATTTTCCATAAAATACGTTAAAAGCTCAAACTCTTTAAAGCTGAGCTCTATTTTTTCTCCATCGATACGCACCTCATGGGCTGAGCGGTTCAAAACAATACCGCCATACTCCAACGTCTCCTCACTTGCTGCCATCGTGCGGCGCAACAGTGCCTGAACCCTCGCTACAAGTATTTTGGGACTGAAGGGTTTGGAAATATACTCGTCCACGCCAAGCTCAAAGCCACGGAGTTCGTCTGTCTCTGCCCCCCTTGCGGTCAGCATAATGATTGGTACCTTAGAGTACTGGCGGATCTCACGGCACGTCTGCCAGCCATCCATTTTGGGCATCATTACATCCAGGATGACAAGAGAAATATTTTTTTCAGCCAGAAAAATATCCACCGCCTCTTCGCCATTTGAAGCCTCTAAAACATTGAAATCCTGTTTAACTAAAAAATCACGAACCAGTTTACGCATTCTCTGCTCATCATCCACTATTAAAATCGTGTTGTCCGCCATCTTTTTCCTCCATTTTTCAATATTTCAAAATCACTGAGCTGCATCCGGTTGTGCAGACTCCTCCGGCACAGCCGACGGCTGCCCCTCATTTTCCTGGAGTTTCTTTTCTTTCTCCTCCAGCTCCGTCTGCCAATACTCGTACTTATTAATCAGCTCTTCTTCCATATTAGCTTTATAATTTGTAAAGTATGTGAAAATTGAATATTCCATCCGAAAATTTATAACTACAAAACCGGCAATTAATATAACAAGCGCTGCTATAACAATTTTAAATTTTTTATTGAGAAGGCGCTGTCCCTCATAAAGTCTCTGAAAACGGTTTTCTCTGTAGGAACGCTCCTGTAAAACGTCCTGTCCTGTATTTTTTACAACTTTGACAGGAATATCCTCCAGCTCTTCTAATGGCACTATCTTATTTTGCTCCATCGTCTGACGCAGCTCAAGCAGAAAGCAATATCCGATAACTGTCTGGAACATCTTATCGGCAACTGCCTTAATATATACCTTATGGGCGTTTTCCCCCAATGTCAGGTCCACGTTTTTTCGTATTTGTTCTATAAATTCAAGTTCCTTTTCCGCCCGGTCATAATCCTCCCTGCTCTCAAAAGAAAAATGCTCAATGGATATTTTTTCACCCATAGGTCTTCCCCCTATTTTATCACAGCATGCTCACTGACATAATCCTTTGCCATAGCCACCAGAATATCATCTTTAGGACGGCTTCCGTAATCCTCCTCATAATCCTCATACAGATGCTCAAGAGTCTCGTCGTCATCCTCCTCATACTCCATCAGCTTTATCAAATATTTCCGGCAGGTGTCGTCATCCAGCTTGAAATTTTCCCATTTGGCAATTGTCTTCGCCACCATGCGGTCCCGTACTACATCTTTTGCCGTATCCTTTACACTTTCCTCATCCATCATAAGGCTCTCCATTAATTCCTCATACGAAATACCGCTAATCTCCGCAAAACCTGCATACTGCATATTCAGATTCTCAACTTCTTCCTCTATAAGCTGTTTCGGATACTTATTAACCTGTCCCTGTTCCATCAAAGCGTCCCAGGCAAGTTCAGAGAGATTTTCCATATTTTCTTTCCGTAGCCTTTTCTCAATTTTTTTTCTGTAAGACGCAACATCTTTGCATTTCCCTTTTGATATTTTATCCGCGTATGCATCATCAAACTTTGCCTTAATATTTACTTTGTAAACAACCTCCCGTCCGGCCAGCGCAGCATCAGGGTAATCTTTTGAAAAACTTAATGGTACAGAATATGTCTGACCAACCTCCCGGCCTACAAGCGCATCCTCAAAGGCTTCCATGTACGCATGTTTGCCGACAACGAGCAAAACATCATCCCCCTGCAGGTCTTCCACTTCCACACCCGCTATGGATGCCGTATAATCGACATAGGCATAGTCACCTTTTTTAATGGTTTTATTTCCCTCTATCACTTTAAATTTATCATCAAGCACTGCAGACAATTCAAGGTCAATATCTTCCTCATCCGGCTCTACCAGCACCTCTACTTTCTTATAATTTCCTACTTTAATTGTTTCCGTTTCCTGATAATCGAAACTCTCTCCATCCGGGATGACAAGATTTACGCTTTTTCCACCTGAATCCTCCGCCCTGTTCCTGTTTTTGTTTATACATACGGCAGCTATTACAATCCCAATTACAAAAATGGCAAGAATTATCCCAACAGCCACTTTATTTTTCAGCAATCCCTTCAATATCATCCCTCATTTCCATATTACTGATTTTAAAAGCGGCGTAAAAATCCGCCGCTTTTCTAAGGTACGCATTCCGTCATGCCTCACCTGAATTAATATAATTCATCAGCCCCTCTGCCTTAATAATGCGCTGCATAAACTCCGGAAACGCCTGTCCCTGATAACTCTCCTGCTTTGTTTTATTCGTGATGATACCACTGTCAAAATCAATTTCCACTTCATCACCGGCAGCTATCTTCTCAGAGGCTTCCCGGCACTCAATAATCGGCAAACCAATATTAATGGCATTACGATAAAAAATACGGGCAAAAGTCTCTGCAATCACACAGCTGACTCCGGATGCTTTAATGGCAATCGGAGCATGCTCACGCGACGAGCCGCATCCAAAATTTTTCTCTGCCACAATAATGTCTCCCGTCTGCACCTTCTTTACAAAATCGGTATCAATATCTTCCATACAGTGCGCCGCAAGCTCTGCCGGATCGGAGGAGTTCAGATAACGCGCCGGAATAATAACATCGGTATCTACATTGTCTCCATATTTAAATACTTTCCCTGTTGCTTTCATCGTAATCCTCCTTACAGTCCAAGCTCTGATGGCTCTGATATTTTACCGAGAACAGCACTGGCCGCCGCCACAGCCGGACTTGCCAGATAAACCTCGGAATCCACGTGTCCCATACGTCCGACAAAGTTACGGTTTGTCGTGGACACCGCTCTCTCTCCCGCTGCCAGAATTCCCATATAGCCGCCCAGACACGGCCCACATGTCGGTGTGCTGACAATGGCACCCGCCCGGATGAATGTCTGAGTCAGCCCTTCTTCGATTGCCTGCAGATAAACAGCCTGAGTAGCCGGAATCACGATACAGCGGATTCCTTTTTTTACCTTGCGGCCCTCTAACACTTTTGCAGCTATGCGCATGTCTTCTATCCGTCCATTTGTACAGGAACCGATCACTACCTGGTCAATCGCTACCTCGCCGGATTCATGAATCGTTTTTGTGTTTTCCGGTAAATGCGGAAATGCCACTGTCGGCTCTAAGCCCCCCAAATCAATTGTAATTGTCTCGTCATACTCCGCATCCTCATCCGGCTCATATACCGTATACTCTTTATCCGAGTGCTCTTTCATATAGGCAATTGTACTGTCATCTACCGGGAAAATACCATTTTTAGCCCCTGCCTCTATCGCCATATTGGCAATCGTAAACCGGTCATCCATCGACAGATTTGCCACACCGTCCCCTGTAAATTCAAGAGAGCGGTACAGGGCGCCGTCAACACCGATTTTCCCTATCAGATGCAGAATTACATCTTTGCCGCTGACCCATTTTTTCGGTTTCCCTGTCAATACAACACGGATGGCCGATGGAACTTTAAACCACGCCTTTCCGGTTATCATCCCGGCTCCCATATCTGTGCTTCCAACCCCTGTCGAAAATGCGCCGAGTGCACCATATGTGCAAGTATGGGAATCTGCGCCGATACATGTCTCACCGGCAACAATCAGTCCCTTCTCCGGGAGCAGTGCATGCTCAATGCCCATTTCCCCCACTTCAAAATAATTAGTAATTCCCTGTGCTTTTGCATATTCCCGGACACATTTGCAGTGTTCCGCAGATTTAATATCTTTGTTTGGGGCAAAATGATCCGGTACCAGTGCAATTTTATCTTTATCAAATACCGTTTTTTTATTCAGCCTCTCCGCCTCATGAATAGCCACCGGCCCTGTAATATCGTTCGCCAGCACCAAATCCAGTTCCGCCTCAATAAGCTGCCCTGCCGTTACCGATTCCAGCCCTGCATGGGCCGCCAATATTTTTTGCGTCATTGTCATTCCCATATAACTCTTCACTCCTGTATTCATGTTAATCACTCTGTTCTTGCGTTTGTTTATTTTATCAAATTTTATCCTGTCCGTCAAATCTTACCTTCATTTTATTCCGGTAGAGCCAAAGCCTCCCTCACCGCGCACCGTATCCGAAAGTTCCTCCGCCTCCTCATATTCCGCAAAAAAATAAGGCGTAATAACCATCTGCGCAATTCTCTCCCCGGACTCAACCGTGATATCCGAATTGGAATGATTGTACAGAGCCACCATAATCTCCCCCCGGTAGTCCGAATCAATGACGCCGACTTTATTTGCCGGGGCCAGCCCCTTTTTACAGGCAAGACCGCTCCGCGCATAAATAAGCCCGACCATCCCGGCTGGAATCTCCATCGCAAGCCCTGTCGGCACAAATTCCGTCTCCCCCGCCCTGACAGTCAGCGGCTCATCCAGACATGCATATAAATCCGCCCCTGCGGCCCACTGTGTGCCATAACACGGCTGCTTTGCCTGTTCTCTCAGTCTTTTAAACCGCAATGTCGTTTTTTGTATCTCTCTCATTTTGTCCTCCGCTTATTCCATAAAAATTTACTCTGCCTGTATTTCACCTTCCCATCGAATCAGACTGCCTGCCTCTAATGATTTCTTTACATCAATAATTCTCTGGTTATCGGAACCCCGGAAATTTATTTTCAGATTTTTCCGCTCAGCTACAAACTCCCCGTCTACCAATATATCGATATAGCTGAGCAGTTCCCTTGTTGTTTCCGACTCCCGGCACATCCGTTCTGTTATATCCCTGTCAAACAGATATCCGGTATAGCACCACACAGTCTTCTCCGGATATAAAGCATGCACCCGCCGCAGCAGGGGAAGAAGCCCCTCCTGATTCACAGGCTCTAACGGCTCACCCCCAAGAAGGGTTAAACCCGCAATATGCGCCGGCTTCATATATTCAATAATAGCCTCAATCTCTTTTTCAGTAAAAGGATTTCCATAATTAAAATCCCATGTTTCCTGATTAAAACAGTCCTTACAGTGATGGGTACACCCGCTGACAAAAAGCGAGACCCTCACACCAGTTCCATTCGCTACGTCATATGGCTTAATTTCTGCATAATTCATTTTGACACACTCTTTTCTATCACAAATATAAACTCTCACAAAAGCTTATCCCGAAAATACCAAAAAGCCGCCGGTATCGCATACTTCTCTCTGAGCTCTCCCCTTTTCGCCCACACAATTCCCTGTATCATATCTTCCGGAAAATCCCGTGACACTTCGATAAGATAACCTGACATATGCCACTCTACATGGGAAAATATATGCTTTGCACAGCCAAGCTCTTTTATCTGAAACGAATGTAAGCCCTGAACAGACAGCCACTCTTTTAATTCTCCCGGGGTTTTTGCCCCTTCTATGGATGGAAATTCCCACATTCCGGCCAGCAGTCCCTGTTCCCCCCGCTTTGCCAGACCAACCCGTCCCTCTCTCTCAAAAAGGAGGACCGTCCGCTCTTCGATTCGTCTTGCTCTCTTCTCCTTTTTCACCGGCAAATCACTCTCATGCCCGGCAAGATGTCCCTCGCATAAATGGCGCAGCGGACATTCCACGCAGAAAGGAGTTCCATTCGGGATGCATACGGTCTCTCCCAGTTCCATAATCCCCTGGTTAAACTCTCCGGGACAGTTTTTTGGTATGACCGCCATAACAGAGCGTTCCACTTTTCTGCGGACTGCCTGACGCATAATGTCCTCCCGGCAGTCCAGGCAGCGCATAAAAACCCGCATAACATTCCCGTCAACGGCCGGTGCAGAAATCCCATAGGCAATAGACGCGATAGCTCCCGCTGTATAATTTCCTATTCCCGGCAGTTTCAGCAGCAAACCGTAGTCTGCCGGAAGTTTCCCCTCATACCTCTCTACCATAATCATGGCAGCCCTCTTCAGATTTTTCGCGCGGTTGTAATACCCTAATCCCTCCCAGAGCTTCAGCAATTCCTCCTCCGGTACATCTGCCAGCGCTTCCACATCCGGAAGTCTTTGAATAAATCGGCTGTAATACGCTTTTACTGCTTCAATCCTTGTCTGCTGCAGCATAATCTCCGAAACCCACACATGATACGGCGTTGGCTCATCCCGCCATGGCATACTCCTTTTATTGTCCCGGTACCACTGACAGAGCGGCTGTACAAACACCCTCAAATCAAATATATCCTCCACGGTTCTGTCACCCTCTGCCAATCTCTATCTTGCCACGGGAAAGCTCTACATACATTTCTATTTCTCCCCTGTCCATATGTGTAAATTCACAGAGTTCCTCCAGTGTGGCAATTCTGCCGTATTCCTCAGCCAGAGTGCGGGTTGCCTCCAGCAGCAGGTTGACACGCGCCAGAACCAGGTTATCGGAATCCAGCCCGGAAATCTCTTCATCCACAATTTCAATAAGCCGGCTCTTTACCGCATGGTCAATAACTCTTTTGATATCGTCCACTTCCCGGTTGCCACAGAGCATTGACACACAGGTCATTAGCTCCAGATTGCCCTCCTGAATTAAGTCCTCTAACGGCACTCCCCTTCCCCGGTAACGTCCGGCAAGTGTCAGAACACGCCCGAGATGCGCTTCCACAACCTTTCCTGTCACTTCCTCCTCACCGTTTTTGAGCCTCTCATGGAGAAGCTCCAGTTCCTCCGGCGTATAAGGGGGGAGCTCACGCAATTCCTTTCGGTAAATACGCAGATATTTAGAATCCTCCGCACTTCCCTTTTTCTCCTCACCACCCTCTTTCTCCGGTGAGGAAGCCTTAACATAACCTGGTATCTGAATACGGTGTTCTGACAAAAAGGCGTACACCAGCTCTAATTGTTCTTCCGTCAGGGATAGATCCTCACAATAATCACGAACCTCATCTTTTGTAAGAACATTTTCTTTCGCCCTTCCAAACTCTACCAATTCCATCATCTGGTGTAAAAACTCTCTCTGCTCCATACATTCTCCATTCTTAACCAACCGGCTATTTCACTGCACTCTCATAGATACGGGTCACATCATCCCTCGACAATTTCACAAAATTGCCCTCTGTCTCTTTTGCCCTGAACAGCTTGTCTACCATAAGAGGAATATCTTCTTTTTTGGCGCCGATTTCTTCAAAGGATGACGGCATTCCCAAATCTCTTAGAAATTGCTCAAATGCTTCAATTCCCTTCCTTATCGTTTCGTTCGGATCATCTTCACAGAGCGGGATATCCCAGACGCGGACAGCAAAGAGAATCAGCTTGTCCGGATTCACTTCCGCCACATGGCGCATCCAAAGAGGCGTAATCACAGCAAGCCCTGCTCCATGAGTTACATCATAAAGGGCAGACAGCTCATGTTCAATATGGTGGCTGGCCCAGTCCTGGACTCTCCCCACCCCGCACACATTATTATGTGCCAGCATGCCGGCCCACATAATATTGGCACGTGCCTCATAGTTATCCGGCTCCTTTATCACTCTTGGCGCCTCATGAATCATTGTTTTCAATATTGCCTCACAGAGCCTGTCCGTTATCTCCACTTCCTCTGTGTTGGAAAAATAGCGTTCGCAGACATGTATCATGATATCTGTCGCCCCGGCCGCTGTCTGGTAGGGAGGCAGGGAACATGTCAGCGCCGGATTTAAAATAGAAAACCGCGGACGCAGCAAATCGCTTTTCGTCCCTTTCTTTATTAATGTCTTTTCGTCCGTAATCACGGAATTTGGCGAGCCCTCACTCCCTGCTGCCGCAATTGTGAGAACTGTCCCAATTGGAAGCGCCTGTTCAATTTTTGCTTTTCCCCAGTAAAAATCAAGAAAATCCCCATCATAACAGGTTCCGGCCGCAATGGCCTTAGCAGAATCAATGGTACTGCCGCCTCCCACAGCCAGTACAAAGTCCACCTTTTCTTTCCGGCACAAGTCAATCCCCTCATAAACAAGACCGCTCCGCGGGTTCGGTTTTACCCCGGAAAGCTCTACAAAAGAAACTCCTGCCTCCAGAAGGCTTGCTGTCACACGCTCATAGAGACCATTTTTACGGATTGTACCTCCGCCATAGTGCAAAAGAACCTTTGTCCCCCCAAACTGCTTTACCAGATTTCCAACGTGATTTTCCGTGTCCCTTCCAAAATCAAAATATGTCGGTGAATAAAAGGTAAAATTATCCATAACTGATTTCCTTTCCTAATAAATAAGCTGCCCCTCCATAAGCTGATGGGCAGCCTTTTGGTTACAGTAAGTTTAACTGCTTTTTCTCTGCCTCCTCCATAACCTCTTCCGGCCACTGGGAAACCTGCACCTCACCAATATGTGCTTTTTTCAGGAAAAACATACAGATGCGGGACTGACCGATTCCACCGCCAATGGTATACGGAAGCTCCTGATTCAGAATTTCCTTTTGGAACGGCAATTCTGCCCGCTCCGGACATCCTGCTTTTTCCAGCTGCTCCTTCAAAGCTGTCTCATCCACACGGATTCCCATGGAAGATAGCTCTAATGCCCTGTCAAGTACCGGATAATAGACAATAATGTCACCATTTAAAGACCAGTCGTCATAATCCGGTGCGCGTCCGTCATGCGGTTTGCCTGACGCCAGTTTGTCGCCAATCTGCATAAGAAAAATAGCGCCGTGTTCCTTTGCCGCTATATATTCTCTTTCCTGCGGCGTCTTATCCGGATATTTGTCCTCTAACTCCTGCGTTGTCATATAAGTAATATCCATCGGAAGAGACTTTTGTATATACTGATACTGAACGGTCATAAAATCCTCTGTCTCCTGTAGCGCATGATAGATTCTTTTTACCATTCTTTTGAGAGTCTCTACGTTTCTCTCGTCCTTACCAATGATATATTCCCAATCCCACTGGTCAACAAAAAGAGAATGAAAATTGTCCGTATCCTCATCCCGGCGAATCGCGTTCATATCCGTATACAATCCCTCTCCCTGCTGAAAGCCATAACGCTTCAAAGCATGGCGTTTCCATTTGGCAAGGGAATGCACAATCTCCATCTCTTTATCATCCTGCTCTTTAATGCCAAAAGCAACCGGACGCTCTACGCCATTAAGATTGTCATTCAATCCGGTCTCCGGAGCCACAAAAAGCGGTGCAGAAACACGCGTCAGATTAAGTTCTGCCGCAAGCGCCTTTTCAAAAAAATCCTTTACCTTTTTGATTGCCACCTCTGTCTCACGGATGTCCAGAGGAGACTTATAATCTTCCGGTATTACTAAACTCAAATTTTTTTCCTCCTTTTCTTATAATTCACAGTTTCCCACGGTACGCGGGAACGGAAGAACATCACGGATATTTGACATTCCTGTCAAATACATCACACAGCGCTCAAATCCAAGACCAAAGCCCGCATGCCTCGCCGTTCCAAAACGGCGCAAATCCAGATAAAAATCATAGTCATCTTTATTTAATCCGCACTCTTCCATGCGTTTTGTGAGCTTATCATAATCATCTTCACGCTGGCTTCCCCCTATAATCTCTCCGATACCGGGAACCAGACAGTCCATAGCCGCAACCGTCTTATTATCCTCGTTCATCTTCATGTAAAATGCCTTGATTTCTTTCGGATAATCAGTCACAAATACCGGGCGCTTAAATACTTCTTCCGTCAGATATCTCTCATGCTCTGTCTGCAAATCGCATCCCCATGAAACTTTATACTCAAATTTGTCATTGTGCTCTTTTAATATATCAACCGCTTCCGTGTAAGTGACATGGGCAAAATCCGAATTTAACACATGTTTCAGCCTCTCAAGCAGCCCTTTGTCCACAAACTGGTTAAAGAATGCCATTTCCTCCGGCGCATTTTCAAGGACGTAAGAAATAATATACTTGAGCATGTTCTCTGCCAGCATCATATCATCTTCCAAATCAGCAAAAGCAATCTCCGGCTCAATCATCCAGAATTCAGCAGCATGCCTCGTTGTATTCGAGTTTTCTGCACGAAATGTCGGGCCAAACGTATAAATATTTTTAAAGGCCATGGCATAGGTCTCGCCGTTTAACTGCCCGCTCACCGTCAGATTGGTCTCTTTGTTAAAGAAATCTTTTGAGTAATCAACGTTCCCGTTATCGTCCAGCGGAAGGTTCTCCATATCCAATGTAGTGACGCGAAACATCTCCCCTGCTCCCTCACAGTCACTGCCGGTTATTAACGGCGTGTGTACATAGACAAAATCCCTCTCCTGAAAAAACTTATGGATAGCATAAGCAATCAGAGAGCGGACGCGGAACACAGCCTGGAACGTATTTGTCCGTGGCCGGAGGTGGGAAATGGTCCGCAGAAATTCAAAACTGTGGCGTTTTTTCTGCAGTGGATAATCCGGCGCAGACTCCCCTTCAATACATACCTCATCCGCCTGTATTTCAAAAGGCTGTTTTGCATCCGGCGTAGCAACCAGTTTACCCGTCACAATCACGGCAGCCCCTACATTTAGTCCGGAAATCTCTGAAAAATTCGACAGTTTATCCGAATACACCACCTGTAACGGCTCAAAAAATGTGCCGTCATTGACAACAAGAAAACCAAATGTTTTGGAGTCACGAACACTCCGCAGCCAACCTCCGACTGTCACAGTTTCTCCAATATACTTCTCTTTTTCGCGAAATAAATCCCGTATATTTGTTAATTTCATATTCGTCCTCATTTCTCTGCTTTATACTCTACTTGTCTTCTAAAAAAACAGTTTACCAAAAGAACAAAAAGTTTGCAAGTTAAAATGGACTTCTTTCACTGATTATAGTAGAATAAAAGAAATAGGAAAAACAAACAAAAGCTCAAAGGAGTACAGGAATATGGGGCTGCCGGACTTACCATACTGGTTAATCTCAGTGATTGCTTTCATCCTCACCGCCATTGCAAGGGATAAAGAATGGCATATACTGAAGGCAATCTTTTTTGTAATCGCTGTCATGACCGGAACTGTAGCAGCGATTGTGATATGGGTTGGAAATTTTATTCATTTTATTTAAGAACCACTGGACTTATAATGCCTTACGCCAAAACGCCAGAACAGATAGCACGGCAGAAGAAAAAGCAGGGCAAACAGTGGAACAAACACATAAAACACCTGCGTGCTCTTCCCTAAAATATAGAGCAGTGGATAGTACTGCACAAGTGCATAGGGAATGATAAAAGTTGTCGCTATCAGCATTTTTTTTCCGTAGATTCCAATCGGATACTTCCCGAGCTCCTTTGCACCGTCTGTAAAAATATTCATAACCTCAAGTCCTTCCAGCGTAAAAAAACAGATGGAAGCATATATAATAAACAGTCCGGTAAAGAGAGCCACCCCACCGATAATCATAAAAACTGCCGCTATAACTTTCAGTAACGACCATGTCACACCGCTTTTCACTATCCCATATACAAACAATACAACTGCCTGCAGTATTCTCCCTATCCTTGTAAATTCAAATTTATTTCCAAGCACCTGCAGAATTTCATTTCGCGGCCTCACAAGCACACGGTCAAATTCCCCACGCCTCACCATCCCTGAAAAAGTATCAAATCCCCTGGCATACATTTCTGCCAGCGCAAACTCCAAAATGATAATAGAAAAACACAACAGCACTTCCGGATAGGTAAATCCCTTTACGGTATGAAACCGCTGAAACATAAAATAGATGCCAAGAAAGACATTAAACGAAACAAGAAAATGTCCTATCGTTGTCAAAATAAAAGAGGACTTATACTGCATCATACTTCTGACATTGATTGATATATAATGACCATATAAGTGCAGCGCTTTTTTTACTTTTCCCATTATTCTCAACCTCCCTGTATGATAACTTTCTTCTCAGCCGCATGCGCCAGCGCCCTGCCCGCCATTAACAGTACAATAAGCCAGAAAAGCTGCAGCCCGACCGCACGGGCCATTTCATAATCCGTCATGCTGCCACTGTAAATGCGCAGCGGGGCATTCTGCATGGAGGCAAAAGGCAAAAGCTCTGCCACAAAACGGATACGCTCTGGAAAAAACGGCAGTGGAACCACCGCCCCGGCTAATAATTCTACCGCAGAACAGATAAATGTCCTGAGTCCCTGAGGAGATATAGTAAAAAACGCCAGCATATATACCAGGGTACAAATTGCAATTGTTACTGCAAGTCCCATCACCAAAGTGACAAGGAACAGGCCAAAATGCATTCCGCTTGCCGGCGGAAGCATGGCAAAAGGCTCCGGCAGAAAAGGCGTAATCATCAGAATCGGGAAGCAGCGAAGCAGCGCTCCCGACAGCCGGCCGGCAATCCCCCTTGCAAACCACATACTGTAAATGTGAATGGGTCTGCAGAGCTCGTATGCTATGTTTCCATTTATAATCAAATCAAAGATCTCATTGTCCATTCCCCAGACGGAAAAGAAATGTAAGAAAGCCTGCTGCAGCCAGATATATGACACCGTGGCAGACAACGGCATAGGGAATGACGCCGCATCAGCCTCATAAAAGGCACAAAATCCGAGAATCATAAAAAAACCCCAGGCAAACTGTGTAGCAACGCCCGCCAGTGCCGCCGCACGGTACTGCAGCCCCATAAAAAATCTCAGGCGGAAAAAAGCAAAATATTTTTTCACTGTCCGACACCCCCATCCTTAAATATCATAGGCACGGTAAAGTTCTGCAACCGTTTCCTCGATACCACCGGTGCCGCTTTTAATGTCCGACAACGTGCCATCCATAAGAATTTGACCTTTTCCTATGAGAAGTATTCTCTTTGACAGCGCTTCAATATCCTGCATGTCATGGGTCGTCAATATCACGGTAGTCCCATGTATTTCATTCTGTCTCTGTATAAAATCCCTTACCGCCAGCTTGGAAACGGCATCCAGGCCAATCGTCGGCTCATCCAGAAAAAGAATATTCGGACTGTGCAGCAAAGACGCTGCTATTTCACACCGCATGCGCTGGCCAAGGGATAACTGCCTTGCCGGAGACCGCAAAAGCTCCCCCAGGTCCAGAGCCTGTGTAAGTTCTTCTTTATTTTCATTATATGTATCATCGGGAATCGAATAGATTTCTTTTAACAATTCAAAAGAGTCAATAACCGGAACATCCCACCAGAGCTGCGAGCGCTGCCCAAACACAACTCCAATCTCACGCACATGGGCAATTCTGTCTTTCCACGGAACTCTTCCATTGATGGAAACCTTTCCGCTGTCCGGTGTCAAGATACCGCTGAGTACCTTTATCGTAGAGCTTTTCCCCGCCCCGTTCGGTCCGATATAGCCGACCATTTCCCCATCCTGTATGGTAAAGCTGACATCATTAAGGGCCTGGATAATTTCATATTTTCTGCTAAAAAAAGATTTGCACGCCTCGGCAAATCCTGCATTTCTCTTTGCAATTTTGTAAGTTTTGCATAAATGTTCTACTTCAATCATTGTTTCCTCCTGGTAGTTATATTCCTGCGTTTTTTGCCACATCATATCTTGCCAAGTGAATCTGATTCTCTTTCACAGCATTCGCTATGATACCATAGTTAATAAGAGAAGTCAATAAACCGGTGGTATAACAATGGGATACCAAAGGAATCCTCTTCCCTTGATATCCCATTTTATCATACTTATGAAATATCAGATTTCTGCAAAAATCCTATCCTTACGCATTCACAATCTTGCCAAAGTCCGGTTTCAGAGATGCTCCTCCAATCAATCCTCCATCAATATCCGGTTTTGCCAGAAGCTCTGCGGCATTTCCCGCGTTCATTGAGCCGCCGTACTGGATACGGATAGCATCTGCTGTTGCCGCATCATAAATCTCACCGATTACCTGACGGATTGCTGCGCAAACCTCTTCCGCCTGATCTGCTGTAGCAGTCTCACCCGTTCCAATTGCCCAGATTGGTTCATAAGCTATCACAGCCTTCTTTGCCTGATCTGCTGTTACATTCTGGAAAGCAATCTTAATCTGCATGCGAATCCAGTCAACATAAATTCCCTGTTTTCTCTGGGTCAATGTCTCCCCACAGCAGATAATCGGTGTTAAATTATGCTCAAATGCCTTTAACACTTTTTTATTAACCGTCTCGTCCGTCTCAGCAAAATACTCCCTTCTCTCGGAATGACCGATAATAACATGGGACACCCCTGCATCTGTCAGCATATTGGGAGCAATTTCTCCGGTATATGCACCGCTCTCCTCAAAATAGAGATTCTCTGCACCTACTTTAACGTTACTTCCCTTTACTGCCTCAACTACCGGGATAATATCAATAGCCGGAACACAGAACACAACATCTACATCCTCATTTTTTACAAGCGGAATCAATTCCTTTGCCAATGCAACTGCCTCACTTGGAGTTTTGTTCATTTTCCAGTTGCCGGCAATAATTCTTCTTCTAGCCATTTTCTCCTCCATTTATTTATCGTTTGCTGCTGCCACACCTGGAAGCTCTTTACCCTCTAAAAACTCAAGGGAAGCTCCACCACCTGTCGAAATATGCGTCATCTTATCCCCAAAGCCAAGGTTATTGCAGGCAGACGCACTGTCACCGCCGCCGATAATGGTTGTGGCATCTTTCAAATCTGCCATTGCCTGTGCCACTGCAATCGTTCCCTTTGCAAAATTTGGCATCTCAAAGCAGCCCATCGGTCCGTTCCACACAACAGTCTTTGCACCTTTAATGGCATCCGCAAATAGTTTCTCTGACTCCGGTCCGATGTCCAGGCCTTCCATGTCATCCGGAATTTCTCCACGCCCCACTACACGGAAATTCGCATCATTTGAGAAATCGTCAGCTACAACGGTATCAACCGGAATCAAAAGCTTAACGCCCTTCTCCTCCGCCTTTTTCTCCATTTTAAGAGCATACTCTTTATAATCCTCCTCCAGAAGAGAATTTCCGACAGGCTCGCCATGAGCTGCCATAAAGGTATATGCCATGCCACCGCCGATAATCAGAGTGTCCACTTTGTCAAGCAGGTTCTCAATGACCGGAATCTTGGATGAAACCTTTGCCCCGCCGAGAATTGCCACAAACGGTCTCTCCGGATTATTTACGGCATTGCCAAGGAAATCAATTTCCTTCTGCATCAAATAGCCAACAACTGCCGTATCGACATATTTTGTCACACCTACATTGGAGCAGTGTGCACGATGCGCCGTTCCAAAAGCATCATTTACAAAAACATCTGCCAAAGACGCCAGGTCTTTTGAAAAAGCGTCTTCATTCTTCGTCTCTTCTGCACGGTAACGTGTGTTTTCAAGAAGAACAACGTCTCCGTCCTTCATTGCTGCCACTGCTGCCTTTGCATTTTCACCGACAACATTATTATCTGCTGCAAACTTCACTTCCTGACCGAGAAGTTCCGAAAGGCGTGTTGCTACCGGCGCCAGGGACAATTCCGGTTTTGGCTCTCCTTTCGGCTTACCGAGATGAGAACAGAGAATTACTTTTCCGCCATCGGAAATCAATTTTTTCAGTGTGGGAAGAGCAGCAACCAGACGGTTTTCGTCTGTAATTTTTCCATCCTGAAGAGGTACATTAAAGTCGCAGCGAACCAGAACCTTCTGGCCTTTTACATTGATATCATCCACTGATTTTTTATTTAACATAATTAACCACCTTTTTTAATTTATTACTCACGTACGCAATGAGCTATGCGCACTGAGCATTGACCTAATTAAGAAAGAGTCCGGTCCAAAAGACCGGACCCTGTCAGGACCATTTTACTGTCTGTATTCCGGTAACGGAATTATGAAAGCTCACTGAAATATTTGATTGTACGAACCATCTGGCTTGTATAGGAGTTCTCATTGTCATACCATGATACAACCTGAACCTGTGTATTCCCATCATCCATAGGAGATACCATTGTCTGGGTTGCATCAAAGATAGAACCAGCGGTCGAGCCGATGATATCAGAGGAAACAATCTCGTCCTCATTGTAAGCATAGGACTCCGTAGATGCTGCTTTCATTGCGCTGTTAATCTGGTCAACAGTCACTTTACCCTCAACGACAGCAACAAGAATTGTTGTAGAACCGGTTGGGCATGGTACACGCTGTGCAGAACCAATCAGTTTGCCGTTCAGTTCCGGAATTACAAGGCCGATAGCCTTTGCTGCACCAGTGCTGTTTGGTACAATATTAACTGCTGCTGCACGGGACCTTCTCAAATCACCTTTTCTCTGCGGACCGTCCAGTGTCATCTGGTCGCCTGTATAAGAGTGAATCGTGCTCATGATACCGGATTTAATCGGTGCAAGGTCATTCAATGCCTTTGCCATAGGTGCAAGGCAGTTTGTTGTACAGGAAGCTGCAGAAATAACAGTATCTTCCGGTTTTAACGTGTCATGGTTTACATTATATACAATGGTAGGAAGGTCATTTCCAGCCGGTGCAGAAATAACAACCTTACGTGCGCCCGCTGTGATATGTGCACTTGCCTTATCCTTCGATGTGTAGAAACCAGTACACTCAAGAACTACATCAACCTTTAACTGTCCCCATGGACATTTGCTGGCATCTGCCTCTTTGTAGATTTTGATCTCTTTACCATCAACAATAATGGAATCATCGGTTGCAGAAACCTTATCTGCCAGTGCATATTTACCCTGAGAAGAATCATATTTCAACAGATGGGCAAGCATTTTCGGGCTTGTCAAGTCGTTGATTGCTACTACTTCATAACCTTCTGCACCAAACATTTGTCTGAACGCAAGACGTCCGATACGTCCAAAACCATTAATCGCTACTTTTACTGACATGATATTTCCTCCTATATCTTATTAAATTTTGTTTGTTAAAATTTACACAAACTCTCTGAAACCTATTTTACCCAATTCTTCCAAAAAATTCAAGCACTTCTATAAAAAATATTGATTTTTCTGAATGGATTCACTGCTATTCGTTCCCGGCACTACATCCGGTTATACAAATCCTCATATTTACGGGCTGAATTATTCCATGAGAAATCCATGGCCATGCCCCTGTCAATTATTTTGTTCCACTCTCTTTTTCTGTTATAATATACGTCCTTTGCATATCGAATTGTATTTAACATTTCATGGGCATTATAATTAGAAAATGAAAATCCAGTTCCCTTATTCTCATATTCGTTATACGGTTCCACCGTATCTTTCAGACCGCCCGTCTCACGCACAATCGGTACAGTACCGTAACGAAGGCTCATTAACTGGCTCAGGCCGCATGGTTCAAACAAGGACGGCATCAGAAACGCATCACAGGAGGCATATATTTTATGTGAACGCTCATTAGAATAGAAAATATTGGCTGAAACCCTGTCAGGATATTTCCATGCAAAATGCCGGAACAGATTTTCATATTTTGTCTCCCCTGTTCCAAGAACCACTAACTGGGTATCCTCTGCACATATTTCCTCAATGACATAATCAATCAAATCAAAACCTTTTTGATCCGTCAGACGGGAAACAATACCAATCATAAATTTCCTGTCATCCTGTGCAAGCCCCAATTCCCTTTGAAGTGCACGTTTATTTCTGATTTTCTCCTTGCGGAACGTCCTCGCGTCATAATTCGCCTCAATCATCGGGTCTGTCGCCGGATTATATTCATCATAATCCAGACCGTTTACAATCCCGGTCAGACAATGCGCCTTTGAATTAATCAGACCGTCCAGCTTTTCACCATAAAACGGCGTCTTAATCTCCTGGGCATATGTCTCACTGACTGTTGTAATCTGGTCTGCATACACCAGACCGCCTTTCAGATAATTGGCATCACCGTATGCCTCAAGCTTATCCGACGTAAAATAATATTTATCAAGTCCCGCCGTATCCATTACTGTTTTTAAGTCCCACACACCCTGGAATTTCAAATTATGAATTGTCATTACAGTACGAATTCCGCGGTAAAACTCTCCCTGCTGGAAAGAATCCTGTAAATAAACCGGAATCAGTCCTGTCTGCCAATCATGGCAGTGAATAATATCCGGGCGGAAATCAATGAGCGGCAATGTAGAGAGCGCCGCTTTATCAAAAAACGCAAACTTTTCAATATCCTGATAAATCTCACCGTAGGGTTTTTCCCCGTTAAAATAAAACTCATTGTCAAGGAAATAAAATGTCACCCCGCCAAGCTGCATTTCAAATACACCCACATACTGCTTGCGCCATGCAAGCTCCAAATAAAAGTGTGTAATATACTTCATCTGGTTCTTATACTCATCCGGAATCGCAGTATACTTTGGTGTCATAACACGCACATCAAACTGGTTCTTATCAAAATATTTTGGCAAAGATCCCACAACATCAGCTAATCCACCAGTTTTCATGAACGGTACACATTCTGAAGCAACAAATAATACTTTCTTCAAATATATCTCCCCTTTCGGTATAATTTCAAAAAGTTACCAATATTATACAACAAATAAGTGAGATATTAAAGTTTTTTTTGAAAATATATTGATTACAGCGCGAAACAATCCGTAATCACTTAAATATATTGAATCTCACGCCCGCATTTTCTGCTCTAAACGGATTTTATCTGCAATCATTGCCACAAACTCAGAATTTGTCGGTTTCCCTTTCCCATTATGCACCGTATATCCAAACAGCTCATCTATGGTATCCACTTTACCCCTGCTCCACGCTACTTCTATGGCATGACGAATGGCACGCTCAACACGGCTCGGCGTAGTCCCGTGCTGTTTGGCAATGGACGGATATAAAATTTTTGTGATGGAATTGAGCATCTCGCTGTCATCGACAGACATCATTATGGCATCTCTCAAATACTGATACCCTTTAATATGTGCCGGTACGCCAATTTCATGTATGATATTTGTGACATCCGATTCCAGATTATATTTTGCCATTTTCTCACTGCGCCTGTTTTCGTCCGGATTTACAATAAACTTTGACCTCGCACCAGGTTTAAAATGACGGACATGAGAAAGAACTGTATCGTTATCAAAAGGCTTCAAGAGATAATATGCCGCTCCCAGCCCAAAGGCAGACTCCGTTACCCTCTCCTGCGAAATTGCAGAAATCACAATTACTTCCGGGCGTTTTACCTTTATCATGCCCCTCTGTATCTTCTCAAGGACACCGAGCCCGTCCAATTTTGGCATAATCAAATCCAATAATAACAAATCCGGTTCTGTCTCCTCAATCATCCCGAGAGCCTCTACTCCATCTCCGGCTTTTCCAACTACCTCAATTTCAGGATCCTCCCTTAAGACATCCTCTAAAGTAGAAACCATTCTCGGATTGTCATCCGCAATTAAAACCTTTAATTTACTCATTATGTTTCCTCCTGATTATATATTTATTAATTTTCTATAAATTGACAGCATACACAGTATATACCAAAATAACGCAGTTTTCAAGCATATTTTGTAGTTTTATGATTTA